>NZ_JADPJQ010000069.1:21527-36778 GCF_023073515.1 Bradyrhizobium sp. 17 | reverse complement strand
CGCCCGTCGAGCCCGAACAACCTTTCTCCAGCGAAGGCGCCGCACAATGAGCGGTTGGTATCTTCAAAGGATCTCCATCGAAGGGTTTCGCGGCATCAACAACGAGGGCGCACCGCTCGTACTCAAACTCAAACCGGATTGCGTCAACTCAATTTCCGCGCCCAACGGGGTCGGAAAGACATCAATCTTCGACGCCATCGTTTATGCGATTACCGGTCGAATTCCGAAGTTGGAGGATCTACCGGCAGCCGAAAAGGGACCATCCTACTATCTTAACCGCTTCCATACTGGTGGCGTCGGGACCGTCGCTCTGACCTTGGAGCCGGCCGCCGGTGGCGCGGAGGTCACCATAACCGTCCAGCGCGATGCCGCAGGCGCCCGGAATGTCTCGGCGAGCAACGGCGCAGATGGAGACGCCATTCTCGCTGATATCAATCGCGAGTTCGTCCTCCTTGACGGAAAGACCTTTCAGGACTTCATCGACTTTTCACCGCAGAAGCGCGGTCGATCGTTTGCCGGACTGCTCGGTCTGAAGCGTTACTCCGCCTTGCGACAGGGTCTTGCGTCGCTTGCGAACACGAAGGCATTCAACAACCACTTCGGCGTGGCCGCCAAGGAGGCCACTCAAAACAGCGCGACCGTTACCGCACAGCGCGCCCGGGCCAACATCAAGGAGGCCTACACGGCGCTGGTCGCAGACGAGTATGATCCGGCGGAAGCCGAAAGGACGATGCTCGCGAAGGCTCATTCCGCCCTTCATGGCGTCGAGCTGCTTAGGCCGATTTGCGAGGGTCGCACGTTCGAGGAGATCGACCCGTCGGCTTGCGTCGATGCCGCAAAGACCGCCGAGGGTGGTGAGGCAAGAGAACAGCTCGCGAAAATCCTCCGCGATCAAACGAGTTGGATTGACGCGGCGAAAACCGCGCCAAGCGAAGAGGATGCCGGGCGTTTGATCGAGCTAGCGGACGCCCGCGACACTGCGCTGCAGGTCACCCAAGGAGATCTGTTCCATCAGCTCTACGGCCTCAGCGAAACCATCCTTGCCGATGACTCCTGGGCGGATAAGTGCGTCTGCCCGGCGTGCGACCGATTGGACACCAATTCGGTTCTCAATCATGTTCGTCGTAAACTCGCCGACTTCGAGGCGGTTGAGGCGGCTTCGGCTAATCTGGTTCAAGAGTGGACCGAAAGGGGCTGGAATCAACTCGAAGACCTGGAGCGGTTGGGTCGCCGACCTGAAGAGGTGGCCCACCTTGCCGAGGCAAAGGACATCGGCGTCAAGGGAACCCTCGACGGCACGCGTGCACGTGCCGTTACTGAATGGCTGAAGACGCTGACCGATCGCGCCGACGCGAAGGTCGCAGAGCTCACGGATAGCAAGATGGCTCTGGAGAAGAGCTTGCCCGACAAACTCACGGCCGTTGTCGAAAAGGCTGAAGCCGCACGTCGTCTTCAGACGAATCTGTCGGACTTGCGCGCCGCCATGAAGGTGTATTCCGCCGTCGGCGCGGAGCTTGCGCGTATCGCCCGGGTAAAGACCTTTCTCGACGCCGCGAGCTCATCGTTCGCCAGCTCTGAATCCGCTACAAGCGCGCGTCGGCTCATCGCCATAGAACCGGTCACGCGGACCATCTTCGCGGCGATCATGTTCACCGATGTCGTGCCAGCACTGAAGAAGCGTGTCGGTAGCGAGGATCTCTCTATCTCCCTCGCACAATTCTGGACCCTGCCAGACATTTCAGCTCAAGCCGTTCTCTCTGAGAGCTATCGCAACGCATTTGCGATCAGCGTCTACTTGGCGGCAGCGTCGCTCTACGGGGCGGGGGCCAAGTTTCTCATTCTCGATGATGTAACATCGAGCCTCGATTCCGGGCACCAGTTTCATTTGATGAACGTGATCAAAGGACAATTTGCCCGCCCCGGCGTCCCCAGCGGTCCACAGGTAGTTCTGCTGAGCCATGACACCGTTCTCGAAAAGCTGTTCAACACTAACGCGAATGAGGGAGAGTGGTGGCATCAATGCATCCAGGGCACCGCGCGGACGGCCGTCCTGCCGCAGTCGGGTGCGATCCACAAAGTCCGCGATGCAACCCACGCCTTTCTCGACACCGGTAATACGGACGATGCTGCTCCGCGGATCAGGCAGTATCTGGAGTTCAAACTCGAGGAAGTCATCTCAAAGGTCGGCGTACCCGTACCGATTGCCATTGCTTTTAACGACGACAAACATATGGCAAAGAACTTGATCGACGCCATCAAGGCAGCTGTCGATCTCCACGATGCTGCTCGCCGCCTGGTGTTGGAGCCTGCCCAGATCACCGGTCTCGGCACCGCTGTAGCGACCATCGTGAGCAACTACCTGTCCCACTGGTCCACTGGTCAGACCCACGCCTTCACTGCCCCTTCCTTGAAAGGGGTGATGCAGGCGATTGAGAGTTTCGCAAGCTGCTTTCAGTTCGAGCACCCAGCCGGCTCGGGTCAGTACCGCTACTATCGCTCGCTTAGCCAAAAGTCTTGAACATCGGTGGTGAGGTCCTCTTGCCGGCACCGATGAGCCCGGCCTGATTAGCGGTCAACGTCATCGAAAATAGATCGCCTCGCAGGAGCCGCAGGTGCAACCGGCTTCGGTTCTTGTTCGCGCGGAACTGGAGACATGTAGTTCCACTCAGCCTAATGGTCAGGTTTGTCCTCGGCCTCCTTGCGGAGTTTCACTATCCCGAGCGGCCTGCGAACCTGCCAGCGCTGAAGCCACTCGCGAACTGGCCAAAATTCAAGCCGCGAGATTTGCGGTAGCTAGAAGGTCATTGGAATGCGTCGAACCTCTGTCGCATTGATTATCGCCATTCTGTCGAGCGTAGCGTTGGCCGACGATTTTGTCGGCCAGGCCAGGGTTATCGACGGCGACACATTGGAAATACATGGAGTGCGCATCCGGCTCTGGGGCATCGATGCCCCGGAGAGCAGCCAGCTGTGCCGTGGCGACGACAGCTTACAATATCGGTGTGGTGCTCAGGCCGCGAACGACCTTGACGCCTTCATTGGCCGCAGTGCCGTCAATTGTGTTCCAGTCAGCCTCGACCCGTATGGCCGCACGGTCGCGACCTGCTCGGTCGCAGGCAAGGATCTCGGGGGTTGGCTTGTACGCAACGGTCTTGCGCTGGATTGGCCCCAATACTCGAAGGGCAGGTATCACGAAGCTCAGCGCGAGGCTGAGCGCGCGGGCCGAGGACTCTGGAAGGGCAGCTATGTCGAGCCGTGGCTCTATCGTGCATGCATCCGCGCAAGTGGAAAGCTGTCCGCCTGTTCGGATGATGCAAATGCCCATCCTTGATGCGATCCCTGCAAGGCACCAATCCAGAACGGGCGTTAGCTAATCACGGCACTTGGGCAGGTGGCTCTGGCGCCGTTTGGGCTGCTCACGCTACCCATCATTTCCAATCCCCTCACTGCACAACGGGAATGAAATGGTTGCAGCCACCGATGAATTGCCGGCCTCTGGTTACGCGCTTGAAGTGGACGGCCGGCTCAAAGCCGAATTTGCAACCAGAGACGGCGCCAGGGCAGGTGGCGAAGAACTAAAGAAGCGTTTTCCCATGCTTCAGATCAGGATTTATGACACACAGACGAATGCGCGCGAGGAAATCTAGGTCCTCCGACTTAAGCCCTGGTGGAGTTCTTCCGCTTGTGCGCGTGCGGCTTCCGCCGCATCAGGCTCTCGTTGAACCGAGCCGCTTTGCGTCTCGGCCGTCCGGCTTCGATCCCTCGCGCAAGAGCTGCGGAGCTCCTCGCCGGGGGCACTCGGGAAAGGGGCCCGCCTGCGGCGATCGCTATCACTGCCCCGTTCCCGGGTGCCACTATTGAACCGGTCTCGTCGCTGCACTCGGACCCGCGTGCCCCTTCGGGTCGCTATGCTCACGCTCTCCGGGTGCCATTTCCCGTCGAGGTGATGCGCTCTTGGCGCACGCCCGGTCGGGCCTGCGGCCCCAGGCATCTCAGTATCTAGTCCCTCCTGAAAACTTGGGACGGAAGGCGGACCGGGTCGCAAATGTCGCATTCTGAATTAGAGGCTGAGAGTAAGAGTGTCGCGCGGTTTTGCCGTGACGGGTTACAGGCTGCGAGAGAGGCTCGCGGCGCCCGTCGCGGAGATCCGCGATGTCCAGACATCATCCTCGGGCGCGCACCGGTGAGGACCGGACGAGCCTTTATGACGACATCACCAACAAGATCATCGCCGAACTGGAGGCCGGCCGTGTGCCGTGGGTGCAGCCTTGGGGCACCGCGGCGGCGACGGCGCCTTTGGCCATGCCGAAAAGCGCCGCGACCGGCCGCCAATACAGCGGCGTTAACATACTAATTCTCTGGGGGGCTGCCACTGAACACGCATTCACAGGTCAGAGCTGGCTCACATTCCGCCAGGCGCTATCGCTCGGTGGTCACGTTCGCAGGGGCGAGCGCGGCACGACCGTCGTCTATGCCGACCGCTTTGTGCCGGTCGACGAACAGCGCCGCGCGAGCGAGAACGGTGAGGAAGCGCAGACCATTCCGTTCCTCAAGCGCTTCACACTTTTCAACATCGATCAATGCGAGGGCTTGCCTCCGGAGATCGCAACAACAGCGCCGCCTCCGCCGCCAGACCTGATCGAGCCGAAGGTCGAAAAGCTCATCAAGGCGACTGGCATCGACTTCCGCATCGGCGGCAACCGCGCCTTTTATGCGCCGACAGAAGATTATGTGCAGGTGCCGCCACCGCAAGCTTATTTCGAGCCGATCAACTGGCATCGAACGGCCTTGCATGAGCTGGCGCATAATGCCGCGATCCAGATTATGCCGCATCTGCTCGGCTGGGCCCGGTTGGCGGCATGATCCCGCCAATCCCATTCGGCATAATCTTCGTCGCTCCAACAACAAGGAGCACGAAGATCATGTCTCAATATTTGCAGACCTGCATCGAGCCGCATCTTGGCTCGTTCGCAGCGAGTTTTGCGGCGGAGAATTACAGCGCCGGCACGGTCAAGACCTACCTATCGATCCTACGAAAGGTGGGTCACGCGATGGATGTCCAGGGCATCGGTCCTTCAGCGTTGACGCTCGATATGGCCGAGCATCTGGGACGCAAGGTGCCGCGTAAGAAAACCGGCACGATATGGCCGTATAGGTTGGCCCGCCGGTTCGCGCAGCATCTCCTCGATATCGGCGTGACGCATCCAGTGCCGTTGAGCGAGGCGCAGCAAGCGCGTGCGGCCCTACTGGCGGACTTCGAGACCTATTTGGTCAAGCATCGCGGCCTTAGCCCGCGGACGATCTATCACACGCTGCGGTTCGCCAACCGGTTCCTCGATCATCGCTTTGGCGATGCGATGGTTGATCCGGGGCGGTTGCGGCCCGCCGACGTGATCAGCTTCCTTGAGCACGTAATGGCAAGTGCGCGGCGCGACAAGACGGTAGCGACGCATGTTCGTATCTTCCTGCAATATCTGTTCGGCAGTGGCGCGACAGCGACCAATCTAGCTCTGAGTCTGCCTAGAACGGCGAAACGCTGGGGAGCACGACTGCCGCGCCATCTGGTGCCCGAGGGCGTTGAGGCGGTGCTCGCCTGCGTGCGCCACAACCCGCGGCACGGGGCTCGGGACTATGCGATGCTGCTCATCATGGCCCGGCTTGGCTTGCGTGCTGCCGAGGTCATCGCGATCCGGTTGGACGACGTCGACTGGCGCGCGGGCGAACTCTTGGTTCGTGGCAAGGGCAAACTCCACGATCGCGTGCCGATCAGCTCGGAGGTTGGCGATGCGCTGAGCCGCTATCTGCGCGAGGAGCGCGGCCCCACGTCCTGCCGCATGATGTTCGTTACCCATCGCGCGCCACATCGTCCGTTCAATGACGGCCAAATCGTCAACGCCGTCCTAAAGGATGCCCTGAAGGCGACCGGCCAGAAACCGGTGACGCCCTATGTGGGATCGCACCTGCTGCGTCATAGCCTTGCGGTCCAGTTGGTGAACTCGGGTGCATCGCTCGACGAGGTGGGTGACGTGCTGCGGCATCGCTCACGCACATCGACCATGATATATGCCCGTCTCGACATAGATGGGCTGCGATCGATAGCAATGCCCTGGCCCGTAGTGGGAGGCGCGCAATGAGCCTCACCTCCCAACTCGATCGCTATCTGACCGTGCGGCGCAGCCTCGGCTACGACCTGAGCACCAGCGAGCGCATCCTCCGCCGCTTCACGCGGTTTGCCGACCGCGAGCGTGCGACGCATATCGACACGGCGCTGTTCCTGCGCTGGCATGCTACGCTCGACGAGGCCAACGGCAGGACGCGAGCGGCGCGGCTTACCGTCGTGCGCCTCTTCGCGCAGTGGCTAAGTAGCTTCGATCTGGCGCATGAAGCCCCGCCCCGGGGATTGTTGCCGAATACCGTGATGCGCTCCCGACCGTATATCTACAGCGACGCGGAAGTCGCTTCGATCATCGCGGCCGCAATGGCACTTCCGTCGATTTGCGGATTACGCGGGCTGACCTGCTCGACGCTGTTCGCACTCATCGCGATCACGGGCCTGCGCGTCAGCGAGGCGCTCGCGCTCGATGGAGACGACCTCGATGCCGATAATGGTGCGTTACGCGTCCGACAAGGTAAGAACGGTAAGGAGCGACTGCTGCCGCTCGACCCCAGCGCCGTCGAGCGACTGCTAGACTATCGCGTCAAACGCGACCGGTTGATCGGTCATCCGGCGAAGCCGATGTTCATAACTGACAAGGCGACTCGGCTCACCGACTGTGGGGCCCGCTACAACTTTGCGCAAGCATGCCAGCAGATCGGATTGCGATCCGAGCAGCAGTACCAGCGGCACGGCCGGGGACCGCGCATCCACGACCTGCGCCACACCTTCGCCGTGCGTACGATGATCAACTGGTACCGGACTGGCAAGGACCCGGCGCGCGAGATGATCCGGCTGACGACCTATCTGGGTCATAGCAACCCTTCTGGAACATATTGGTATCTGGAGGCGGTCCCGGAGCTGCTCGATCTAGCGATGGGCCGCGCCACCGCGAGCGGCGGGGAGATGGCACAATGAGCACCATCGCCTTACCTGCGCTGATCCAGCGCTTCTTCACCGAGCGGCTTTGCACGCAACTGGAGGCGAGCCGACATACGGTCGCTGGCTATCGCGATACGTTCCGGCTACTGCTCAGGTACGCGAGCACTCGCCGCAACAAGCCGCCAGTCAACCTGACGGTCGAAGATATCGACGCCGATCTGGTCGCGGACTTCCTCGCCCATACCGAGACCACGCGGGGCAATAGCGCCCGCAGCCGCAACACCCGGCTCGCGGCGATCCGATCGTTCTTCCGCTTCGTCGCGATGACCGATCCGACCTGGCTACTACACTGCCAGCGTATCCTGGCCATGCCCAACAAGCGCTATGTGAAGCGTGCAGTTACGTTCCTCGATGCCGAAGAGATGGCGGCGTTGCTGGCGGCTCCGGATCGCACCACATGGGCGGGCCGGCGCGATCATGCTCTGCTGTTGCTCGCAATCCAGACAGGCCTGCGAGCTTCCGAACTGGTCGGCCTTACCCGGGGCGATGTCGCGCTTGGAACCGGCGCTCACATCCGTTGCATGGGCAAGGGCCGCAAGGAGCGCGCCACCCCACTTCGCCGCGAGACAGCCAAGCTGCTGGCGACGTGGATCGGCAACGACAAAGACCAGAGCAAGCCGCTGTTCCCGTCGATCCGGGGCGAACGGCTGAGCCGTGACGCTCTTGAGCATCTGGTCCGCAAGCACTGCCTCACGGCGTCGCGCGCGTGCCCGAGCATCGGCACCAAGCGGGTCACACCGCATACGCTGCGCCACAGCACGGCGATGGACCTGCTCCATCATGGCGTCGATCCTGCGGTGATCGCGCTCTGGCTTGGTCACGAGAACGTCGAGACCACCCAGATCTACATCCACGCCGATATGCGGATGAAGGAAAAGGCGCTCGCTCTCGTCGCCGCACCATCCGCGCCGCCGGGTCGGTTCCGGCCGGACGACAAACTGCTCGCGTTCCTTGAAGGGCTCTGATTATGCCGAACAGCCGCATGGCCAACACCGGGATATCCAGCCTCCAACAGAGGCCATGCGGCATAATCTGGATCGCGGCATTATGCGCCTTATGCCGATATCGGCATAACGTGCATGCCAGCGGGCATCCGTCACGTCTCAACCGCGACTTGTCGGGCAGCTTTGGTACCAGGAAGTATGCCTTTGAGGAGTTGGTCGCGGAAATTGCCTCTGCGTTCGGTTGCGCGTCGCTCGGTATCTTACCGACGGTGCGGCACGCCGATTATATCGGCTCGTGGCTTGATGTGTTGCGCGAGGACAATCATGCAATTGTCCGGGCCGCTTCACAGGCCAGCAAGGTCGCGGACTATCTCCTCGGATTCTTGCCAGCACCCGCTGCCGACATGAAGGCGGAAAAAGCGGACCAGGAAGCGGCGTGAGGCTCCGCCCGGTCACCGCGGGCACGAGAGTGAGAGGGCGGGTCGTTTTCCGCGACGGGTTGGAGGTCGAGAGAGAGGCTCTCGGCCGCCCGTCGTGGAGAATCGGCATGACGAAGGCTGTCCAAAAGATCACGTTGTCGCCCTCGCGTGATATTCCGTTCAACAAGCTGGTGCTGAGCCAGTCCAACGTCCGGCATGTGACGGCGGGTTTTTCCATCGAGCAACTCGCCGAAAGTATCGCGCAGCGTACGCTCCTGCAGAGTCTCAACGTGCGGGCGGTCGTGGACACTGAAGGCAATGAGACCGGCATGTTCGAGGTGCCGGCTGGTGGCCGGCGCTATCGCGCGCTGGAACTTCTCGTAAGGCAGAAGCGCATGGCGAAGACGCAGGCGGTTCCCTGTGTCGTGCGCGAGGGCGGCATTGCTGAAGACGACTCGCTTGCAGAAAATGACGAGCGGGTAGGGCTTCATCCGCTCGATCAGTTCCGAGCCTTCCAGACCTTGAGTGCCGCCGGCATGTCCGAGGAGGATATCGCGGCTCGGCACTTCGTGACGCCGGCTGTCGTTAAGCAACGACTCCGGCTGGCGTCCGTGTCGGCAAAGCTCCACGACGTCTATGCCGAAGACGGCATGACCCTCGAGCAACTCATGGCCTTCTCTGTTACAGCCGAGCACGCCAGGCAGGAGCAGGTCTGGGAGAACGTCAGCCGATCCGGATATGATGAGCCCTATCAGATCCGGCGGATGCTCACGGAAAATACCGCGCCCGCGACCGATCGCCGCGTTCAGTTCATTGGGCTGGATGCTTACGAGCAGGCTGGTGGCGGCGTTTTGCGGGATCTGTTCGAGCGCGATGATGGCGGCTGGCTCCAGGACACTGCCTTGCTCGACCGTCTCGTGACAGAAAAACTCAAAGCCGAAGCCGAGTCGATTGCAGCCGAAGGCTGGAAGTGGATTTCGCTCGCGGTCCAATTCCACTACGGCCACACGGATGGCCTGCGCGAGCTGGAGGGCAAACCTGTCGATCTCTCCCCGGAGGAGCAGGCCACCATCGACGCCCTCAACGCGGAGCAGGCCAAGCTTGAATCCGATTATCAGGATGCCGACGAGTTGCCCGATGGGGTCGATGAGCGTCTCGGCGAAATCGAGGCGGCACTGGTCGCGTTCGAAGACCGGCCAATGATTTACGATCCGGCCGAGATCGTCCGCGCTGGCGTCTTCGTCTGCATCGATTCCGAAGGCCGCCTCTCGGTGGATCGGGGTTACGTCCGGCCGGAGGACGACATGTCGGCAGACGATCCTGATATCGGGCAGGGCGCCGACACACAGTCAAACGAGGGGAAGGCGGCTGGTACTTCCGTCCAGCACACGGCCATCGCCATCGCGGGTGGCGCTCCTGAGGTGGAAGAAGATGATGAGGACGCCACGAAACGTCTGCCGGATCGGCTGATCACCGAGCTGACGGCGCATCGCACGTTGGCGTTGCGGGATGCGCTAGCAGAAAATCCCGCGATAGCGTTTCAGGCGGTGCTGCACAACTTCGTGCTGACGGCCTTTTACCGCTTCGCATCGTCCGGCGGCTGCCTTGAGATCGGCCTTCGCACGCCGACCTTTCCGGCTCAAGCGCCTGGCTTGAGGGAAAGCGCGTCCGCGACGGCCGTTGAGGCGCGGCATGAGTCCTGGAAAGCACGATTGCCGAACAGCGAGAACGATCTTTGGGATGCGCTCGCAGCTCTCGATTGCCGCGCACAGGCGTCCCTGTTCGCTCACTGTGCGTCATTTGCGGTCAACGCCGTCTTTGAGCCGGCCAACCGCTACAATCAGGGCCGCGTCTCCGCCCGCGGCGTCCGCACCCGGCTCGACCAGGCGGATGTGCTCGCGCGCGCCGTCCGCCTCGACATGGTCCGAGCGGGCTGGAAGCCCTCCGTCGACAACTATCTCGGCCGGGTCACCAAACCTCGCATCCTGGAGGCGGTGCGGGAAGCAAGAGGCGAATCGTCCGCGCAATTGATCGACCACCTGAAGAAGGCCGACATGGCCAAGGAGGCTGAGCGCCTTCTCGATGGTTCGGGCTGGTTGCCGGAACCGCTGCGTGTCGTCGAGTCCGGCGTATCCTCACTGGAGCAGGAGAGTGAAGCGGGCCCGCTGCCTGAATTCCTCGGAGAGGACGAGGATCGGGAGAACGCGAACGAGGATGGGATCCGCAACAACTCGACGCCGCTGAGTGAGATCATGGAGTTGGACGGCTCTGGCCGTCCGTAGGTGCTTGGGGACCGGTGTGCAGCGCCGGTCCCCATTTTTCTGGGCGAGCGCTGAGAGGGAGAGCCGGGCCGGGAAGGGTTTTGAGCCGTCGGGGTCAAAGGAGAGCGCCCGATGGTTCGATCCTTTCCTGCTCTCCGAAAGAAACCCTCTCATGACCGAATCTCTCGCCGGCGGCGCTGCCGCCGCGCCGCTCTCGGTGCGCGCCACTGCAAGTCTCACCTCCGCCGCCGTCAGGGCCGCGCGACAGCTCGTGATTGATCTCGAGCGCGGCCGTCGCATCGATGCCGCTGTCCTGCGTAGCGCCATGGAAGCTGCCTTCGGCGCTTCCGACGCCACTGGCGTCTGGAACTGGAAAACCGCCTATGATGTCTGCGAGGCGGCAACTGTTCTGTTTCTTCGCAAGTTTGGTCCCGCAATTCGTGTCGAGGCCGGCTCGACGGCTGCCATGCTGCCGATGCTCGCGAGAATCGCGCGCTGTCTGCCGACCCACACGCGGCGCTCCGAGGACAGTCAGGCCCTTCAACAATTCTCGACGCCGATCCCGCTAGGGCTCGCCGCATGCACCGCGGCCGGCATCACCCCGTCCGACCGGGTTTTGGAGCCCTCCGCGGGGAGCGGCTTGCTCGCCATTTTTGCCGAGCTCGCCGGCGGCGCCTTGATATTGAACGAGTTGGCCGAAGCCCGCGCCGCATTGCTCGATCAACTGTTCGCCAAGGTTAAGGTCACGCGATTCGACGCCACCCAGATCGATGATCACCTCGATGCGGGTGTCGTACCGAGCGTGGTCCTGATGAACCCGCCGTTCTCGGCATTGGCGAACGTCGATCGACGGATGGCGGACGCGGCTTTCCGGCACATCGCCTCAGCCCTCGCGCGTCTTTGCGACGGCGGTCGTTTGGTCGCCATTACCGGCGCGAGCCTTACGCCCGACAATCCGGCATGGCGAGATGCCTTCGTTCGACTCCAGGAGCGCGGGCGGGTGGTGTTTTCTGCCGCCATCGATGGCGCGGTCTACTCGAAACACGGAACGCAGACCGACACAAGGCTGCTCGTGATCGACAAGCAGCCTGCCGCAGATCCGAAGGTCTTTCCGGAGTCGCTGGGCATGGCGGGCGATGTCGCCACATTGCTCGGCTGGGTGAGCCAGCATGTGCCTCCAAGGCTGCCGGTCGCCACCCCCGTCGTGGTCAACGTCATCAGGCGCCCCGCGACGCCGCGGCCGGTCGGCGCCTTTGCACCGCGACCATGGTCGACTTCGGGAAATGTCGCGACCGAGGGCGTCGAGCTCACTTACGAGACTGTCGAGTGGACGCCTCCGGAAGGCGCTCGACTGACCGACGCGCTTTATGAGGAATACGCGCTGCATGCGATCCGTATTCCGGGGGCGCATGCGCATCCGACCAAGCTCGTGCAGTCCGCCGCGATGGCCTCGGTCGCGCCGCCGAAGCCGTCTTACCGGCCCCACCTGCCGGCCAAGGTCGTGGCGGATGGCATCCTCTCCGACGCCCAGCTTGAGAGCGTCATCTATGCCGGAGAAGCGCATTCCGAATTTCTTGCGGGCTCCTGGACGGTAGATCCAACCTTTGATGTTGTGGCGGCCGCACACGACGATGCAGAAAATGCTGTCCGCTTTCGGCGCGGCTGGTTTTTGGGCGACGGCACCGGCGCGGGCAAGGGTCGGCAGGTCGCAGGCATCCTTGTCGACAACTGGCTCAAGAGCCGCCGTCGCGCGGTCTGGATCAGCAAATCCGACAAGCTGATCGAAGACGCGCAGCGCGACTGGTCCGCGCTCGGCATGGAGCGCTTGCTCGTGACGCCGCTGTCCCGGTTTCGCCAGGGTACGCCGATCCGGCTCGCGGAAGGCGTCCTTTTCACCACCTACGCTACGCTGCGCACCGATGAGCGTGGCGAGAAACTTTCGCGCGTTCGCCAGATGGTTGAATGGTTGGGCTCCGATTTCGACGGAGTGATCGTCTTCGACGAGAGCCACGCGATGCAGAACGCGGCAGGCCAGAAGGGCGAGCGCGGCGACCAGGCGGCCTCCCAGCAAGGGCGCGCGGGCCTGAGGCTCCAGCACGCGTTGCCGAATGCCCGCGTCGTCTATGTTTCGGCGACCGGTGCCACCACGGTCCACAATCTCGCCTACGCCCAGCGGCTAGGCTTATGGGGCGGCGACGATTTCCCGTTCGCCACCCGGGCGGAGTTCGTCGAGGCGATCGAGGAGGGTGGTGTCGCGGCGATGGAGGTACTCGCGCGCGATCTCAAGGCGCTCGGTCTCTACGCGGCGAGGTCTTTATCTTACGAGGGCGTCGCGTACGAGCTCATCGAGCACCAGCTCACGCCCGAGCAGGTTCGCATCTACGACGCCTACGCCGGAGCTTTCAGCGTCATCCATAACAATCTCGATGCCGCGATGCGGGCCGCGAACATCACCGGCGAGACCGGCACGCTGAACGGCCAGGCCAAATCGGCCGCGCGATCTGCGTTCGAGAGCGCCAAGCAGCGTTTTTTTGGTCACCTGCTGACCTCGATGAAGACGCCGTCGCTGATCCGCTCGATCGAACGCGATCTTGACGCCGGCCACGCCGCCGTCATCCAGATCGTTTCGACCGGCGAGGCGCTGATGGAGCGCCGCCTCGCTGAGATTCCGACCGAGGAGTGGGGCGACGTCCAGGTCGACATAACTCCGCGCGAGTATGTCCTCGACTATCTCGCCCATTCGTTTCCGGTACAGCTCTACGAGCCTTTCACCGACCAGGAGGGCAATCTCTGCTCCCGGCCCGTCTATCGCGATGGCCAACCGGTCGAGAGCCGGGATGCCGTCGCTCGCCGCGACCGCCTCATCGAGAAGCTCGCGTCGCTGCCTCCGGTCCCGGGCGCGTTGGACCAGGTGATCCAGCGCTTCGGCACCGGCATGGTCGCGGAGGTCACAGGCCGCTCGCGCCGCATCGTTCGCAAGGGCGACCGGCTGGTGGTCGAAAACCGGGCCGGTTCGGCCAACCTCGCCGAGACCTCGGCCTTCATGGACGACGTCAAGCGGATCCTCGTTTTCTCCGACGCGGGCGGCACGGGAAGGAGCTACCATGCCGAGCTGTCGGCGCGGAATCGCCGCCTGCGGGTCCACTATTTGCTCGAGCCCGGCTGGAAGGCGGACGCCGCGATCCAGGGGCTCGGCCGCACCAACCGGACCAACCAGGCGCAGCCGCCACTGTTTCGTCCTATCGCGACCGACGTCAAGGCAGAAAAGCGCTTTCTCAGCACCATCGCGCGCCGGCTTGATACGTTGGGTGCCATCACGCGTGGCCAACGCCAGACCGGAGGGCAGGGCCTGTTCCGGCCCGAGGACAATCTCGAAAGCCGGTACGGCCGCGACGCGTTGCGCCAGCTCTACACGCTGCTGGCGCGGGGCAAGGTCGACGGCTGCTCGCTCGAGCGGTTTGAGGATGCGACCGGCCTGAAGCTCACGGATGCTAATGGGCTCAGGGATGACCTGCCTCCGATCACGACTTTCCTGAACAGGTTGCTCGCCCTGACGATCGATCTTCAGAACGTTCTGTTCACCGTCTTCGAGCAGCTCTTGACCGCCCGGATCGAGGGCGCGGTCGCCTCGGGCAGCTATGACGTCGGACTGGAAACGCTCAGCGCCGAGAGCTTTGCCGTCACCGACCGGCGGACCATCTATGTCCATCCGGGCACTGGCGCCGAGACCCGGCTTCTCACCATCGCCCAGCGCCAGCGCAATAATCCTGTGAGCCTGGATGGTGCTCTTGCGCATCTTTCTTATCCTCGAGCCATCCTGCTAATCAATGAGCGCTCGGGACGAGCAGCGGTGCAGGTCGCGGCTCCGAGCTTCATGCTTGATGACGGCGAGATCGAGCGGCGCGTCCGCCTGATCCGGCCCGTGGAACAGCAAAGCGTCCCCTTAAGAATGATGGCGGAAAGCCATTGGGTCAAAGTGGACCACGGACGCTTCGCCGCGGCCTGGCTGGCGGAGCTTACCGAGATCCCAGCGTTCACGGAAAGCACGATCCACATCGTGACCGGGTTGCTGCTGCCGATCTGGAAGCGGCTGCCGAACGAGTCGACGCGCGTCTATCGGCTGCAGAGCGACGCGGGCGAGCGGATCGTCGGCCGCAAGGTCTCGGTTACCTGGGTCACGAATGTCCTTGCGGCTGACGCGCCGGCGCTCGCGCCAGACGCCGCTTTCGCCGCGCTGATGGAGGGGCGGACCGTCCTCGAACTTGCGGAGGGTCTCCAGCTTCGCCGTGTCCGGGTGATGGGCGCACACCGCCTCGAACTGGCGGGCTTCAACGACACCATGCGCGATCGCTTGCGGGCTTACGGCCTCTTTGGAGAAATCATCTCCTGGAAGCTGCGCATGTTCGTGCCCACGGACGGGAACGGCGTCGAGATTCTGTCCAAGGTACTCGACCGTTATCCGGTCGAGCGTGCCAGTGAGCGGGAGGCCGCCTGATGCGTCGCGAGCCTTGCGAATTGGCACGCCGCCTCG
>NZ_JADPJQ010000069.1:0-21429 GCF_023073515.1 Bradyrhizobium sp. 17 | reverse complement strand
CCGAGGCGGTGTGCCGCCACTATCTCTCCAACGGCAAGCGGCAGGGCCGGTACTGGCTGGTCGGGGATGTCCACAACACCCCTGGCCGCTCGTTGTTTGTGCGGCTCAAGGATTTGCCGAAAGGCCCTGCCGGAAAATGGACCGACGCCGCAACCGGCGAGCATGGCGATCTTCTCGACGTCATTCGTGAAACATGCGGCTTGCGCGATTTCGGTGAGGTCGCAGAGGAGGCGAGGCGCTTTCTGAGGCTGGCTCGTAGTGAACCGGAGGTCGCCCCGAAACCCGTTCGTCCGTTAGCACCGGCTGGATCGCAAGAGGCGGCGAGACGGCTCTTCATGATATCCCAACCGATCGAGGGGACGCTGGTGGAGACATATTTGCAGCGTCGCGGGATCGCCCACGTGCACCATGGTGGCAGTCTGCGCTTCCATCCGCGCTGCTATTATCGGCCCGACGAACACCTGCCAGCCGAGACCTGGCCGGCGATGATCGCCTGCGTCACGGATCTCGAATGCAGGATCACTGGCGTGCATCGCACCTGGCTCGACCCGGACGGCTTTGATCGCATTCGGCTGGGCAAAGCTCCGATCGATACCCCACGACGCGCGATGGGCGATCTCCTCGGCAACGCGGTTCGCTTCGGCGTGCTGGACGACGTGCTCGCTGCCGGCGAGGGAATCGAAACCATGCTTTCGCTACGTTACGTGCTGCCGAGCATGCCCATGGCGGCTGCGCTCTCGGCCAATCACCTCTCAGCCATGGTGCTTCCCACTGGGCTGCGCCGGCTCTACATCTCCCGCGATCTCGATGCTGCCGGCGATGCGGTGCAGGCGACTCTCAGCCAGCGCGCAGCGGACGCCGGCATTGAAGCAATCGCGCTGTCGCCCCGGCTGGGCGACTTCAACGAAGATCTCCATGTCTTCGGCCTCGATGCCGTCCGAGCAGCGTTGCGGTTCCAGCTCGTGCCAGAGGACGTCGTTCGCTTCCTGCATTCCTCGACGGTGCCCGCGGAATAGCTCCCGATCTTCAATCGACGTTGATGGGCCAGTCATAGGCGAGGCCAATACCGGAAGAGGACGCGACCTCGGCCTTCTAGAGGGCGATCGGACGGCAAGCGGGTGCGGGCCGGCAATGGCTGCGTCCGGCTATTTTCCGCCGCGCGCCGGCGATGTGAAGACACATCGTACGTTTGGCTAGCGCGCTTTGCATCGCGAAGCAAAATAGCCGGCCTTCGCCATCCTCCGCTGCCGCTTCGGCCCTTTCGGGTTCTGGCACGCTCCGCCCGCCGTCAGAGGATCGCCACGAAGGCCGCGATGGTCGCGGCCGATCCGGCAAGGACCTCTTCCCATGACCGACCATGACGACATCGAACCGCCGCACAACTCTTCTCCGACCGACCACGTCATCACCGAACTACAGCTCTTCGGCCATCGTCCATTCGACGACCAGCCCGATCCAAGACCGCTCCCCGAGGGCAAGATGATTGGCGGCGCCGTCGCAGATATATTCGACGCCCTGGTCGCGACCCTGAGCGACACGCGGCTTGAGCCGGATCTTGACGATCTGCTCTGGTCGACAGTCAACCTGTTCCATCGTGCCGTCGACCGCATCGAGCGGCAGCTCGATAATAACGAACAGGCGCAGCAGAAGAGCCACCGCGAGCAGAACGGCTCCGAAGTGCGATCGGTCGAGCTTGAGCGCCTGACAGCCGAAGGCATCACGCTGATCGAGCGCCGCAACTGCCTGGAGCTCTTTCGCGACCAGGCCATCGAACGATTTGAGGTCAACACCGGCGCATCCTGGCGGCCGCGATCGGGATCATTGGTCAACCACCGCACGCTCACCGCGGCAATGATCGACTCCCGCGACTTCATTGCCGCCAAACGACGCGCCGAGACCGAGGTCTTGTTGCCACCAGGACCGAAAATCGTACTCACCGGCGGGCTCGACTTCAATGACCACAACCTCATCTGGAATCGCCTCGACAAGGTTCATGCCAAGCACCCGGACATGGTCCTCCTGCATGGCGGCTCTCCCAAGGGCGCCGAACTGATCGCCTCCAAATGGGCGACGAGCCGCAAGGTGCCACAGATCGCGTTCAAGCCCGACTGGACCAGGCACGCCAAGGCGGCGCCGTTCAAGCGCAACGATGCGATGCTCGAACTCCTGCCGATCGGCGTCATGCATTTCCCGGGCACGGGAATTCAGGACAATCTCGCTGACAAGGCGAAGCGGCTCGGTATTCCCGTTTGGAAGTTCGGCGGCGCATGAGCGCCGTCTACTCGCCTCCAAGACGGCCAAGATGGGGCTGCGCGCCGCAACTCCGCCTCGTTTCGATTTTACGTGCAAAGCCGCGCCGTGGTGGTGGTGGAGGCGCGACCAATACGTCTGTGCATTGGAGCCACCGCCATGCTCGCCCTTGGGCTTGCCCTCAACACGCTTGGCATCGGTTTGTTCTGCTGGCTGCTCTTTGCGCTCGCGGTCTATGCCTTGCCGTTTTTCGTCGCAGTTACCGTCGGAATGTCCGCATTTCGTGATGGCGCGGGCGTCTTCGGCGCACTGCTTATCGGAATTGTTTCTGGCGCGCTGACGCTTGCCGCTGGTCAGCTCACTCTCGCCGTTAGTCAGTCCTTGACCTTGCGCGTCGCGATCGCAACCGTCTTCGCGGTCCCCGCGGCAATCGCCGGCTATCATGTGGTGTTTGCCCTGTCGCAGATCGAGGTCGCCTCGCTGGTTTGGCGCGAGGCCTTTGCTTGCGTAGGTGCGCTTTGCATCGGCGGCACGGCATGGGCGCGTTTGACCTTTTTCGCGAGGACCCGCCCATCGGACTCGGCCGGGGTGGTGGAGAATACACCTCGACCAGTTCTTACCGCCGCCAAGCACGAGCAATGAGGCGTCGTTGCCATCAGGTCCAGCAAGCTCGCACAGAGACCAGGTTGAACGAGAGAGCGTCGAGCTTGAGCGAAAGGTAACCGCGGCCCTCCTCGAACCCTTTAAGCAAGCCCCACCAATCTCTGTCTGGCCCGCATAGCTGCGGTGAGGCGCGCCGCGCTCGATCATTTCTGCGGGGACGATACCGCCCTTTGCGGCAAATTGTTTCTCCTTCTGCGCGGATCCGCACCGACCTCTTGCTCAGCACACCGAGATTCGCCAAATCTTCTCCTTAAGATTGCGGTTCAGCACGCGGACGCACGTGGCCTCTTTGATGGCTCGATCTGGCCCAAGAGCGGCTGCGCCTCGATCGTCTGAGCCGCAACGCCGTTGGAGCGACTTTCTTCCCCTGGGCTGGCGCCCATTCCTCGCGAGACAAGAAAGTCGCTCCAACGGCGTCCTCCGCTGCGCTCCGGCCCGCCAGCGGGTGCGTCGCCGATCGTCTTCGGCCTTTAGATCGCCATCGAGGCCGCGGTGGTCGCGGGCTCGAAACACAACAGGAGAAGTGACATGGCTAACATCGGTTCTTTCAAGAAAGTCGGCAACGATTTCCAGGGCGAGATCGTCACCCTGAGTTTGCAGGCCAAGGGCGTCCGCATCGTCGCCGAGACCAACCGCTCCAACGACAACGCTCCCAGCCACCGCATCTATGTGGGCCGGGCGGAGATCGGGGCGGCCTGGTCCAAGCGCTCCGAGGAGGGCCGCGATTACCTCTCGCTCAAGCTCGACGATCCCTCGTTCAACGCGCCGATCTACGCGAACCTGTTCGACGACGAAGGCGGCGAGGGCTACACGCTCTTGTGGTCGCGGCCGCGCAAGAACGGGGAGTGAGGCTCGGTCCAAAGCCCCGCCCGAGTTGATCGGGCGGGGACTTTCTTGAACCCTTGGCTGCAGTCGATCTTGCTCGAGGTAAAACTATTTTGTCGTCCACTCCGCGAGGGGAGATCGCCGCCAACATTCACCGCAAAGGCCTTGCAACCGTAGGAGCCGAAACCATGTTCGTCGGTCCGGATGAGACAAAGACGAGAAGCGGCCGCCGGGCGTTGGGAAGTCGCTATGCCGAGCTCAACGTTGCCATTTCCGACGTTGGCCGGAGTCGTGCGAGCGCGACTCCAATCGAGCCATTGACGGACTCAAGCTGTTTCGAGGCGACAGCGCGAGCAAGCAGCGATCGCCCTAGCAGGACGTGGCCTCGTTAGGATGCAGCCAGCCATAACCGAATGGATACGAATCAAACGAAGGCAAGAAGGATAGCAATCTAGCCGTCCGGTCAAACGCAACCGTTCCTCATCCCGTCGAGCTTCGGTACTTTTGAGGCAGGGGGACATGAACAGACGTTGCGTGTCCGCCAGAGTGACCAGCATTGCGAAGACTACCTTCGAGTATCGGTCCGCGCAAGTTGGCGGAGCCGCTTTGCGCCAACGAAGGTTCGATATTCGGGAAGCTCGAGAAATTGAGCAAACGGCCAGATCACCGGAGCGGATTGCTTCTTGCTCAGATGAATAGCTTGGTTATCGCCCAGGTAGAGCGCGACATGTGCTCCCCAAGGGTTTTCCGTTCGATTGAAAAGCAAGAGGTCGAGCGGCTTCAATTCATCTGACACCAAGCAGGTGTCGGTGGTGTCCTCCCACAGGTTGCTCGACCGAAATGGGTAAACGTCATACCCGAAATGCTTAAGCAGCGCGTAGGCGAAGTTCTGGCAATTCGGGCTCTCTGAAAGGCTCGGCAGAATTGGCGTATCTGGATCGTGCTCTTGATTGTACCTAATCCTCCAGAAGTGGTCGGGTATCATGTCCGCAGACACGGTCTTCATAATCTTAAACTTTCGTGCTCGAGCGTTGAGGTATCTTACTGCCTTGCCGTGGCTGCATCAATTGTCAACAGAGCAACGGCACTCCGACCTGAGGACTTCCGGCGAATAATCGGCAGTAACAATCCCTGCTGTGTCGCAATCGAGAAAGCCGGCCGATTGGTTGCGAGGTACATGGGCGACGGCGGCCTTCTATTTCGGCTATCTGCGGAAGGTGCGCCCGCGCAACCACCGCACCGGTCCCGATGGGCCGGAATCCTGGCGCCGTTGCCGTCGTTGACGTTCATGCTTACACTTTGGGCGCGCGAACCTATTTTGCCAACTGCGTGGCGGCAGTGCCGCGCGAATTCGGTCACCAACAAAGAGGACGGCGAGCACCTTCCTCTCACTCTGCGACTCGGCGGCGTCGTACTCTTGCCGCGTCAAGGTTGACCCAGAACTCGGAATACACATCGCGATGAGCGAACGAGAGAGCCGTGATAGTCCTTGCCCATCAGCACGCCAGCCGAGTTGGCGAAGCAGGATGGCAGCGGCACGAATTCCTTTGTCACGATCTGCATCTCTCAAGGGATATTTTGACTCAAACTCGGCGAGAAGATGCGCCGGTTCGATCAGTCCAATGTGTCGGAGTTCGTAGAGCGACTCCCTCGGGCACTCGCCCGGATGATTGCGCGTCAATAACCCGTGAAGCCACTCTAGTGCCTATCCCGAATTCGCACGTCATCGCCTCCACGACGCCCGGATTCAAGACACTCGAATTGGCAGAGAAGATCGCCGCAAATGGCAACGGCCAACTAAAGGTTGTGTCGGCGCTGGTCTTTGGTGAGGTCCAGCAGAAGTCGCGCGAGGGCGGCCCCTGAGATCCGAAGCATTTCGAGAGCGCGTACCGCATGGTGCGAACGCCGTCAGGTCCTGTGATATTGGTCGACGATGTGTGTACGAGCGGCGGCCACCTGGTCGCAGCGTATTGACGTCTCAACAAACAGGCCAGTCCAGTTGTGCTCGCCTGCACGTTTGGCAAGACGACCAAGGCTCGGCTTAAGAGTCCCATCGGAATGCGCAAAGACGAGATCGACGTGACTCGTCGATAGAAGCGCTTGGCACCACGAGAAGTCGGTCCAACTCGGCATTATCCAAAACCGTGTTCGATCCGGGCGCGAAGCCGGAATGCAGTTTCCAGCTTGCTGTGCCAGATCAGCAGATCAGCTTCGAGTACGTGTCAACCGTCGCCTCCAAGACGCGAGCGGCGGAGGGACCCTTGGGTGATCTCCATTGCGCAGCTTGCTTTTCCTTGCGCTAACGCGGCCGCATGACTTGATCGGCCGGTCGGCACATTCACCCCACTGGCCGCTACCCATTTTCTGGCGCCGGTCCTTTCCGTCCCGCAGCCACAGGGTCTGCGAAGTCTCAACGGCGAAATGCAGCTAAGTATCCAGCTCTAGTCTGGCCGCGGATTCTTCTTCTTCGCAGGACGTGTCAGCAGGTCCGTGACCTCAACGCCAAGAGCGCGCGCAAGACGCTCGACGACATCTATACCGGCCGCATAAACACTCCGCTCGAGCGAGCTGATGTAGGTTCGGTCAATCTCGGCACGATGTGCCAGCTCCTCCTGTGACAGGCGACGGGCGTGTCTGTACTTCCTCAAATTGATCGCCAATATCTCGCGTATATCCATACGCGAGAGGCCATGCTCTTGTAGAGTATTTCGCCACGGAGTATTCTCTACAAATCATCAGGCGCGGGCATGTTCAGCTGCTTTCTATGTTGTTGGCGTGGCGAATGCAGTTACAGCTGCTGCGTTCAAGAAGCCGGCGTGGAAGTACACAGATGCCGCTCTAATTCTTGGGCAGAAACTCCATGAAAACTCCGCCACTTGACCCGGATGTCGCGACCTCTGCACCCGCAGATCCCGCAGTCACGTCCTATGACGAGGAGCATCTGGTGACGTATTGGCGCCTTCTCGACGCGGTGACCCATGGCGCTGATTGGAAGGAAGTAGCTCGCGTCGTGCTGCATATTGATCCAGAAAGCCAATCCGTGCGGGCTCGAACCGCCTTCGACAGCCATCTGGCGCGCGCAAGATGGTTGGCACATCACGGCTACCGTCATATGTTGCGCGGCGGCGCAGGTTGATAGCAGGATTTACCACTTGGCCACCCCCAGTTAAGAAATCAATTCTCTCCGTCCATGACGGATCCGTTGTGAGCATCACGGGAAACAGAATTGACGCCCTCCACGACAACCTGATTTGCACAGCCTTGCGCCTGACTGGGGCACTGTGGACCCAATCGCCCTTTGCGGGTCTCTAATCTCAAGTAGGGGCGACCGAGTAATATTATGGACGAATCTTGGCCGTCTTCTCCTCAAGCAATTGGGCGGGGCGAACTTCGAGAGCCTGCGAAACTTGCCACATCGTAAGCAGGGTCACATTTTGCAACCCTCTTTCCATACTACTGATGAACGCACGATCGACACCCATGCGCTCTGCCACAGCTTCTTGGCTCAGGCGAAGGTCTAAGCGAAATCGACGCGTGTTTGCTCCAAAAAGCTTGCGAATGTCCATCCGCAGGATAGGAAGCAATCGCGTATTTTGGCGCTACGTGTTATAATACGCGGCGAGGCTTCGTCGGGCTAAGGCTCGATTCGTTCCGCTTCGGCGGGCGCTGTTCGCGCACACAGAAATAGAGATAGATCCGGCGTCTTGTGGCTTTATGGCACGGTTGTGGCATGCCATCTAGAAATTGAGTAGGATCGAGCAACGAAGTTGATGGTACGGCCATGCAGACACCCCCACTCGAGCCCGACCTGGCCGATTCAGCTCCGAACGATCCAGTCCTTACGTCCTATGACGAGAAGCATCTGGTGACCTATTGGCGGCTGCTTGATGCAGCAGCCGCGGGTGCTGATTGGAGGGAGGTCTCGCGAATCGTCCTGCACATCGATCCCGATCGTGAGCCGACACGCGCCCGCAGGGCTTTCGATACTCATCTGGCCAGAGCAAATTGGATGGCGGACCGCGGCTATCGCGAGCTGCTTCGCGGCGGCACCGGCAAGTAGCAGAAAACAGCTGTCGCAAGCTTTTTCTCGAGAATAGCCGTCTGCGGAAATTCTGGTGATGCCCTGCAGGCATCGCGTGATGCCAGATTACTGACTTGTCGAACAACTGAAGGTTACGTAGATCGTCTCCTGCTACGGCCTGGCTTTTGGGATCATCTTAATGTCGACATTCGATTGGCGCTCACCGGAGAGTTATCAGCGCGCAATTATCTCAGGTGAAATGGAAGATTTCGCGTGGGAGCTCCTCCGCCGCAATCCTGAATATCAACGGGACTACCGGGAGGCGCGCGCCAAAGGCGGGCACGTAAGCCCCGAGTTCAGAAGGAGATGGGGCGTCTGCTTTCGCCCATGACCCGCAAGGGTCTTTCTACGAGCAGACCATCTTCTGGGCGCCCGAGGCGATGCCAACGGTGGTGCCGATCGTTCGGAGAGCGTCCGGCCCTCAAGGTTCGGACGTAGTACTTCCGCTTGCTGACCTTACGTCGGCCACCATGAGGCAAGCACCGGACGGCTGGCATGCCATCTTGCTGGTCCAGGGAGCGCAGCATCGATTATGGCTCAGAGAGGCCCCGCACCTCGGTACCGGATATGCCACCGAATTGCCGCTTGACGAGAATTTCGTCGCGCGCGCCCACGCCGCGCATCGCTTATGGCGAGCGCTGAACGGCCGCCCGCCGGGACCTGCCTTTCATCGGCTTTCGGCCCAGCAGCGGAAAAGACTCGGCCTCGCTCTGCGAGCGCGGGATGGGCATGAGGATGGCGCATCCTATCGAACGATCGCCGAGGTGATGTTCGGCAAAAGGCGGCTCATCGACCGCGGCTGGAAGACCCATGACCTGCGCAGCCGTACCATTCGCCTGGTCAAAGCCGGTCGCTTCATCGTGCGTACCGGCTACCGTGCATTGTTTCGATCGAGATCCCGCAAGAAATAGATCTGGATAGCGTACAACTGATGCAACCAGGTCAGGTTTGGCGCCTCTCGCCCTCCCGCTGACTTCACCGGCGGGCGGCCCGCGGTCGGATCTTACGCCTCATGCGTGCCGATCGCCTGCGGCGCATCGGAGCGCGTCGAACTTTCCCGCACAACGCCCAACAGCTGAGACGTCCCTGGCTGCGCAGCAGAATCGTCGGCCGATTGCTGACTACCAAAGCCTGCAGTCCTCTTTTCGCGATCGCAGCGCGAAACCAAAAGGAGGGGTGCCGAAATCGTCCTAACAATGTTCGGCATCCCCTCAAGTGCCTTCGCTCCTCCATGATGTCCGTCGACGCGCGATCAAACTCCGTCGCGCTCCATGACATCACGGGAGCGATCCGATGCTCGCCCGGCAAGCGGCATTGGCCGATGGGGTCATCGATTTAAGGCCGGAACGGGATGGTGCCCGGGACCCGTTACGAGACATTCGGATCGGGCGGATGCGGATGCTGGAGCGCCTGGGTGTGGCAGAGCCGGCGGGGCCCGCTCGCTGGGTCTTGGCCGAAGACGCCGAGCCACGCCTGAGGGCGCTTGGCGAGCGCGGCGACATCATCAAGCGGCTGCACAAGGCGATTGCCAAGGATGGTATCGCACGCTCACCGTCCTCCTTTGCGCTCGAAGGCGAGCATCACGGTGAACCGATCATTGGCCGTCTCGTCGCCCGCGGACACGACGACGAATTGAGGAGCAATGCCTTTGCCATTGTCGACGGCATAGACGGGCGCGTCCATCACCTCAAACTCCGCGATATCGAGGCGGCTGGCGACGGGCCGATTGGAGGCGTCGTGGAGCTCCGCCGCTTTGAGGATACGAGGGGACGGACACGCATCGCACTCGCGGTAAGATCGGAACTCGTCCTCGAAAAGCAGGTCACCGCGGAAGGCGCCACATGGCTCGACCGGCAGCTTGTGGCGCGCGAGCCTGCTGAGTTCTCGCGCGCCGGTTTTGGCGCAGAGGTCCGGGCAGCCCTGGAACAGCGGATTGATGTGCTGGCAGAGTACGGGCTCCCTGGTTCAAGCTCGGGCATTTGCCAGTTTATCAGCCGGCAGCTTTCTTTGGCTGGTGGTTCAAGTTCGATGCTTACGCCCCCGTCGTTTTTCTGGAGGGTGGCGCGATTGCTGCAAGCGGCGGCATCGCGGCCATAGCGATGGCCATGTTGCTCTCGGTCCTGCGGGCCCATGAAGGGCGGGACGTCACCACCTACGGCTCGGCGCGCTGGGCCGATCTACGCGAAGTCAAACGGGCGGGACTGTTAGGCCCTGACGGCGTCGTGCTCGGCCGGTTCGGACGTCATTATCTGCGCCACGACGGGCCCGAGCATGTGCTTTGCTTTGCGCCAACGCGCTCCGGCAAGGGTGTTGGCCTCGTCATTCCGACTCTTCTGACCTGGCCGGCCTCCACCATCGTCCATGACATCAAGGGTGAGAACTTCCAGTTGACCTCCGGATGGCGCGCGCAATTTGGGCCCGTGCTGTTGTTCGATCCGACCAATCCGGCCAGCGCCGCCTACAATCCACTCCTCGAGATCCGCCGTGGCGACTGCGAGGTGCGAGATGCTCAAAATATCGCCGATATACTCGTCGATCCTGAGGGTGCACTCGAGCGCCGCAATCATTGGGAAAAGACCAGCCACTCACTCCTGGTGGGGGCAATTCTGCATGTCCTCTACGCCGAAGCCGATAAGACCCTCGCCGGGGTTGCAAATTTCCTTTCGGATCCGTCTCGCCCGATCGAGGCTACGCTCAACGCTATGCTGGCGACTCCGCATCTTGGGACAGGCATCCATCCAGTCGTCGCATCAGCGGCACGCGAGCTTTTGAACAAAAGCGAGAACGAGCGCTCGGGTGTGCTCTCGACGGCGATGAGCTTCCTCGGGCTCTATCGCGATCCGGTAGTTGCCAAGATCACCGCGCGAAGCGATTGGCGCATCCGTGATCTCGTCGACCGCGCTGAATCCGTCTCACTGTACCTCGTGGTGCCGCCATCGGACATCGTCCGCACCAAACCCTTGATGCGGCTCATCCTGAACCAGATCGGACGGCGTTTGACCGAAAGCCTTGATCCCGACCGGCGCCGGCAGAAGCTGCTTTTGATGCTTGACGAGTTTGCAGCCCTCGGCCGGCTCGACTTTTTCGAGAGCCAACTCGCCTTTATGGCAGGTTACGGCATCCGCAGCTTTCTCATCACGCAAAGCCTTAACCAGCTCGAACGCGCCTACGGTCCGAACCATGCGATTCTTGACAATTGCCACGTCCGGATCGCCTTTTCGACCAATGACGAGCGCACCGCCAAGCGCGTCTCCGACGCGCTCGGAACTGCGACCGAATTGCGAGCCATGAAGAACTATGCGGGCCACCGCTTGAGCCCTTGGCTTGGGCACTTGATGGTCAGCCGCCAGGAGACCTCCCGTCCGCTGCTGACCCCCGGCGAAATCATGCAACTGTCTCCGCAAGACGCGGTCGTGATGATTTCCGGTGTGCACCCGGTCCGTGCCAACAAGGTCCGCTACTATGAGGATCCGCAATTCCAGCGACGTGTCTTGAAGCCGCCCCGCTTGGAGCCCAACAAGCAGCCCACCCGCCCAGATGACTGGTCAGCCCGCGCCCCAATACCGCCGTCGCGCCAGCTGCTGACCAGGCGCGCGGGCAGGAGCGACGAGGCGAACGGCGGCTTACGCCGCGAGCCGGAATTGCCGCAGCATGAGGAAATCGAGATCAAGACGCCGGCCGGCGAGCACGAGTTCGACCCCGAGCTCGAGGAGGGTGACGCGGATGCCGTCCAGGCGCAACTGATGAGCCGGTCGGTGCAGGGAGTTGCGCGAACCGTCACTCTCGATCCGGACGATGGAATGGATCTGTGAGCGAGGCAGCGTGAAAAAGGTCCAGCTCAGCGTCTATCTCGATCCCGAAACGTTCAAAACGCTTGAGACCTTCGCAAGCCGCGGTGGCCGGTCCAAGTCGCTGGTGGTCGAGGCCGCAATAGGTTCCTTTCTTTCTCCTGACGATTCCGATCGGCGCGAGGCTGTGATAGCAAAACGGCTGGATCGGATTGTGCGGGTGCTCGAGCGTCTTGAACGCAACGATGGCATCACGCTCGAGACCGTCGCGCTCTTCATCCGGTTCTGGCTGACCTCAACTCCGGCATTGCCGGAGCATTCGAGCCCTGCCGCTCGCGCCAAGGGCGGTGAGCGGTACGACCGCTTTGTCGAAGCGCTGGGACGACGACTTGCGAGCGGATCCAGCGTCCTGAAGGAGGTAAGCATCGACGTGCAAGCCTCCGAGAAGCCCGAATAGATACTTCTGCGCGCAGAGTGCCTGTGACGCCGCCTTGGCGAACGAGCGCCGGGCCTAGGTGGGCCGAACCGGCGCGCGCGCAGGCAGACTGACACAGAGTCGTGAAGCGCGGGGAGCTTTCTTGAGGTCCCAGAAGGCCATCGCGAGTGGCCCCTAGCTGCCGCGCAGGAGGCTAAGAGATCCCGCTCATCTTGAGCCCGCCTCATCTTTCTTTGGCTACGCCAGACTACGACGCCGATGTCGGCGCGATTGATGTCGTTGTCGGATTGGCCCTTCTGTCGACGCATCATCGCTGGGCCGATTCATCTGTTTCGACAGGAAAGCCACGCTGCACGGATAGCGTGTGCCGTTTCGTGCGGTCGCAATTGAGGAGCTGAAGAAACAATGCAGATCGATGCTGAGGCTGAAGGTCAGGCCAGCTCTATTGGGAATGGTTCCGATGGCGAGGTGCAGCCGAGCTCGAACGAAGGTCTGCAAACCAAGAAGATCATGGTTCAGCTCTCGGAAAGCATCTTGGAGCGGCTTGAAGCCGCGACCGAACGCCCGGGAGTCGGCAAGAGCGTGGTCGTCGAGACGGCGCTTCAGCGTTTTCTGGCTCCTGCGCAAGGGGCCGAAGGGCTCATTCGTGAAACTCTGGACCGGGTCAGTGGCCAGATGGCAAGGCTCGAGCGGCAGGTCGCGATCGTTGCCGAGACAGTGGCACTGCATGCGCGCTATCACCTCACCGTTACGGCGGCCAAGCAATCATCCCAGCAGCGGGACGCCGGCCTGCTCGGCCAAGAACGCTGCAACGTTTTGGTCCAACAAGTCGAGCGCGGAGTGCGGCTTGGCCAACCATTGATTCAGGAGACGATTGATCGGCTCGGAACGCCGAGTTGGCGCGCCTCTGAAACCGGCGGCGGTGTGTCAGAGAGGCGAACTGTAGAAGAACTGCTTCAGGAGGGTTCGTCCGCACCCGCTGTAGAGGGAGGCTCTCAGCCGAGCGCTGCCGCCGAGGAGGGCGGCAGCAAGCTGAACTTTCGGAACCTGTCCAGCTCGTTCTGTTGAGCGCACTGTCCAGAACGGCAGAAGCGGGCTGAAAGGGCTCGCCGCGCAAACAACGCCTGTGGTCCGCATCGAGCCGCTTCCTGTGTGGCGGCTCATCGCCTGCATCTTTCTTCCCTTCGCGGCCGGGTACTACCTTGCCTACCTGTTCCGGACGATCAATACCCTGATAGCTGGACCCCTTGGCTCCGATCTGGGGCTTGGCGCTGCCGACATCGGGCTGCTCACGTCGATCTATTTCCTGGTCGTCATGGCGGGTCAGATTCCCATCGGCATGTTACTGGATCGCTACGGGCCGCGCCGGGTCCAGAGCTTGCTATTGGCCGTGGCAGCAGCGGGGGCCGCGCTTTTTGGACTATCGACGGGTTTCGTTTCGCTTCTCATCGCCCGCGCGATGATCGGACTTGGGAGTGCAGCAGCGCTGATGTCGGGGCTGAAAATGATCGTCCTCTGGTTTCCTAGAGAACGTTTGGCCCTCATCAATGGCTTTATGATCATGCTGGGTTCGTTGGGCGCGGTCACGGCAACCGCTCCTGCCGAGGTGCTCCTGGAGTGGATAGGCTGGCGCGGCCTGTTCGCGGTGCTGGCCGCCGCAAGCGCGCTTGCTGCCATTTTGATCTATCTGGTCGCTCCCGAACGAGTCGACAGTCCATCGGGCAGCACGAAGCCGGCCACGCTGAAAACCATCTACTCTGATCAACGCTTCTGGCGGATTGCCCCCCTGTCGGCAACCTGCATCGGATCGGCTTGGGCACTGCAGTCCTTGTGGGCGGCACCTTGGCTTTGCGATATCGAACGGCTGAATCGAACAAGTCTCGTCAGTGAGCTGTTCGTGATGGCGGCCGTTTTGAGCCTCGGGGCGCTAGCCTTGGGCGTGCTTGCAACCTGGGTGCGCAGCCGTGGCAGGAATATGGAAGTATTGTTCGCGGCCGTCGCGGCCCTGTTGATCGGAGCGGAGATCGTCCTCATCCTGCATCCGCCCTGGCCGTCGCTTCTGCCGTGGTGCGTCGTGTCGGTGGCCGGATCGGCCACCGCTTTGACCTACGCCATCGTAGGAGATTATTTCCCGCCCCAACTGGTCGCGCGCGCGAATGGTGGTTTGAACGTCCTGCAATTTGGTTGGGCCTTCATCGTGCAGTACGGGACGGGACTGATTCTTGAGCGATGGCCCGTTGAGGCCGGCCACCATCCTTTGATTGCCTACCAGACCGCGTTCGGACTGAACGTGCTGCTACAGCTGGCGGCGCTCGCCTGGTTTGCCGTTCCACCGTTTCGAAGCCGGAAAGGGAAGAAGAGGACTTCGGCCATACTCCAACCGGCCTGCGGCTGGAACTCGGCTCATGCTGCTATCCCGGCGAGCGAGGCTGCGATCCTGGACGCGGATGAACACCTGGAGTGGTGACGCGAGCTTGACGGGCTGATGCCCAACGAGTGCGCCTTTTTCGACGCGCCGAACACGAGCTTACCGAACCTTCCTTTCCGACTCTTGCCGTTTCTACGCCAGACTACGACGGCGATGATCCTGTCTTGCGATAGCGTAGGATCTGCTTTTTCTACTTCTCACATGAGGCCGCTGAAGGGCAGGGCCTCGATCATGTGGGGCAGCCGTGGCGATACATTCATTTCATTCGGAAGCCGAGTTGCGCGGGGCGCGCATGCTCCGCACCGCCCTTGGGCCGGCCATTGCGGGCTTTTTGGAAGATCAGACCGTTGTGGAGGTGATGCTCAATCCTGACGGGCGGCTATGGATCGACCGATTGTCGAGCGGGCTTACAGACACCGGAGAGAGCCTTTCGGCAGCGGATGGCGAACGAATCGTCCGACTGGTCGCGCACTATGTAGGAGCCGAAGTTCATCCCGGCTCCCCCCGGATTTCGGCTGAGCTGCCGGAAACGGGGGAACGTTTCGAAGGATTGCTGCCGCCGGTTGTTGCCGCGCCGACGTTTGCGATCCGCAAACCGGCGGTCGCCGTGTTCGGCCTGGACGACTATGTCGCCGCAGGCATCATGAACGTGAGCCAAGCGAGCGCGCTTCGCAATGCGGTCGCCGCACGGAAGAACATCCTGGTCGCCGGCGGCACCTCGACCGGGAAGACCACGCTGACAAATGCGCTGCTTGCCGAGATCGCGAAAGGATCGGACCGCGTCGTTCTCATCGAAGACACCCGGGAGCTTCAGTGCAGGGCACCGAACCTCGTGGCGCTGCGGACCAAGGATGGCGTGATCTCGCTCTCCGACCTTGTGCGCTCCTCTCTTCGCCTGCGCCCTGATCGCATTCCGATCGGCGAGGTCCGTGGGGCCGAAGCCCTCGATCTCTTGAAAGCCTGGGGCACAGGACATCCGGGCGGCATCGGAACGATCCACGCCGGAACCTCGCTTGGCGCGCTGCGCCGGCTCGAGCAGCTGATCCAGGAAGCCGTCATCACCGTCCCGCGTGCGCTGATCGCAGAAACCATCAACGTCATCGCCGTGCTCTCTGGCCGTGGCGGCGAACGGCGTTTGAGTGAACTCGCGTGCGTCAACGGCCTTGGATCATCGGGCGACTACAGCCTTTCGAACATCGGAGATCAGTCATGACCACACGAGCCTCTCTCGCGCCCGGCTTCATCGAAATTGCAGCATTCGCCACATTTTCCCTCGCCAGCGCGCCGGCCTGGGCCGCCGGCTCGAACATGCCATGGGAGCAGCCGCTCAACCAGATCCTGCAATCGGTCGAAGGTCCGGTCGCAAAGATCATTGCCGTCATCATCATCATCGTAACCGGGCTGTCGCTCGCCTTTGGCGACACCTCGGGTGGTTTCCGGCGGCTAGTCCAGATCGTGTTTGGCCTGTCGATCGCATTCGCCGCATCGAGCTTCTTCCTGTCGTTCTTCTCATTCGGCGGCGGAGTGGTGATCTGATGGACGAGCCAGTCCCGGGATTTGTGGCTCCCGTCCACCGCGCGCTCACCGAACCGATCCTGATGGGCGGCGCGCCGCGCGCGGTTGCCATTCTCAACGGCACACTGGCCGCCGCACTCGGTCTCGGCCTGCGCATGTGGCTGGCCGGCCTTCTCTTCGCCTTCGTGGGTCACATGGCTTCGGTCTGGGCCGCCAAGCGCGATCCGGAATTCGTAGAAGTCGTGCGCCGGCATGTTCGCGTCCCCGCTCACCTCAGCACCTGAAGTCGTCCCATGATGAATCTTGCCGAATACCGCCGTTCAAGCACACGTCTTGCCGACTTCCTGCCCTGGGCTGCCCTGGTCGACGAAGGGATCATTCTCAACAAGGATGGATCATTTCAGCGAACGGCCCGGTTCAGAGGGCCGGATCTCGACAGCTCCGTGCCTGCCGAGCTTGTTGCGGTCGCTGGCCGCCTCAACAATGCACTCCGTCGCCTCGGATCGGGGTGGGCCGTGTTCGTCGAGGCGCAACGTCATTCGGCCGGACGCTATCCGCCGGATACATTCCCGGACGTCGCCTCGGCGCTGGTGGATGCGGAACGCAAGGCGCAATTCGAACAAGCCGGCAGTCATTACGAATCGAGCTACTACCTGACTCTCCTTTATCTGCCTCCGGCAGAGAGTGCGGCGGCAGCAGAGCGCTTGCTGTACGAGGGCGGCCAGCGCGCTGCGGGAGCCGATGCACGCGAGGTGCTCGCCGGCTTTAGTGACCGGACCAGCCGCGTGCTGCAGCTGGTCGAGGGTTTCATGCCGGAATGCGGTTGGCTTGATGGCGAGCAAACGCTGACCTACCTGCATTCGACGGTCTCGACCAAACGGCACCGCGTGCGCGTGCCAGAAATCCCGATGTATCTCGATGCGCTGCTGGCCGATCAACCGCTGGTAGGCGGTCTTGAACCCATGCTGGGCGACGCGCATCTGCGCGTCCTGACGCTCGTGGGGTTCCCAACCGTGACAACGCCCGGGATTCTCGACGAGCTGAACCGGCTGGCATTCCCGTATCGCTGGTCGACGCGGGCTATCATGCTCGACAAGACAGATGCCACAAAGCTCCTCACCAGGATCAGGCGGCAATGGTTTGCCAAGCGCAAATCGATCGCCTCGATCCTGAAGGAAGTGATGACGAACGAAGCCTCCGCGCTTTTGGACACCGATGCTCACAACAAGGCGATGGATGCCGATAGTGCGCTCCAGGAATTGGGTTCGGATCAGATCGGCGAGGTCTTCGTCACCGCAACGGTCACGGTCTGGGACAGGGATCCGCGCGCAGCCGACGAAAAGCTCCGCCTCGCGGAAAAGGTCATCCAGGGCCGGGACTTCACTTGCATGGCCGAGACGGTCAATGCCGTCGAAGCGTGGCTCGGCAGCCTGCCTGGACAAACTTACGCAAACGTCCGCCAGCCCCCGGTCTCGACCCTGAACCTCGCCCATATGATCCCGTTGTCTGCGATATGGGCCGGAGAGGTGAGGGATCACCACCTCAAGGCGCCCCCATTGTTCTTCGGCAAGACTGAAGGTTCCACGCCATTCCGGTTGTCTCTGCATGTCGCAGATGTCGGCCACACGTTGGTCATCGGACCGACGGGCGCCGGCAAGTCGGTCCTGCTGGCGCTCATGGCGTTGCAATTCCGCCGCTACAGCGCGGCGCAGATCATTGCGTTCGACTTCGGCGGCTCGATCCGCGCATCGGCGATCGCCATGGGGGGCGACTGGCATGATCTCGGCGGCGCGCTCGAATCGTCAGAGCTCGTCGCCCTCCAGCCGCTTGCGCGCATTGACGATATCGGCGAGAGAGGCTGGGCATCAGACTGGATCGCATCAATCCTGACGCGCGAGCGGATCGAGGTCACGCCTGAGACCAAGGATCATGTCTGGTCGGCATTGACCTCCCTCGCCTCGGCGCCGGTTACGGAGCGGACGCTGACTGGACTATCCGTTCTCCTGCAATCCAACGCTCTCAAGCGCGCCCTGCAGCCCTACTGCCTCGGTGGGCCATACGCGCGGTTGCTGGATGGCGAGCACGAACGGCTGGGTGAAGCCTCCGTCCAGGTGTTCGAGACCGACGGATTGATTGGGACCTCCGTCGCCCCCGCAGTTCTGGGCTATCTATTTCACCGGATCGAGGACCGCTTAGACGGCCGTCCGACACTGCTCATCATCGACGAAGGCTGGCTCGCGCTCGATGATGCCGATTTTGCCGGCAAGCTTCGCGAATGGCTCAAAACGCTCCGCAAGAAGAACGCCTCCGTCGTTTTTGCGACCCAGTCGCTTGCCGATATCGACGGCTCCAAAATCGCGCCTGCCATCATCGAGAGCTGCCCGACCCGGATCCTGTTGCCAAATGATCGCGCCATCGAGCCGCAGATCATGGCCATTTATCGGCGCTTTGGGCTGAACGACCGCCAGATCGAGATCCTCGCCCGCGCCACCCCCAAGCAACACTACTACTGCCAATCTCGACGCGGCAACCGCCTGTTCGAGCTCGGACTTGGCGAAATCGCGCTCGCCTTCGTGGGCGCCTCGTCCAAAGCCGACCAGGCTCTCATCGATCGGGTGCTTGCCGAGCACGGAAGGGACGAGTTCGTCACCGGTTGGCTCAAGGCGCGCGACCTCGGCTGGGCCTGCAACCTCATTCCGCAGCTCGCCAAACAGGGAGCACTCTCATGAACCGCATCCTGCCGATTCTGGCGGCAAGTATCATCGCCATGACCATGGTCCAAGCGCCCGGCGAAGCAAAGGCGCAGTGGATCGTGTTCGATCCCAACAACTACGCTCAGAATGTGCTGACCGCCGCGCGTGAGCTGCAGCAGATCAACAACCAGATCACATCGCTCCAGAACGAAGCGCAGATGCTGATCAATCAAGCGAAGAACCTGGCGAGCCTGCCTTATTCGTCGTTGCAACAGCTCGAGCAATCGATTCAGCGCACCCAGCAGCTACTCTCGCAGGCACAGCGAATTGCCTACGACGTCCAGCAAATCGATCGCGCGTTTTCCACCACCTATGCGCCGGCATCGGTCAGCATGTCCAATGGGCTCCTTGTCGCAAACGCGCAGACGCGTTGGCAGAACTCCGTTGCCGGGCTGCAGGACGCCATGCGGGTCCAAGCGAGTGTTGTCGGCAATCTCGACACCAACCGCACCCAAATGTCGGCCCTGGTGACGGCGAGCCAGGGCGCATCAGGTGCGCTTCAGGCAAGTCAGGCCGGCAACCAGCTCCTTGCGTTGCAAGCTCAGCAGCTTGCGGACCTTACGGCTACTGTCGCGTCGCAAGGTCGAGCGCAAACGCTCGAGTCCGCCCAGCGCGCAGCTGCGCAGGATCAGGGCAGGGAGCAACTGCGGCGCTTTCTGACCCAGGGGCAGGGCTACCAACCAACAACCGTGCAGATGTTCCACTGATCATGAAGAAACAACTTGAACGACTGCCCGCCGCGGCAGCGCTTGGTCTTGCTGTCCTGGTGGTTGGCGTCTGCGCCATTCGGTTGGGTGAGGACGGGAGCGCGACCCAATCTTCCGTCTATCTCGCGTCAAAACCCGATGCGACCGCGGCAAAGCTCGAGCAATGCCGCACCGTCACCTACGAGCAGAAAGAGACTCTTCTCGAATGCCAGAAGATCTGGGCCGAGCAGCGCAGGCAATTCTTGGCAGGAAGTAGATCGACAGGTGATCCGGACAGCCGGACAGGCGCGGCGCCATTGCTCTCCCCTGTCCCGCGCAAGGACGAAAGTCGCCACCCGTCCGGTTTTCCCTCCATTCCAAGCCAAACCGAGTGAGCCATGGGTGGTACCGCCGTCATCGATCAGTTCCTGGAAACCTTCACCCGCTACATTGATTCCGGGTTTGGCCTCGTCGGAGGCGAAGTAGGCTATCTCGCTACGACGCTGGCCGCGATCGACCTCACGCTCGCGGGCCTGTTCTGGTCCTTTGGCACTGATGAGGAGATTCTTGCCCGGCTCGTCAAGAAGACATTGTTTGTCGGCGTCTTTGCCTATCTCATCGGCAACTGGAACAGCCTTGCGCGCATCGTCTTCGAAAGCTTTGCAAGCCTTGGGCTAAAAGCCTCAGGCACAAGCCTGTCGTCGGCAGAATTTCTGCGGCCGGGCCGGATCGCGCAAGTGGGGCTTGATGCCGGCCGCCCCATCCTCGACTCGATCTCGGGACTCATGGGTTATGTCAGCTTCTTCGAGAATTTCGTGCAGATCGTGGTCCTGCTGTTCGCCTGGATTGTGGTGCTGTTAGCCTTCTTTATTCTCGCCATCCAGCTTTTCGTCACGCTTATCGAGTTCAAGCTGACGACACTTGCGGGCTTCGTTCTGATCCCCTTTGGCCTCTTCGGCAAGACCGCCTTTGCGGCCGAGCGCGTGCTGGGTAATGTCATTTCCTCCGGCGTCAAGGTCCTGGTCCTTGCCGTCATTGTCGGCATCGGTTCGAGCTTGTTCTCGCAGTTCACGGCAGGCTTCGGCGGCAACCAGCCGACCATCGAGAGCGCGATGGCACTGGTGCTCGGTGCGCTCACACTTCTGGGGCTCGGGATTTTCGGGCCCGGTGTTGCCAACGGCATCGTCTCCGGAGGTCCGCAGCTTGGCGCCGGGAGCGCTGTCGGGACGGGCCTCGCCGCCGGTGGCGTTGTTGCGGCTGGCGCAGGTCTTGCCGCCGGCGCGGCCGGTCTCGCGGGCAGCGCGATTGCTGGCGCGGCACGTGGAGGCAGCGCGATTGCAAGTGGTACGGTGAGCGTGTCGCGGGCGGGGAGCATGTCCGGCGCAGAGGCAAGTGCGTCAGGTGCGGCTAGTCCTTTACGTTCTCTCGCCGCTGGTCTTGGTGGATCGTCGAGCCATGCCGGTCGGGAAGAGGGGGACTCTTCCGCCGCGGCTTCCGACGCGCCCGCTTGGGTCCGCCGGATGAAGCGGGGGCAGACGATCAGCCATGGCGCATCGGCGGCTACCCAAGCGATCCGTTCGGGCGATCACGGCGGAGGGGGCGGATCTGTCGACCTCTCCCAACAGGACCGCTGACGCTTCACATCGACCATTTCCATTGCTGAGCAGCTTGAGGTCAAACAATGTTCAAACGATCGGCCGTTCACTATGGCCGCATGCCGGAACCTGTCACTCCGTATCAACGCGCCGCCCAGGTTTGGGATGATCGCATTGGGTCTGCGCGCGTCCAGGCCAAAAACTGGCGCCTGATGGCGTTTGCCTGCCTCTTCTTGTCCGCTGGTTTTGCCGCCGCCCTGGTCTGGCAATCCGCACACGGGACGATCACGCCCTGGGTAGTTGAGGTCGATCAATTGGGGGAAGCCAAGACTGTCGCTGCGGCAAATGCCAGCTACCAACCGACCGACCCTCAAGTCGCTTTTCACCTGGCGCGATTCATCGAGCATGT
>NZ_JADPJQ010000001.1:0-3097 GCF_023073515.1 Bradyrhizobium sp. 17 | reverse complement strand
TGGCATCGAGCGCGGCAGCGCCGGCCGCAACCAGGGCCTCGAACTCCGTGGGGCGGTGCCGGGCGGAGAGCGGAAATTCTTCGACGTTTGACATAAGGCGCTCGGCTCTCGGGGGGCCGGAGGTGCGACGGCCCGATGCGACCCTCCCTAACTGAGATGAACATGGGGCGGACGCCCCTGCGGCCCGCCGAACCGTCCCCAACGTACGACGCACCATTTGGTTCCATAGTGGATCGCTGGATCCCGCTAAGGGCGCTTATCGGACGTCAGGTCGAGGCGGGCAGCGACTCGGCTAAGGGCCCACGGGACTAAACCGCTCGCGCGGTAGAACGCCGCGGCTGGCGACACGGCGAAGCAATAGGCGACAGCTCATCGTGACGAGCGGGGCAATTAGCCCGTAGCTGACGATGATTCGATGATTGAGGACGTGCTGATCTGGAAGGCGTGGCGGAGCACCAACCATTGCACAAGAGCCAACTCGAACCCTCGATCGCGATTGTGTGCAACGTCGCGCTAGTTGGACGAGTCGGAATCTCGACGTAAGCAGAGTTACAAATGCGGTGATGCTCTTGACGAGCAGATCGAAACAGTTTCGGCTCTGATAGCTCTGGGGGCTTTCCAGCCACCAGAGATCGGTTAGCCTCATGGCCTTCGAATATCGAGGAGCTCACGTTTAGATTGTGTGGTGTGGTATTTTTGCTATAGCCAAGCCATTGAAAGTACAGGTGCCGCCAAACATCAAATCCCCATAGGCGATCGTCCTGATCGTCTGAAGGTTGTTTGACGCGACGTCCTACGTCCCCCCAGCGCGGTTTCCTCCTTTGGAGGCTTTCGGACGCCGGCCCCGTGTGCGCGGCAACACCGTCATAGGGCCGGCATCCGAAACCCTTCACAGAAGGAGACATGGCCCCCGGTTAGCGGTCAGTCCGGAGTGTCACGGCTCGTTCCGATGGCGTGGAAAGTCTTTCCGCACCTCTCCGCCCTCCCTAATGTAGCAAGATCAAACTCGCGCCAAGTGCAACGCGATCTCAACGCCGCCTTCCAAGATCTGCTCCGCCTGGACAGTGTGGGACGGCTCGCGCGAACTGGAGGATCCCACCATGAGGCCGAAGATGGCGGTGGCGAAACGTCGTGGCAAACACGTTTGCGGCACATATACAGCGCCAGCGCGGCTCCGGACATGGAGGACAAACGGACCATCTTCAACGCTCCTGTGATCTTAGTTCATAAACGCTCAGGGGCGCGTGGCGCGAGCCCTGTCAGGATCGTTCCCAGCAAAGCCGGGCACTATCGCTGCGCGATAGCCCACCGAAGCGGGCGCCTTATGCGCTTGTTCGGAGCCGCGCATCAAAGATGCCGTGCCACCACGGCAACGGATTCTTGCGCCCTTTGCTTTTGTCCAAGCGTTACCGGTCGACTGGTGTGCCGGCTGGGACATGAGCGCCCGACGCGGTCCACTGGTCGTACGTCTGGAACTTCAGGCCGAGCTTGTCGTAGTAGACCCCCAGATAGCCGTCGCTGCCGCGCAGTACCGCTGCGGGCATGACTGTCTGGACTTCCTGCGCCATCACGCCGACATAGGCCTTGTCGCTGCCGTTGTAGCTGAAGCGGTAGAAGCCAAGGCCGTTATCGAGGTGGCCGAGAAGCGAGATGTCGTGCTTAAGCATCATGTCGGATCGCCGAACAACACGCCGGGTAGTACGTCGGGCAACACCTCGGACGGATGCTACGCCGCCGGGTCGGACGACGGCGCCGGGTCGGACGACGCAGCCGGCGCGGTAGACACCGGCGGCACAATAGACGACAGCAGTTGCCTCAGGTATCTCGACAGCCATGGTTGCCGAGAACGCGGTAATGCCGAGCGCGGCGAGTAGAAGTGAGCGCATCGTTTTTCTCCTTCGTTCAATTGTTGGCAGGTTGGCAGGGAGGCTTGCCCCAAACAATAGCATAGATTTTCGCCCGGCGAGCAACTGTCGTTCGGAGCAATGCCTGCCGCATAAAAATCGCATCCCACTTAGCCGCGGACAGCAGCGACGTCAGCCTTGGGTCCACAAGCCGCCCAACTGGCGCCCGGCTGCAAACTTCCGGTTTGTCCCTGTGAGCCGACATGTCGCGACACTCCGCGAACGGAAGCGATGGTGGACGGCTCCAGGTTGGAAGGAGAATCTTCACTTGCGGCGTTGGTCGGAGCAGCCACGTGTTCGGCCTTCTTGTGCGGTACTCATGACCGCTGGCCATATGCCCTCCGCGGATCAGGTCCCGATCAAAAGCACGCATTCGAAGATGGCATGGCCCATGTGGGTTGTCCTGATCGCCGGATCGACCGGCGCCGCATTGGTGCTGTTCGCCGTTCCAACCGTCACGTCACACCCGGATGACCGGCTGTGATCTCGTTCACGCCGTAAGAGCGGCGGGTTCCTTGTAGGGTTCGTTCCTGGCCATCATCGCCCATGCCATCCTGGCGAGCTTATTGGCGAGTGCGATGGCTGCGACCTTGGTGGGGCGCCGTGCCAACAACGCAGTGAGCCAGGGCCGATGGCCCGTGCCATGGATCTTGGCATAGCGGATCACGGCGCGTGCGCCCGCTGTGAACAGGCTGCGTAAATAGCGATCGCCTTGCTTGCTGATACTGCCAAGCTTGTCCTTGCCCCACTCGAGTTCTGCTTCGGCACAAGCCCGACCCAGGCCGAGCAGTCCCGCCCCGATCGGAAGCCTTGGCATCGGCAACGCTCGCGACTAGCGCCGTTGTCAATGCTGGACCGACGCCAGGGATCGCATCCAGTCGCCTGCTCGTCGCGTTTGATCGATGCCAGGCAATAATGCGCCTATCAAACTCCAGGATCTGAGCCTTCAGTGCCCGCAACTGACTGCCGAGAGCCGCAAGACACGCGCGGGCCACCTCCGGGAGCCGGCGGTCAGCTGGATCGGCGACGACTTCCAACAGCTGTTCGACACCCCTGCGCCCGACGGGCGCAACAATCCCGAACTCGGCCAGATATGCGCGGATCGAGTTGATAACGGCAGTCTGCTGCGCATTCCAGGGATGGTGATCAGGTGTTCCAGGCGATGGTGATCACGGATTCCAGTGATCGCGATC
>NZ_JADPJQ010000032.1:0-33769 GCF_023073515.1 Bradyrhizobium sp. 17 | reverse complement strand
CCACTGCTTGTCGTTGAGCCAGAACAGTCCTTTGCGCATCGAAGTCCCCCGTGCCGAATCAACTTGGCACGAGGGAATCAGAACTCGCTAATTAGGTACAGACCCTAAGACTCATCGGCCGGGCTCATGGCGAGATGTCGGGCAGAGCGCGGTGGCCCGCCGCCGCGAGCGCGGCAAAGCCGCCCTTGACGGTCAGATGCCGGGCTTCAGCAAGCTTCAGTCGCCATGAGGCGTCCGCATTGGTCAGGCGATCTCGGGCCGGCCGTGGGCCGACAGGATGCCGTTGTGCATGTCGATCAGGATGGCGCGGGGAGAAGCTTGCCCGCGCTCATGGCCACTTCACCTCCGGCGGCAACGACGACAGGATCGAGTCGACATTGCCGCCGGTCTTGAGTCCGAAAATCGTGCCGCGGTCGTAGAGCAGGTTGAACTCGACATAGCGTCCGCGCCGGATCAATTGCTCGTCGCGGTCTTCGGCCGTCCATGCCGTCGCGAAATTGCGACGCACGATGTCAGGATAGGTCTTCAGGAAGGCGTGGCCGACGTCGTGGGTGAAGGCGAGATCGGCGCCCCAATCACCGCTGTCGTGCCAGTCGTAGAAAATGCCGCCGACGCCGCGCGCCTCTTTCCGGTGCGGCAGATAGAAATACTCGTCGCACCATTCCTTGTATTTGTCGTAATCGGCGACGCCGTTCGCTCCGGTACAGGCGCCCTTCATCGCAGCGTGGAAGGCGATGGTGTCGGCATCGTCCTGGGTGCGCCGGCGATCCAGCACCGGAGTGAGGTCGGCGCCGCCGCCGAACCAGGCCTTGGTGGTGACTACGAAGCGGGTGTTCATGTGCACGGCCGGCACCTGCGGATTGCGTAAGTGGGCGATCAGCGAGATACCGGAGGCCCAGAACCGCGGATCCTCCGCCGCGCCAGGGATCTGCGCGCGAAACTCGGGCGCGAATTCGCCGTGAACGGTCGAGCAGTGCACGCCGACCTTCTCGAACAGGCGGCCGCGCATCATCGACATCACGCCGCCACCGCCGGGCGCGCCGGTATGGTCGGTGCGCCGCCACGGCCTGCGTTTGAAGCGGCCGGCCTCGCCCGGATAGAGGCTTTGCGGCGCGTCATCCTCCAGCCGCTCGAAGCTCGCGCAGATGTCGTCGCGCAAGGATTCGAACCAGGCGCGGGCGCGGGCTTTGCGATCTTCAATGATTGAAACGTCCATATCCAAAATCCTGAAGGAACCAGCCCGTAGGGTGGGCAAAGGCGCCCTTGCGCCGTGCCCACCATCCTTCACCGGCGTCTTGAATCGTGGGCACGCGGCGCTTTGCCCACCCTACACGATCTATCCCTGCGGACCGTAATCGGTGCGCTCTCGTTGCAAGTGTGGCGGTGAATGCTAGGGCGAAGAACGCGAGTTCCTCGCGCGCGGGAATGAATGCCCACGGCATGGTCCGCTCATCACCCCGGTCCTGGAAAACCTATTGCGCTCGTCCGGCGGCGGCTACAGCATATCGGTAAGCTCATCCGCGTCTGATCTGGCTCTGTCGGGACATCCGTAACCTCCAACGCGCTCCCCAAACTCGTACCTGGGTGCTTCTGGGCCTTAACGTCACCTAAATCACACGGTTTCGCAGTACTCGCTTATGTGCCGCACCTCGCAGCCGGCCCCGTATTCACGCCGCGTCGGAGGACGCGACCGTCGAGCCCCGCGTTTTGTCCAGCGCACTCGTCCAGTCGCGAAAACGAGCAACCCTGATAAAGGCGTCGAGCGCCGGCGAATACTGCCTCCCGGCCACGGCCAAAAGCTGCACCTCACGCCGGACAGGGTCGCCCTCGATTGGGATAGCCGCGAGCGACGGCAGCGTGGGAGCATGGTCTGGCGCCAGGATGGCCCCTAAACCGGCGGATGCCATTTGCTGAAGGTGCCTTTCCTGATCGCTCCTGTGCACAACTGTCGGGCCGGGATGGTCGGCAAAACACGCCTGCTTAAATCGGCCTGCGACGTCGCACCCGACCCTTTCGAGAAAAACCAGTTCGTGAAGGTTTTGAAGCGGGATAACTGTGTGACTCGCCATCGGATGTTTCCGTGGCAAGACGAGCACATACCGCTCCTCGAAGAGCCGCCAGCGGTTGATGCGCTCAGGTACCTCCAACGCGTCGCCGACGAGTGCAGCATTGATCTTACCATCCAAAAGCATCGCAACGAGCCCGTTGGCATCGGCCTCGCGCAGATCGACTCGAAGATCAGGGATGATCCTGGCGAGTTCCAAGAGCAATTCCGTAATGAGTGCGGCGGAGATTGATGGCGCCAGCCCGATCTTCAGCGGAGCGATGGTCTTCTTTTTATAGCCTCGCGCCTGAAGTCGTACCGACTCCGTCGCGGCAAATATTTCCTCCAGCGTTGGCAAAATCATGTTGCCCAGCTCGGTGAGTTGGGTGAGGTGACGTTCACGGTGAATCAACGCGCCACCGAGTTCTTGCTCCAGCTTGTGTATCGCCTTTGTCAGCGCCGGCTGAGTCACATTGCATTGCTCTGCAGCCCGCGTAAAATTGAGCGTCCTTGCCAGGGCTAAAAAATATCGCACCTGATGAAACTGCAGCTGCATACTTATACTCGAAAGGGTTGAGGTGGTTCGGACCATTCCAGTTCGTTGCTGGGGCGGGCAGGAGTGATGATAAAGCGGTTTGTCGCGGAGCCTCCCAGGAAACAGGTATTGTGTGCCGGCTCGGCATTCTCGGCCCGCGTCTTGCGGAACGTTTCCTCACCGACACTCCTTTGAATTAACGTTGCGGACCACGCCATCAGCTTTTGAGCGTCCCAAAGACGCGTCCAATCGTACGAACGTTGCATTGCCTCGCTCGGATCTCGACGTACTGGTACGATCTTGAATTCGCCGCCATTGGAGTCATCGCCTGTTTGGTCACCTAAAGTGTGAATATGTCACTCGAAGCGTGCACGCACAGCCTATCCACTGCACTTTCCGGGGCCGGACAAACGATCGTGGGATCCCTTCTCCGCATTCCTGACACTTGTCATCACATCGACCGGGAAGCCGTTTCACAACAGGTTCGATGACCTGACAGCAGAAGAGAGTGAGTGTCGTGGAGGGGCAATGGCATCGGGGAAACGTCCATCCTTGCGATAGGGAACTACAGTTCGGCTAAGCGTAGAAACATGCAGCTCCTTTCAAGGCGGATCCGATCAAATGGTCGGATCACATCGGGCACCAAACCCCCCGTCGCGCGGACCAGGGCATCGACTTTGCGCCTTGCGCGGTGCGCGTCTTGTCCATCTGCCGATCGGTTGCAAAGCGACCATCGCCGATATCCCGTCTATAGCGATGGCCCTGCTCATGTTGTTTGAAGTTGCGGTAGCCTCGCCCGTGAGTGCGACCTCGCGCGTGGTGCACGTGACGGTCACATCGTCGCCACTAGTCGCGGTGAATATCGCCGGCATCATTGTTCTCCTTATCGCCGCTAAGCCTGATGCTCTTGCGGACTACAGATATAGCCGGTTAATCACTGCGTGAAGCGCAGTTCTTGTTACGGCGTTCTCATTCTTGCGGTTTGTTGAGCGCGTATTTTATGGCGCCGACGTCCGTTGCGTGCCGACAACTCAGAGGTCTGGACACCAGCTCGACCCAAATGGCTCGAACAATCCGCCGTGGTATAGAGATGAGTATCGGTCGCGCTGTTCGGGCCGCGCGACCGCCCGTTAGACGGGTTCGCTGAGGTGCGACACACGCCACTGATACTCATAATCAAGGAACGTACTTTGCGCTCTTCGCTTGCCAAATCGAACTTGTTCCGGCGTTGACCGGACCTAGCGAATGCAATGACCGCGCACGAGGCCCGGAACGGCGACGGTGATCAGGTTAGCGCGTCAATGCTTCAGATCACCGCTCCCATGCGGCGGCACAATATCGGCATTTCTCTTGAAGTTCGCCTCTGCTTTGTCGATCTTGGGTATGTCACGGAGAGCGGTGCTTGACGATTTCTGAGGCGCCCCCGGCGACCTCTCTCAACGCCGTGGCCAACCCGACGTCGCCGCAATACGAGTGCTCAGACTCGTCGTTTCTTAGCTGCGCTGAACGTGGAACGAGATGGACATGAGCCGTTCCGAGGAACAAGCCACGAGCATAACGACCTCCAAAATGATGAATAGCGCGCTGGCTGCGCCGGCGGAACTCCAGTGCGTGCGAGCCCAGAATTCTTCCGGTAGCGATCCGGTCCGTTGCAGACGCGCTGCAAACTCTTCAGTTCACGCCTGATTTGACCGTGCGGGCAGCGTGAATTGAAACGTCGCGCCCCGAGGTTGAGCGGCGGTGGCCCACAGTCGTCCCCCATGCGCTTCAATGATCGTGCGGCAGATCGATAGGCCCATCCCCAAGCCGCCGGGCTTTGTCGTGTTGAAGGCATCAAAGATGCGCTCCAGACCCAGTGAACTCAGACCTGGCCCGGAATCCCGCAGTACTACCAGCACGCCGTCCGGCTCGCCCTTACCAGTGGTGATCACCAGTTCTCGCGGATCCCCGCTGATCGAGCTCAATGCTTCAACGGCATTGATGATCAGGTTCATTATCAGTTGTTGCAGCTGGACCCGATCTCCTTGAATGAGCGGCAAACCGTCCCCGAGGTGTGATTGCACCGAAATGCCATTCTTCACGACTTCGCCGCGGGTCAGGGCGATCACCTCAAGGATTGCTTCGTTGATGTCCACGTCTTCTTTCCGTAGAGGTGCTTTTTTGAAAAGCGCTCGTATCCGGCCGACGACCTCGCTGACGCGATTGCCGTTAGCAAAGATCCGGTTGAGAGCGTCTCGAGCTTTGTCCAGATCTGCTGGTTCTTTGCTCAGCCAGTGCAACGCCGCAGAGGCATTGTTGAGCGTCGCCCCGATCGGCTGGTTGACTTCATGGGCGATCGAAGCCGAGAGATGCCCCATTGTTGCAACTCGATTTGCGTGCACGAGCTCCATCTGCACCTCACTGTAACGCCGTTCGCTTTCGCGAATTTCCTCCTCCGCCCGCTTGCGCTCAGTTAAGTCTACCACGAAGGCCGCGCCTTGGTCGGATCGCTCTCCGAAGGTCGCTGCCCCGACCAGCACCGGCACGCGGCTGCCGTTTTTCGCGAAGTACTCCTTCTCGTAGGGTTGCGTGGTCCCGGTCGCCTCCAGCTGGGCTAGTCGTCGGTCGTCGGCATCGCTCCATTCCGTGGGTGTCAGGTCCCGCCAGCGCAGTTGGCCAGAGACGAGATCATCGCGGCTGTATCCGACGATGCGGAGAAAAGCTTCGTTGGCATCGATGATCCTGCCGTCAACGTCCCAGACGAAGATTCCGATAATGTTGGCATCCACTAACCGTCGGATTCTGGCCTCCCGCTCGGCTAGTTCGCGATACAGGCTGGCGTTCTCTATTGAGATAGCGGCCTGGGAAGCGAGCAGTGTGAGGACTACCATTCGAGCGGGAGTAAACGCGGCAGTCGTAAGGTTGTTCTCCAAGTACAGCAGGCCAATCAACTTGGTCTGCTTAAGTATCGGCAGGCAGAGCACTGAGCGCGAGCGACGGTCACGAATATAGTCGTCCCCTGAAAACGAATTCTGATTGGACGCATCGTGCAGCAGAACGCTTTGTTTTGTGCGAAGCACGTAGTGAAACACCGAGTTTGGGAGATCTGCGGTCGTGACGCGCGCCTGTTTCAGGACCACCGTCACGTTGTCACCGCTGGCTGTGGCCTCTGCTTCAATTTGATATTTGTCGGCTCGGGGAAGAATCAGGAGACCTCGATCTGCGCCTGCGTGTTCGATTGCCGAACTCACGAGCGTGTTCATTAACTTCTCAAAGACGATTTCGCCCGAGACCGCTTCCGAAACCTTGATTACGGTAGCCAAATCGAGTTGCTCGAAGGGTGTCACTATCGTCGCCGTGGAATTCGGGATCGACTCGTCCAGCTTGAGCTGCGGATAACGTTTCTCGAGTTGGCAAACCTTTCCGTCGGCTCCCCAGCGCTGATAGCAGCCCTGCGCGGCGCGCAAATAGGTTGCCGCGATTTTCCCGTAATCGCGCTCTGCGTAGAAGCGCGCGGCAATCTCGTTGGCAATTGCCTGGATGTGCACGAAGCCGTATTTGCGAGCCTCGCGGATCGCTTTGTCGTACAGCTCCTGAGCGTTCAGTGTTCGGCCCTCCATGCGGGCGATCTCGGCGCCGACCAAGGCGGCGCGGTCTTCGAAGGTTTCCGGGTTGACCTCCGCCCACGCTAGGAGTTCCCGGTGGTGCTCAAGTACAGATGCGAAATGCGTCGGTCTCTGCTCCGGTGGGGCGTGATCCCACATCGCCGCATGCGCCAGCGCCGCATATAGGCGATACTCCGCCGACTCGAACGTTGCCGCCGACGTCCAAAGCAGGGGCTCCGCGTGCCGCGATGCATCGACCGCCGCCGCAAGCTCTCCGGCAAAAAAATGCGCCTGCAGCTTTCGCGTCCAGTAATAGAACTCCGAGAGCACGAGATCCGGGCTGTTGGCCAAACGGCGCTCGGTATCGACTTCGCTATATCCCCCATGATCCAGGCAGCCGAACGTTTCAGTCAGCCCGCGCAGGGTGAGGATCAAACCAAGTTGTGCTCCGCAGCGCTCGATGAGCGGACCGAAGCGCACCCGCCTCGCAAATGCCAAGCCCTTCTCGCATTCCTCTTGCACTTCCGCGAGTGGATCCCCGGCCGCGAGACCAACCGTGACGGTCAGCAGTTCGCACTCCGCTGTCAGATATTCGATCGAGAAGATAAGCCGGTAATTGCGTTCCCAAGTCTCTTCTGTAAGAAGGGCGCGGCCGGCCCTGAGATAGATGAGAGCGGAGTCGTATGCTGTCGAGAGTTTCGCGCGCCGACCTGCGATCAGATTCAATTCTGCGACGCGCTCGCGATCCTCAACAAAGTTGATAAGGTGAGAGCCACGGTTAAGTTGATTGGCGATATCAAATATCGCCTTCTCACGTCTTTCTAAGGGCGTATGCTCAGCGAGGAGCATTCCGATGCGGAGGTGAGCCTCGGCACGCAGCTCCGCCGGGATAAGCGAGTAGGCCGCTTCCTGCACGCGGTCGTGCATGAAGCCGTAGCAATTGTCCGTGCGGAAGATCAGACCCGATCGCACCGCTTCCCAGAGATGATCGTGCATGTCCTCGACGGAGCCCTGATACCCAATCCGCAGCATCTCGAACTCTGCAGTGTTGCCCATGCAGGCGAACTGCTGGAGTAACTTCTGGGTTTCTGGCGAAAGGCGCTTTAATTTGTCCACCATCAGCTCTACGACATTGTCCGTGAAGCCTTTGGCACGAATGCGAGGCAGGTCCCATATCCAACGGCGCGCGCGGTAATCGAATGTCAGCAGGCGCTCGTCCGCCAGAGTAGAAATGAACTGGATTGCAAAGAACGGGTTGCCCGTGGTTTTTTCGTAAATCAAGTCTGCCAGTGGGGCGGCGGGCTCCAGTTGGCAGTGAAGGGAGTCCACAAGCAGTTTACCTAGATCGTCGCGACTGAGTGGTGTGAGAACGATGTCCTGCACTGCGGCTCCGGCCTGACGGATCGCTTGAAGCTTACGTACCAGCGGATGGTTGCCATTGACCTCATTGGTCCGATACGCACCAATGAGCAATAAATGCTGCAAATCGTTGTGTGTTAGCAGATCTTCGACGAGGTCGAGTGTGGCGACATCCAGCCATTGCATATCATCGAGGAAGAGCGCAAGCGGATGTTCAGGTCGTGCAAACACGCCGATGAACCGTCGCAAGACGGTCTGAAAACGTCTCTGCGCTTCCTGCGGCGGCAATTCGGGCAACGGCGGCTGGTCGCCAATGACGTGCCACAATTCCGGGACGAGATCGACGAGGAGCAGTCCGTTCGGACCCAGGGCCTCACGAATTGCGGCCTGCCATTTGTGCAGATCTTCCTCGTTCTGGCTTAGGAGCCGCCGGATAAGGCTCTGAAACGCACCGGCCAGGGAGGCGTGCGGAATATCCCGCTTGTGCTGGTCGGATTTGCCCGACGCGAACAAGCCGCGTGGCCGCACGAGCGGTTTATGAAGCTCATTGACGATTGCGGATTTTCCGATCCCGGAGTATCCAGAGACCAGCACCAGTTCGGCTCGGCCACCGCCAACGATGCGGTCGAAGGCGGTCAGCAGAGTGTCAACTTCGCGGTGCCTCCCATACAGCTTCTCGGGGATGATGAGGCGATCCGGGGTATCGTATGCGCCAAGGGTGAAGTCATCGATCCACCCGTGGGACTCCCACTGGGATAGGCAGCGCCGAAGATCGCTCTCAACTCCCACCGCTGTCTGGTATCTTTCCTCCGCGGTCTTGGAGAGCAACTTCATCGTGATCGCGGAGACCGAGACTGGTACGGTTCCCACCCGCGATCTGGGGGCGGCTGGTTGTTTCGCGATATGACAGTGCACCCATTCCATGGGGTCGGAGGCCGTGAATGGAAGAGTCCCGGTCAACATTTCGTAAAAAGTCACTCCAAGCGAATAAAGGTCGCTCCGATAATCGACCGAGCGATTCATTCGTCCCGTCTGCTCGGGTGCCATGTAGGCGAACGTTCCCGCGATGAACTCGGGAGGATCGGGCGACTGGCGCTCGCGCGGAAGTTGGGACGCAATCCCGAATCCGGTGAGCCATGCGTTACCGGTCTCGTCGACGAGGACATTCGAAGGCTTGATATCCCGATGGATAAGGCCCTGCTGATGGACTTGACCCAGTGTTCTTGTCAGCCCAACAGCGATGCTTAGGAACCGAGTCACATCTAGCGGTTGCCCATGGTCACGCTCAAGAATCCAATCCAGCGGCTGACCGCCGGGGTCCTGGAGTAGGAGGATCGTCCGCCCTTCGTGACGCGTAATGGCCAGAGGCTTGGCAGCCCAAGCGGGATCGAGTTCGGCGGCGATCGAGTATTCGTGCATAAGCCGCCTGATACTCTGAGGCGACGGCTGTTCAAAGAGTGCGATCGCTAGGACCGACGAAGGGTCATCGTGTTTCCGGCCGCGGTAAAGGGTAAAATCCGCGCTTTTCCGCAGGGGCACAAGCACGTACCCCGACAGCCCCGGGATAGGTGACATTCTTGTCGCCACGGGCATCACGACCTCGGAGTATTCATTTGGACAGGACGCCAGAAGGATGTCAACTGCAACGAGATATCTGTGGCCGCGCCAGAGAACGAGTTGGTCATCTTTCGAACGAGCTGGAACTTTCTGGGGCGCTTCGTCGACAACATTCTCCGAACCGGCACTCCGCTCATCAGACAAGTGCGTTCACTTCCACCAGGCCTCTGAGCAGATGAGCTCAACGCAGACAGGTTAACCTCCAGCAGGCGTTTGCTCATAAAGCCGAGCCCTTCTTCGATTGTGGTTTCAGGCGATCTTCCGGCAGCGCCGCCTCCCGCAGCTCGTTAGGTCTGCAATCGGGAAAGTGACTGGTTCCGCGATTTTCACCGCGACCTTTCACGCTCCGCCCAAGTCAGGGGCTACCCTCGTCCTCGCCGCTCCCATTATTTCGCTCACAGTCCTGCTATCGGAGATGTGGCGGCTAGCCTTCGCGAAGCCCGTTTCTCAGCACTTGAGAGTTCCGCAAGATAGAGTCTTCTTGCGTAGTCTCAAGTGCCCTCTTGACAAGCGGGATAAACGGGACATGAAATTCGATCGTCTTCTGACTCCATCGCGCAAAGGAAGTTGAAAATGGCAACCAGCGTGACACATAGTGGTTTGGCAACAAGCACGATGATTTTGGATGGTGACTTCGACGAGATCGACTTCCGAGGAGAACTCGTGGACGGCCACCTCGTCGCAAAAGGACTTCTTGCAGACCAAGCGGCAATGGATTCTATCCCTGTAGGGATATACGTCCTTGAGAAGGATGCCACCGTCGTTAAGTGCAACAAAGCTGCAATCGCCGGTTGGGGACGGACGCCGTCCTTGGGAACCTCGGAAAAGTTTTGCGGGTCACACCTGCTTCGTTACCCCTCAGGAGAAGTGATGCCGCACGAGCTTGCACCACCTTCCGTGGTGGTCAACAACGGCGCCACCGTTCGGAATGCCGATGTAATTTGCGAGCAGCCAAACGGTTATCGTCTTCTGGCGCTCGTGAATGTGTTTCCAATTCGTGACGACGAGGACGAAGTGATCGGAGCGGTCAACATTTTCCGACACAACACCAGCAAGACTGTTCCTGGTTTACTCTCCGAGCCTGCAAGTGGTTCTAACTCCAAGAGCGGTGACGGGGAGCAGTAAGGCTCCCCCTTCGCCGCCTCGGGGACTAGCGTGCTGGTAGTCCGCTCCTCGAGGTGGTGTACCAGACACCTATGTTCGGTGATGTCCGGGGCAATCCGGTGACGCTTTTCAGGCCCCGAAAATCACTACGTGCGCCAACTAGGGCGCGTTACTTCTTTGCGGTGGAGCTATTTGTGCAATCGAACGAGCGACGCGAACGGGAGCGTGAGATGCGTGGCGCTGGGCGGCTGCCCCCAGGACAGTCGCTGACGCTCAAGTGGCCGGTGCTGCATGTGGGCTCGGTGCCGCTCTTTGCTCCCACGACCTGGGATTTTCGCGTGTTCGGCCTTGTAGAGGAGCAGCTGCGGCTTTCCTGGGAAGAGCTCTGCAAACTGCCGCAAAGCGAAGTACTTGCCGACTTACACTCCGTCTCGCGCTGGAGCCGGTTCGACAACCGTTGGGGAGGGATTCTCGCCACAGAATTGATGAAGCGAGTGACGTTGCGGCCAGAGGCGCGGCACGTGATGATCCATGGCGAGAACAACTACACGGCGAACCTGCCAATCTCGGACTTTCTGCTCCCGACGACGGTTTTCGCCTTGCGGCATGACGGCGAACCCCTTACGGCCGAGCATGGTTATCCGCTCCGGCTCGTGGTGCCAAACCTCTATGGTTATAAAAGCGTGAAATGGGTGCGCGGGATCCAGTTTTTGGATCGCGAATCGCCGGGCTTGTGGGAATTCAACGGATTTCACATCTACGGGGACCCGTTCAAAGAGCAACGATTTTCGAGCTGAAGGGAACGTTTCCTGAGCGGCAGCCGATCGATTGCTGATTAGGGATTTTCATCTTATTTCCCGCGCTGTAGCGCCAATTCGATGCATCCGAGTAGAACCTTTTCGTCGATGGGTTTGGTCAGATAGCCAACGACGCCCTGATCCAGAGCCCGAGCTCGCGCGCTGTCGTCGGGGTAAGCGGTGATCAGAACCGTTGGTATGTTATAGCCGGATCCTACCAAGCGGCTATATAACTCAGTCCCAGTCATGCGCGGCATGTGGACATCAACAATCAAACAGGAGCTATCGCGCAAGTTTCCAGACGCGAGAAACTCCATTGCCGACGAGTAGGTCTCAGTCGTGAATCCGATCGCTTGCAGGAGACCCGCTAAGGCTGAGCGAGATTGGTCATCATCATCAATGATCGAAATTCGAATCTGGCTAGACATATCCCCACCTTCGTTGCTGGGGAGGTGGCCCGCCGCATCTCGCGTTCCGTGTCCATCTCATGAAGCGCACTGCGCGGACACCATTACACGTTAACGACAAAGGTCTGAACCGGCGATTAGACGATGGGCGGGCGGTGCTACGCTTTGGAACAACCGATGCTATACTTAGGAATAATCGATGCAGACTATCTGAATAGTTCAGCCCGGTTTGGGCCACGTCCGAACGCGTGCGCTGATCTCGGGTCGTTACGTTCGACGCGGCAGCAGGGCCTGGCGGCAAGCGATTAACGCCGTCAGTTGATTTGCGCAAACAATAGCCCTCTCGGCTGATGCACTCGCGTGCAAGCAGGAAGCGATTAAGACCGGGGCGACTTTATACCGAGCGTCTCCGCCATTTTGACAAGCTCGGCCAGCGATTGCGCACCCATCTTCTGCATAACATGACCGCGGTGCGCCTTTACAGTGATCTCAGCTATCTCTAGCTTAAAAGCGATTTGCTTGTTCTTTAAGCCAGTCGTCACGAGAGCCAGCACCTCTCGCTCGCGCGCGCTTAATCGCTCGAGACGCGACTTCAATTCCATGAGCCGCCGCTCGTTCTTCCGCCGCGTCCGATCGCGCTCGAGCGCGATCGTGACTGCATCCAGCATGTCTTGATCGCGGAATGGCTTGGTTAGAAAATCCACAGCGCCTGCCTTCATGGCCCTGACCGACATCGGAATGTCGCCGTGGCCGGTCATGAAGATGATGGGAATCGACGCGTTCACTTTCGACAGCTCGGCTTGGACATCGAGACCGCCTAGGCCCGGCAATCTGACGTCAAGTACGAGGCAGCTCACCGCGTCGGGCAACAATTCGCCCTGCAGCAGCTCCGCTGCCGAGCCAAACATCTTGACCTTGAAGCCAACCGAGTTGAACAGGTCCCCGAGTGAGGCGCGGAAGTCATTGTCGTCGTCAACGACGACGATGGTTGGCTCCTCGGCTTCCGCACGCTTTTGAATTGAATGCTGCGCCACGGGATACTCCCCCAAAACCGACAATTCCGTGTAGAAATATCATCTTCACGAAGACCATTCAACAAATGACACTCCGCGAGTTCCAGCGTGGAACGCAATCGCTTGCGCGTGAAGGTGATCTGATTTTCATCGGTCGGACTAAAACAGGGGTGATGAGGGCAATCGACCTAGTCTCGCGCCCAGCCCATCATCAGTACAGATTTGCGATACGTCGCTCGCATCGCTCTAGCGGGTCCATTCACGGCGCCGCTTGCTTTCGGTCGCTTTGCCGAATTCCCGCGATGGGCTTTCTGCCTCTCTTCGCCACCAGCGGCAGATGCATGCCTTCTTAAGGCCCGTGACCTGCTTTCTTGACGGGCCCCCAAAGCCCGATGTTGCACCGAGACGCCGCTACCTTCGAATGGCAAAGTTGAGCGGGACGCCCCAATTCATTCATACGGTTATCGGAGGAGCCACGCTTCGGCGGTAATCCGCGGGAGCAATTCCCGTCGCCTTCCGAAACGCCGTGGCGAACGCGTTACGACTGCTGAAGCCGACCGCCCGACCGATTTCCATCATAGAGCCTGCGCGGTTTGCCAGCAGTAATTTGGCCTGCTCAACGCGACGTTTGGTCTGGTACCGATGAGGCGGCATTCCGAGAGATTGCTTGAACACCCGGCAGAAATGATACGGGCTAAGACGAACGAGCTGCGCCAACGTGCCAATCGGTATCCGCTCATTGAGATGCTCCTGGATGTAGGCGGTGACGAGCCGCTGCTGCCACTGTGCAAGACCACCTTGGAGTTGACGCTGAATGCTGGGCATCCCGCAAGTGAAACGCACGACTTCATGCATAAGCAGGCTACCGAGACTCTCGAAGTAGACCGGGTCTCCTGCAGAGCTATCGACGAACGTCTTCAGCTTGAGGGCGGTGTTCCATAGCGTTTCGTCTTCGAACAGTAGGCGTGGGGAGTCCGGCAGCCCGGTGATGCCACGTTTGGAAAGAGCCTTCAGCCTCTCAGGGTCGAAGTAGAAGTACATGAGCTGCATCTGCGATCCCCGCGGCTCGTGCCAATCGTAGAACTCGCAGCCAGCAGGAACGAATGTCAGCTTCCGCTCGAGGCTCCGGAGCGCTGATGGCGGCACACCTTCTACAAATGTCTCTCCATCGCGGCGCTCCCCCTTCTCGTACATGACGAGCATATGCATTGGAGCCCTATACTGATGTTGGACTTTGCCTCGACTTGTGGATCGAATAGATTCGGCCGTCATGCCGTGCCCCGTTATGATGAGGCGTTCCACAGCCTCACGAGGAGAAATTTCAACAACAGGATGGATCACGTCCGCCGGCACCTGATCATCCAATTGACGAATTGGATCGAAAATGAGCGGCTCATGGTCACCAACAATGATCGGAGATTGAGCTATCGGCAGCAACATTCGTGATCGTGAAGGATGTTGCCGCTCATCAGGGCCGTGGCGCCAATCGCGTGGCTTCCCAAGCTTCTTGCATAAAGGGACTTGCTGGAGCTCGGGTCGCGGCGTGGAGGACGAACGTGCTCGGCGGTGTTCCACCATCGCTTCCCCCGTCTGCTGGAATTTGACTCGTGGCATCATCTGGTCATCATTGGCTGGACGCATGGAATTCAAACTCCGATTCAGGACTGCATTCATCCCTACCGTTGCGCGATCGCGGTGCCTGTTTTGGGAGTAGGCCGTCGCGCGCCGGGCCGAGCGGCAGATCCCCCCGAAACCTGCTACAAGCGAATGCGAGGTAAGCCTGCCCTGCGACACGGAAGTCCCCAATTGCACTCGCGTTTGCGTGTCTGACAGAAAGGGCAAAACGGGATGAGACTTTTGGCGGAGCACGGCTGCGACTTTTGGATATCTCGGTTTCGACCTATTTGGCGCTCGGCGTCACTTCACCGACTCTGATTTTTGACGCGCCGGGCAGGCGAACCTCAATTTGGTTACATCGGTCTCCCCTCAACGCCGCGCGGGCTAGAAGGCGCTCTGCCGGTCGCGGCATACGTTATCAGCAACACATGTTCGACTGAGGAGGTTGGCTTGCTCACGGATTGTCCTGGCTTCGCGGCTGCTTCTTGCAGAAGCACTCCTGACGAAATGCCGACTAGGGCACGCGCTCCGCAAATGGAACCCAATGCGTCGTGCAGCGATCGGTGTCGGTTCTGAGGACAATCTTGGCGTACAGCTCGTGCAGCTCGGTGCTTGGCTATTGCCTCTCCTTGATCGTGTCGCTCGGTATGCAGGAGCCTTGGCGCGCTGAAAGAGTCATGACCTCCTCAACGGAAGCTGCTCCCTACTATTTCGTCCACCCGCGCGCATCGCGATACTGGGGGCGACGACTATTCCTATCGATTATTCGTCGACGGTTACCATTCCAAAGTTGAATTTTCGTTTTCCAGAACGCTCGGTCACCATGGAAGAAACATACGCGGCCAAGTGCCGTGGGCGACCGGGGAGAACCAGAATGGGCGATGACGTTTCAAAGGGGCCCCCGGCCAGCAAGCAGGTCGACCCCTCTGCGGAGACCTTGAGCGGTTTCCGCATGCTGGACATCCGAACCGACCGCCTGCTTTCATCATGGTTGCGAGAGGCCGGTATTCCTGACGGCGCCCTGAAGGCGAACGAACTTGCCCCCGACTTTCTTCTCCCCGAGGCAGATGGAAAGCTCGTTTCATCTTTGGAGTTGCGACGAGCTGCACCGTTGATCGTCACCTTTGTTTACGGGACTTGGTCCCCATTGTGCACGGTTGGACTGCGCGCCCTTCAAAAGGCAACCTTTAGAATCCGCGCTGCCGGCGCCACAACAATTGTCATAACGCCCGAGGCTGGAGAATTGCCACGCAATTTCAAACGCGACCGCCGACTGGATCTGGAAATCCTCTCCGACCTAGATCTTGGGGTGAGCCTATCGTTCGGCCTGGTGTCCGTGGTGCCGGCGGACATAAAGAGCCATCTCTTGCGGCGCGGACTCGATCTCTGCGCTCCCCATGGCTTCTCCTTTTGGATGTTGCCGATGCCGGCCATCTATGTCCTCGACCAACGAGGGATCATCCGTCGAGCGTTTGTCGGCCCGGACTCCATCACGGGAGCGAAGACCGACACCTTGCTTGCTGCCCTGTCCGAAATTGGATGGGCCTAAGCCTCGCCCTTCGAGGCTGACCGGAATGAGCCAAGTCAATTCAAGAGGCTACGCATGGGCGACTGCAACTGCGTCATGGCCCAACAACGACTTCGCGTCACCTCAGCAACGACGGTTGGATACCCGTAACAAGCTCGGGCATGAAGAGGCGGGACCGGGGCCCGTGATCTGGATCAAGGAGCCTGCACCTTGTGCATCAGCCGAGCAAACATTGTCCTTGTTCGAGTCAGGGGCAGATGCGCGGCGGAGTTTGTCCAACGCAGTCGTCCAGTCGCGAACACGAGCAACCTTGATGAAGGCGTCAAGCGCCGGCGAATATTGCCTCCCCGCCACGGCCAAAAGCTGCACCTCGCGCCGGACGGGGTCTCCCTCAATTCGGATAGTGGCGAGCGACGGCAGTCTGGGAGCGTGCTCTGGCGCCAAGATGGCCCCCAAACCGGCGAATGCCATTTGCTGAAGATGCCTTTCCTGATCGCTCCTGTGCATAACCTTAGGGCCTGGTTGGTCGGCAAAACAAGCCCGCTTGAATCGGTCTGCGACGTCGCATCCGACCCTTTCGAGAAAGACCAACTCGTGCAAGTCTTGGAGCAGGATGACGGTTTGCCTGGCCATCGGATGTTTCCGAGACAAGATGACCACACAGCGTTCCTCGAACAGGCGCCACCGGTCGATACGCTCAGGCAGCTCCATGGCGTCACCGACAAGTGCAGCATTGATCTCGCCATCCAAAAGCATCGCAACCAGTCCGCTGGCATCGGCCTCGCGCAGATCGACTCGAAGATCGGGGATGATCCTGGCGAGCTCCACAAGCAATTCAGTAATGAGTGCGGCGGAGACCGACGGCACCAGTCCGATCTTAAGCGGGGCTATCGCCTTCTTTTGATAGGCTCGTGCCTGACGCCGTACGGCCTCGGCGGCGGAGAATATTTTTTCCAGCGTGGGCAAAATCATCTTGCCCAGATCGGTGAGCTGGGTGAGATGACGTTCACGGTGAATCAGCGCGCCGCCGAGTTCTTGCTCCAACTTTTGTATCGCCTTTGTCAGCGCCGGCTGCGTCACATTGCATTGCTCCGCCGCTCGCGTAAAATTTAGCGTCTTTGCTAGGGCTAAGAAATATCGCACCTGATAAAGCTGCAGCTGCATAGTCAGACTCGAAACATTCGCCCCGGTTCGGGCCGTTCGGTTCGTTGCCATAGTAGGCAGGCGTGATGATCAAGCGGTTGCTCGCGGAGCTTCCGATTAAAAAGGTATTGTGCGCCGGCTCGGAATTGCCGGCCGCGTCTTGCTGAAAGCGTTTGCATCGATGCTGTTTCCTATTGAGGGCGGTTGCGTAGAACATCGTACGCGAGACCAATTTAATGTCGGGTTTGCATTGGGACCGCCTCGACCACCTTTCCATTTAGTGCTTTTTGCTCATTTTGGGACATCCTAAGGCGTCAGTTCTGGACAGTGAAATGAGGGCCGTGGGAAGCGCAGCACGCTCACGCTCGTCCAAGAGGTTCCCAACTCGCTTAGGCAGTTGGTCATGGCGAGCAGATGCGCATCATCCTAGCCATAATACAGTTCCACGATTTGCAATTGTCCTGTCCTAAGACTAGGACATCAGCTCAATCCGAGAGTCCGAAACACATGTCCGATCGTCCAAATCTTACATTGCTTCGATCCCATCTCGATGTGCTGATGGCAACTTTGGATGTCGACGTCATCGGGCTCATCGAGTGTTTGGTTAGCCCAGGCTGGCGCCTGTCATTCGGAAGCGCGGAGGCGCCGGCTATCCACTACAATCTTTCCGGGACCGGACGAATGGTCGTGCGTGGCTTCTCCGCATTTCCTCTAGTACCTCACACCCTTGTCATCACGCCGGCCAAGAAGCCGTTTCACATTGAGGTCGATGACGGCACAGCGGCCAAGAGAGTGAATGTAGTCGAAGCGCAATGGGATCCGCGCTTCGGCGAGCAAATCCAGCGATTCGTCGCCGGGGACCTGGACCCGATGGTCATGCTGATCTGCGGGTACTTTCGCGCTACCTACGGCTCGTCGATCGACCTCTTTGCAGGCCTTTCCACGCCGATTGTCGAGCGCTTCGAACCAGCCGATGAAGTGGGGTCAAAGTTGCAGGCCGCGCGGGCAGAAATCAGCGGCGGGCGGGTTGGAATGCAGGCCATGACAACCGCCATCCTCAAGCAGGTGCTCGTCACGCTCGTTCGTCGCAGTCTCAATTCGACCAGCGTTTGGCTCGAACGCTTCTCTATTTTGAGTGACCGTCAAATCGCTCTTGCGTTCGCGGATCTGCTGGCGCGGCCGGAGGCCGATCACTCCGTCATGGCCTTGGCGCAAAAGGCCGGCTTGAGCCGATCCGCATTCATGGCGCGATTTGTGCGCACGATAGGATGTTCGCCAATGGTAGCGCTCCGGCAAATACGGATGAAGCGTGCAGCCGATATGCTCGCCGCGAGGACATTTTCAGTTGAGCAGATCGCGCGGGCGGTCGGTTATAGGAGCTACAGTAGCTTTCTCCGTGCCTTTCGCCAAGTGCATGGATACGTTCCGGAAGAATCTGAGGGTGATGGACAGAACTCCGATTGAACATACGGCGAGGTGGTGAGGGCAGCCAAACGCCGCCGTGATGCGATCGCGTCTGAATTAACCTTATGATAAATGGCTATCGGATAGATGGTCGCAGGACATTTCCCATTATCCGGCTGCGACGGCACCTCAGCAGATCGCCTTGCGAGTTACTACCGGGGCGACCGAAACGCGTCGCCGAGCTGTCGTGGTCACAACAACGTTAGCCGCGGCTCATCGTGGTTGGGCGCGCGATCCTTTGTCACGAATTCGATCATTGCCTCGAAAGCGGATCGCCGATTAGCAACCGATGGCACCTGCATTGCGAAACCGAAATGACTGATTTGAAGTCATCTGTGGACGGTCCCGTGTCCCGCATTTTCTTCGCTGCTTGAGACGCGGTCGCCCTCTAACTCCTGCCGTACCGGCCTTGATCGTAGGCCTGCAGGATGCGGACAAACTCGGCCATGCTGGATCGATCCCGATCGGCCACAACCGCAACTTGAGCATTGGACGCGGGCCGGCTCCCTTGCCGGAACCGGATTAAGAGATCGGCGATGCTTATCATGGGGGGCTCTCCGCAATCATGGAAGTAAACAGTAATTACTGGCAACATGCGGCTCGTGATGGGAAAGACCGGTCGAGCATTACGTGGCCGACCTTGTCCTGCAACTGCCTGCTCGCGGGCCGGTTCCGTTGCCGTTCGCTCCGTATCATCTGGTAGCACCGAGCGCTTAGTTGTTGCCATTGCGCGAGGGTATGAAGTGACCCTACCGAGGTATAGGTCGACCAGACCTCGGTGCAATTCCATATGAGTGCACACAAAAAGGGCCGCCTGCGTTGCCACAAGCGGCCTAAGTCTAGGGAGGAAACGCCCAAGGTGGGCAGCGATAGCTGGGAGGGCCACCGCACGCGTTATAGATACGACGATCGCGATTGGTGGCTCAATTGACCCTACGTACGGGTCGGGCATCCAAACGGAGTAAGGGACCTATACGAAGAACGCGCCCTTTGAAGCGGACCGCTTACACGAGACGAGCGCCGTCACTTTCGAGCGCGGCATTAACCGCTATCTCGACGTCGCGCGCGATCGAATAGCGCGCGGCTCCCACCTGCTATCGGTCTCTCGAATTGCTGTGCCGTCTGCACGGGATGATTTCGGCCACTCCAAGTATACAAATCGGAGCCGCTCAGCTCTGGGCGCCTAGTGGGCATCAAAACAATAACTGGAGGTAATTTGTGAAATCGTCTCCGGTGTGATGCGATACTCATCGGCTTGTAGACGCCCGAGTGGCACGAACTTTCGTCGGGAGCGCGAGCAATCCCGGCCTGCAGGTTGAGTTCGAGGAGATCGGAATTTGAGTCTGAACTTCACTGCGTACAGCAATCCTGGTAATTTCGTGCGTATCGCCGCAAGGCTGCTGCCTTGGCTTTGGGGTTCGACGGCGTTCGCCTTCGCAGTTGGTCTGCTTGGAACATTCGCCGCGCCACCCGACTACCAGCAAGGCGAGACGGTGCGCATCATGTACATCCACGTTCCCGCCGCGTGGACAGCGATGCTTGCCTACACGTTCATGGCGGTGTTTGCGCTCGGATCCTTAGTTTGGCGTCATCCACTTTCCGATGCAGCACAAAAGGCGGCTGCGCCGCTTGGCGCGGCTTTCACCTTTATCTGCCTCGTCACAGGCTCCCTCTGGGGTAAACCGATGTGGGGCGCATATTGGGTTTGGGACGCCCGGCTCACCTCCGTGTTGGTTCTGTTTCTGATCTATCTCGGTCTGATCGCGCTCTGGCAGACGATCGAGGACCCGAACAGGGCGGCACGAGCAGTTTCGATCATGACCTTGGTTGGGTTCATCAACATCCCAATCGTGAAGTTTTCGGTTGATTGGTGGAACACTCTCCACCAGCCGGCATCGGTATTTCGGATGGAGGGCTCGGCGATCGCCGGCACGATGTTATGGCCGCTGATTGTGATGGCGCTCGCATACTCGCTTTTGTTCGTGACTCTCCACGTAATGGCAGTCCGTAACGAAATCATGCGACGCCGTATCCGGCGGCTTGCGATCACGATGGCGGCTGCGGGTGAACCTGCCATGGCTTGCATACTGCCTGTCGAAATGGCGTCCTGAGCAGATTGTGATGCAGCATAGCGGATTCATCACAATGACTTTTCTGGTGACGGGCACCGTGCTTGCCGGGATGATCGCGGCGGTCCTCATCGACTATCGCGTTCAGCGCCGTACCCTGCGTCGTCTGCGACTTGGTCACTCCGATCCGCGCGGCCGCGTATGAGCAACATCACACCTTCGATTCACCTCCCTGCGAGCACCACGGCCCGTCAACGCGCGCTGGCCCGCCTGTGGGTGATTATCCCGCTTCTAGTCTTCTTCGGAATTGCGGCGTTACTCCTGGTGCGGCTCGGCGCCGGAGACCCGTCACTCGTGCCCTCCGCTGTGATCGGCAGGCCGGCACCGCAGTTTGCGCTGGAGCCGCTGGAGGGGCTTCGCACGCCTGGTCCACCCGGCTTGTCGGGCGCCGATCTGCGGAAGGGGCACGTGACAATTGTGAACGTGTTCGCATCATGGTGTATCGAGTGCCGGGAAGAACAAGGGGCTCTGATGGCGTTGGCGAGCGACCGGATGCTGCAGCGACAGGGGGTGACGCTTACCGGCATCGTCTACAAAGACGATCCCAGAAACGCGCTAGCCTATCTCGCCGCGAATGGGAACCCCTTCGCACAAGTCGGCATTGACCGGTCCGGCCGAACGGGCATCGATTTCGGCGTCTATGGCGTCCCCGAGACCTATGTGGTCAAGGGGGATGGCACAATCGCCTACAAGCTGGTTGGAGGCATCTCGGACGCAAGTCGACCAGCTCTGATGGCGGCAATTGCCGGGGCAGAGCGTCCATGACGACTGCCTTGCAAGTCCATTTACATCATTCGGGAGTGGCCGATCGGACCATGGGAGCGGCACACATAGAAGCAGTCCGATTTTCAAGCGCGCCGGATACCCGAAAACGTGGTGCGTTACGGATTGGCGAATACGGACGGAGGCCTTGAACATGCTCTGGGCCGTCTTCGCAATGATGACGTTTGCAATCGTGCTGGCGCTGGCCCGGTCGCTCTCCGAGCGGCGTGAGAGCTTTGGCGGTCACGATTCCGACGTGGCCTTCTATCGCGGCCTTCTGGCCGAGGCGGATGATGACGTCCGCTGCGGACTCGTAGGGCCCGAGGATGCCATGGCCACGCGTGCCGAGATCGGGCGCCGGCTGCTTGCATCACTCGACTCCGCGTCGGAGAGCCGGCCGCATGCGTGGCCGCGCTGGCAGCCGAGACGCACTGCCGCGGCCTTGGCGATCGCCCTAGTGCTGCCACTCGTCGCTCTCGCGTCTTATCTCAAGGTCGGCGCTCCCAACCAGCCTGATATGCCGATCGCATCGAGGCGCACGGGTGAGGACTTCACTCTCGCTGCCGCGATTTCCGAAGTCGAGACGCGTCTGAAGGGCGACCCCAACGATGGCCGCGGATTCCAGGTTGTTGCACCAATTTACCTGCGCATGGGAAGGTTTCAGGATGCGGCGCATGCGTACAGGGCGGCGCTACGGCTGCTCGGCGAAAATGCGGAGGAGCGTGCGTCTCTTGGGCAGGCGCTGACGATGGCTGCCGACGGCGTTGTGACTGCAGAAGCACGCGGTGCCATTGACCAAGCACTCGTGGATGATCCCAAACAGCCTCTGGCCCGATTCTTCCATGCGCTCGCAGTAGAGCAAGATGGCGACACAGATCGGGCGAGACAACTTTGGGAGGCGCTGGAGGCCGATACGCCAGCTGGCGCCCCGTGGATGGATGCCGTCCGCCAACACCTGGATAAGTCTTCTAGGCCAACTCAATCAAAAGCAGAAGCCGGCCGAAGCCGGACTGAAATCGCGGCCCTTCCACCGGAGCAGCGGAGAGACGCGATCCGCGGGATGGTGGGAGGACTGGCCGAGAAGCTTTCGAAGGATGGCCATGACCTTCAGGGATGGCTGCAACTGATTAGGTCCTACGTCGTATTGGGTGAACGCCAGAAAGCCGAGGCGGCCGTCGCAAGTGCGCGCGCCCAGTTAGCAGAAGATGCGCAAGCGCCAGAGCGCATCGATGAACTCGTCAGTCAGCTAGGTTTGAAGAGGTAGACTTTGACCAGAAAGGGCAGGCGCATCGCTATCATCAGCGCAGCAGGCTTCACCTTGGCCATCGCGGTTGGGCTCATCCTGTTTGCGTTGCGTGACAGCATCGTCTTCTTCTACGGGCCGACCGAGATGGCCGAAAAGGCGCCGCCGCGAGGAACCCGTCTGCGCATCGGTGGCCTGGTGAAACCTGGCTCACTTACCTATGGTGGATCGTCGACTGTCGTCTTCGCGGTGACCGACCTGAAGTACGACATCCAGGTCAGCTACACCGGATTGCTGCCGGATCTCTTCCGTGAAGGACAAGGCGTCGTGGCCGAGGGCACGGTGGAGGGACCGGGCGTCTTTCATGCGGATACCGTGTTCGCCAAACACGACGAGCGATACATGCCCAAGGACGTAGCCGACAAACTCAAGCAATCAGGCATTTGGCAGAACGAAAATGCGCGTGGCCGCAATAGCGCGGCCTTCCACGAAACACCACAACGGGACGGACCGAAAGGATGATCGTCGAAACCGGACATTACGCGCTCGCTCTGGCTCTCGCCGTCGCGCTGCTTCAGTCAGTTCTGCCGCTGTGGGGGACCCGCAGTGGCGATTCTGAGCTGACTTCCATTGCGGTCCCAGCTGCAATCACCCAGTTCCTGCTGTTGGGCTATGCCTTCGCGGCCCTGACTTACGCTCATGTGGTGTCCGACTTCAGTCTCGTGACAGTCGCCGAGAACTCGCTCACGACCAAACCACTCGTGTACAAACTCGCCGGCGTCTGGGGCAATCACGAAGGATCCATGCTGCTTTGGGTTCTGATCCTTGCGGCCTTCGGAGCGGCAGTTGCGATTCTTGGGCGCGGCATGGCAAAGGAATTGCGCGCCAATACACTAACGGTCCAAGGCTGGATCTCCTTTGCCTTCCTCTGCTTCATCCTGTTCACCTCCGATCCCTTCGTTCGACGGTTTCCGGCGCCCTTTGAAGGCCAGGATCTCAATCCGCTGCTTCAAGATGCGGGCCTTGCAATACACCCACCGCTCCTCTACCTCGGTTATGTCGGCTCCTCGATCGTGTTCTCGTTCGCGGTGGCGGCGCTGATCAGCGGACGGTTGGACGCCGCTTGGGCCCGCTACGTTCGGCCTTGGATTCTGATTGCCTGGATCTTTCTAACGCTTGGCATAGCCATGGGCTCGTACTGGGCCTATTACACCCTCGGCTGGGGCGGGTTCTGGTTCTGGGATCCGGTCGAAAACGCATCACTCATGCCCTGGCTTGCGGGTACCGCGCTCCTGCATTCGGCCGCCGTTATGGAGAAACGCGAAGCCCTCAAGATCTGGACACTGTTCCTGGCGATACTTACATTCTCGCTATCGCTGCTCGGCACCTTCCTGGTGCGTTCAGGGGTGCTGACCTCCGTTCATTCGTTTGCCAGCGACCCGACGCGCGGCGTCTTCATCCTGATCATCCTGAGCACGTTCATCGGCGGTTCCCTCGCGCTTTATGCTTGGCGTGCGCCTTCCCTGAGCGAACGTGGTCTGTTCGCGCCCGTTTCACGCGAGAGCGCGCTCGCAGTCAACAACCTGCTGCTCACCGCCTGCTGCGCTACGGTCCTGACTGGCACGCTCTATCCGCTCGCGCTTGAGGCTCTGACCGGGGACAAGATTTCGGTCGGTGCACCGTTTTTCAATTTGACCCTCGGTCCGCTACTAGCGTTGATCGTTCTGCTGATGCCGATCGGTCAGTCGCTCGCCTGGAAGCGTGGCGACCTGCTCGGCGCAGCGCAGCGGGCGACGGTTGCAGCCTTGGGGGGCCTCGTGGGCGCACTTGTGCTCGTTGCCGTCATCCGAGGCGGCCCCGTCCTCGCCACGGTTGGCCTCGGCCTCGCCGTCTACCTCATAGTCGGTTCGTTCGCCGATGTGATGTCGCGTATCTGGGCACGTGGGCAGCCTATTCGAGTGATGCTGGCCCGCGCGGTCGGGCTGCCGCGCTCCGCCTGGGGTGCTGCTATCGCTCACGCTGGCCTTGGCGTGACACTTATGGGCTTGGCGGCGACCGGTTGGGGCGTGGAGCGGATCGCGACCGTCAAGCTAGGCCAGGGGATCGATCTCGGGCCTTATCAAGCGACTATCGAAAATCTACAATCGCGGCAGGGCCCGAACTACTCCGAAGTCCTGGCCTACACGGTCATAAGCCGGGGCGGCGCGGCCGTGGCCACCGTCGAGCCCGCCAAGCGCAGTTTTCCCGTACGACAGACTACCGTGAGCGAGGCAGGCATCGTGACGCTGGGTTTTGGCCAGATCTACATTTCGCTTGGGGACCAGCACGCGGATGGTTCGATCGATGCGCGCATGTTTTGGAAGCCGCTTGTGACGGCCATCTGGATAGGCGGCGTCATCATGGCGTTTGGAGGGATCGTGTCGTTGTCTGATAGACGCCTCAGAATCGGCTTCGCGCGCCGCGCGGTTCGCGTCCGCGCCGCAGCTAACCCCGCAGCAGCGCCGCAGGCCGCCGAATGACTCCGCTTCGTCGCATTCTTCTGCTTTCGATCGTGTCCGCAGGCCTCGCGCCTGGCTTGGCCAGGGCGGTGCAGCCAGATGAGGTCCTGCCCAACCCGAACCTTGAGGCGCGCGCGCGCGATATTTCCGCCGGACTGCGCTGCCTGGTTTGCCAAAACCAGTCGATCGACGATTCGAAAGCAGAGTTCGCGCGGGATCTCCGACTGCTGGTGCGCGAACGCCTTAACCTCGGCGAGAGCGACGAGCAGGTCCGCGACTTTCTGGTGGAGCGTTATGGGAACTTTATCCTGCTGAGACCACCGCTCGACTTGGAAACCACCTTCCTCTGGGGAATGCCGGCTTTGGTGCTCGCAGCGGGCGGGATCGCTCTCCTGTTCAGATTGCGACGCCTGCAACCTACGCCGGCGGCGCCCCTGAGCCAAGCCGAGCGGGATCGGCTCGCGGCCTTGTTAGACGCGGATACTCCGCTATAGGCATTGCCCGATGATCAAGTCGTCTTAGCTTGGGAAGCGTGCGGAGTCGTTCCGCGACGGCTCGCTCACAAGCAAACCCTTCGCTGCATCCGCTTGTCATTCTCCCGCCCCGCGAAGTGCCGCGGCTGCAGCGATTGGGGCGAGGGCGACGGATGCAAGTCCCAGAGCGCAGAGAACAAGGAACGGTGTCAGAACGGGCGCTGTGCCACTCTGCGCCGCGGAGACACCGAAGATCAGCACTGGTACGGCTAGCGGTACAACGAGGATCGAAAGCAGAAGACCACCCCGCCGCAGCGTGACGGTAAGCGCTGCACCGATCGCTCCCAGGAAGGTGAAAGTTGGCGTACCCACCAACAAGGTCGCTGCTACCGCCCAGAGCGCCGAGCCGTCCAAGTCCAACATCAGGCCAAACAACGGCGAGAGCAGAACGAGCGGTAGCCCTGTAACAAACCAGTGGGCCATGCACTTCACCAGAACAATGAGTTCTAGCGGCGTCGGCGACAGCAACATCTGGTCCAGCGAACCGTCCTCGTGGTCCGCCTGGAACAGACGGTCAAGGCCCAATAGACTCGCGAGGAGCGCCGCTATCCACAGAATGGCCGGACCGATGCGCGACAGCAAGCGCAGGTCAGGTCCAATCGCGAAAGGCACCACAGTTACGAGACTGAGGAAGAAGACCAGGCCAAGAACTCCGCCTCCGCCGATGCGACGCGCCAGCGTGACGTCGCGAAGAAAAACGACGAGGAGAATACGGATCATGGCCCCCATCCCGCGTCGCCATTGCGTCGAGACCGTTCCGGGGAAATCGGAAAAGCGGCGTGACCTCTTCTCTCCCGACCTTGAGACAGACGGCTATAAGGATGCCGGCCGCGCCTCAGCGGGAAGACACTCACCTCGCTCCGAGCCTGACTTGGATTGTTCCCGGCAGACCGAGTGGTTCGTGGGTGGCGGCGAGCATCAATCCTCCGCTTCCGAGATGGTCCGCGACAATAGTCTTGAGCAAGGCTCGTGCGTGCCGGTCTAGCGCCGTTAGCGGCTCGTCGAGCAGCCATAGAGGGCGATCGGCAACCAGGAGCCGGGCCAATGCGACACGGCGACGCTGCCCCGCGGAGAGATAGCCAACGGGCAGATCGAGAACGTGGGCTAACTCCAGACGCTCCAGCGCGTCTAACGGGGTTAGCCGACCTCGGCCCAAAATTCCCAGGCCGATCTCGAGGTTTTCGCGGGCGGTCAACGCTGATTTCAGCCCGTCGAGATGACCCACGTAGTGGAGGCGCTCTGCCAAGGGCGCTGAATCCATGGCTTCGGACTCCACCAGTGACATGCGACCAGATCCCAATGGCAAGAAACCGGCGATAGCGCGCAAAAGAGTGGATTTGCCCACGCCATTGGGACCCGTCACTTCGGCAAGTTGGCCCGAGCCCAGTTGCAAATACACTCCACCTAACACCACGCGCTCGCCGCGCGCGACGGACAGATCCTCGATCAAGAGATGACACCGCTGCGTGATATCCATTTTTATTTCCGGTTGCCCGTTGTCTCGCTCGGATCGCTTTCGCACTCCGGGTTGGAGGGCTTATCGAAATGAACGATTCTGGATCAGCATGTTCGAACGAAGGGCGGCGCCGTTGGAGAGAACCGCCCAACAGGATGACGAAGGTCAATTCTTCGAGGCTGCCCACCAGAAGAATACGAGCCCTATTGTGATCGTAAGCGGCAAGATCTGCCACGCGATGACCCATGCAACGTAGCAGCGTGATAGAAGGGGTGGATTGGGTCGCATCACATCTTTTAACCGAAAGCGTGTCGAAAAGGGGCGGGTCTCTCCTCAAACGGCCTTCTTTGGCTGGTCCGTCGTCCCAACTTGGCTGCCCCGGCCGCAACCTGGGAGGCGCGAGGCCTTCCCAGCGCGGTCCGCGCCCGCCGGGTAGCCGATGCCCCTCCCATGCACAACGTTGGGGGAGGCGGTTGCGAAGGGGGCGCTCCCAAGCACGGCTCTCAGGCAAGAGAGAGGGCCTCCCAAGTCTCCGCGAGCGCAGCTGCGAGTTCCGCTATGTGGCTATCGCCGTGATATGGCGAGGGCGTGATGCGGAGACGCTCGGTCCCACGGGGAACGGTCGGATAGTTGATCGGCTGGATGTAAATGGCGTGGCGCTCTAGAAGACGATCGGCTGCCGCCTTACACAATTCCGCATCGCCGACAATCACAGGCACGATGTGGGTGTCGGTCGGGAAGACCGGAAGCCCGGCGGCTTTGAGCGCCCGCTTCGTTGCAGCGGCTTGCCGTTGGTGTGCTTCGCGCTCGGCAGACGAGTGCTTCAGGTAACGAACGGACGCACGGGCTGCGGCGGCAATTGGTGGAGGGAGTGCCGTCGTGAAGATGAATCCGGGCGCGAAGCTGCGCACCGCGTCGCAGATCGACCGCGACGCCGCGATATAGCCGCCAACGCAGCCGAATCCCTTGGCAAGGGTACCCTCGATCACGGTCACGCGGTGCATCACGCCATCACGCTCGCTGATCCCGGCACCGTGACCGCCATAGAGGCCAACCGCGTGAACCTCATCGAGGTAGGTCATCGCGCCATACCGGTCCGCGAGGTCGCAGATGGCGCCGATCGGCGCCACATCGCCATCCATCGAGTATACGGACTCGAACACGACAAGCTTGGGGCGGTCTCCTGCCTCGCGCAGCAACGACTCAAGGTGACCGAGATCGTTGTGCCGGAAAATCCGCTTTTCGCAATTTGATTGGCGGACGCCTTCGATAATCGAATTGTGGTTATCTGCATCAGATAAGACCACGCAGCCTGGGATCAGCTTACCGATCGTCGAGATGCTGGCCTGATTCGATACGTACCCGGAGGTAAAGACGAGGCTCGCTTCCTTGCCATGCAGATCAGCGAGCTCGCCCTCCAAATCAACCAAGGGGGAATTATTGCCGGCGATGTTGCGCGTTCCACCCGCTCCTGCGCCGCAGCGGTGTGCCGCCGCGGTCAGTGCACTCACGACTTCCGGGTGCTGTCCCATACCGAGATAGTCATTCGAGCACCAAACCGTGATTTCCCTAACAGTTCCGTCAGACCGGCGCCATTTGGCGGCTGGGAAGCGGCCGGAGATCCGTTCGATGTCGGCGAAGACGCGATAACGTTGCTCCCCGTGCAGGCGCTCAAGACAGCCGTGGAAATGACGCTCGTAAGCTTCGGCCGCACAATTGTGATCGTCCGCAGCGAACGTCCCGTTGGGCGGCGTCAATGCTCGTTCCCCCGGCACTACATCCACGCACAGAAGTCTGCTACTGACGTTTCCGTGTGGCCGATGCCTTGCTTGCCAACTCGCTGGTACGTCCAGATCGTCCATCTCAATCTCTCCTGACCGTCCCTCGACCGTAGCTCATCACGCATTCGCGCTCGTATTAGTTATAGTTTGCATGAGGTCCGGTTATGGTCGGGTGCCGCCTGAGCCAGCTTACAACTGGCCCGCCTGCGTCCATTTCGGAAAACCGCACGCCCGTTCTGGTGCAACTATCAGCAAGGCGGCTTTGCCGTGCTCTCCGTGACAGCGGCTGAATTGCAGAGCGTAGAGACGTGCCTTGCGTGAGGTCCGAATGCATACCTGTTCCACGATGCGGCCCTTTCCATGACGACGGTATGGTCCGCCCTTTGTATGGTGGCAAGCCGATGAGCAACCAGGATCGTGGTGCGTCAGCCGTTGTGCGATCAGCGCCTACTCCAACTCGCTCGTTCCCGAGTCGAGCGTGGAAGCCGCCGTTCACGATCGCGCGGGCGATAGCGAGGCGGTGGCGTTGACCGATTGAGAGAGTCACTCCGCGCCTGCCGACCGACGTGTCGTATCCTTCTGGCGGCGGCGCGTGGTGAAACAATCAGCTGCCGCTTTGGTCACGCCCTGCGCGCCTGGTCGATCAGGCCTCGCGCCGACAAAGCGGATCTGCTCGGCGATGCTGCCGGAGAAGATCCGAGATCCTCAGGCAAGAGGGCGAACTGCCGCCTGAGGTGCTGGGATCTAGCGTCGCGCGGTCAGTTGCGGCGAAGCGGGTCGCATCAACATTCGTTTCCAGCGAAGCGCTTCTGTGCCTTCGTCCTTCGAGGCGTTGCACGATGCGCTCGGCGCGCAGATGCAAACGCCACTAGGGTTACGAGGTTGTCCTGAGCACCGGAAGAGCATCAGTCCAGCGAGATCGGACTACACGGGCCGGATCAGCGAGCTGGGCAATGGTTCGTTGCGCATGGCACTCTATGATGTTGCCCACATCATGCTACCAAGCCGCTCAGGGGCTGTTCACAACTGAAGAGCTGGGCCGGTGCGGATCGCCAACATGAGCAAGGACAAGGTGGGGCTCGCCGGCCGACTAGCGGTGAGCATGCAAGGCATGCTTGCAAAAGCAGGCTCTTGAGCTGGACAGGAAGCGTGAAACAGATCGGGCAGGCTACGCTACCAGGCCTACTCGAAACGAAGTGCTTAAGATGGACGATGGATCACAAGGCCGTACGCTTCGCGGTGAGTAACAATCACGCGGATTAGATTGCCCAAGCGCGATCTCTCCAATCAATCGATTGTCACGCCGGTGACTCCGAATCATTTCGGCAAGCGTTGCGCGTGCGAAACGCTCGTTATCGCCAAACATAGATAGTTCGAGAGGACATCATTCCCGACGGGTATCAATTGCATGCCCCTTCGTTGCTTTCGCACATAGGCACGCACGTTTAATCTGACTTGTGCGCAGTTGATGAGACCGCCTGCGCACGAATGCCGCCCCTACAGCATTCGGTGACATTATAGCTGGTCAGAGGAGAGAGATCATGAGACGCACAGTATTAGCACTATCCGCCGTCCTCGGTGCTAGCGCTATAGCGACCGCAGTCTTCGCACAGCAACCACAGCTACCACCACCCGACGATTGGCACGCCACCGGCCGGTATCTTCCCGAATACACGAAAGATGGCGAGCTTGTTCTGCCAAAGAACTTCCACGAATGGGTTTATGTCGGTTCACCACTGACGCCAAACTTCTTAAACCCCCCTCAAGCAAACTTCCCTGAATTTCACAACGTCTATATCGAGCCTGGTTCTTACGATATCTACAAGAAAACTGGTGTCTTCCCCGAAGGAACAATCTTCGTGAAAGAACTGCAGCTCATGCTGCCCGCCACTCATCCGGACGGTTCGAGAACTGAGCCATCTGGGAAAGGATTCTTCCCGGGCGCCTTCAACGGCGCGGATGTGACGGTCAAGGACAGCGAGAGATATAAGGCAACCGACGGCTGGGGCTACTACAACTTCAACCACCATGAACCCAAGGCAGCCACCGCGAAAGTCCGGCCAATCGAGGAATGCGCCTATTGCCACATTGCGAGTGCGAAACGGGATGACGTATGGACGCAGTTCTACGTGTTGCTCGACCAGGTGCCGGTGCCGCCTGGCCAGAACTCTTCTAAAAAAATGCCGCCCAGCCAGAATCCTTCGATTACAAAGTAGGAAACCCTGTGATGACATTTCTCAGAAGTGCGGCCGTGGCGTCCGCGTCCTTCATCGTAGTTACGGTCGGGTGTCTTGTTTCGCAGCCCGTTGCCAGCCAGCCCGCCCCTGCGCAGGAACAACTTGTTGATGCGGCAGGCAACATGCATATCCCGAAGAACTACCGAACCACCTACGAATTCCTTGGGAGTTGGTCTGTCGCAGGTGACAAAGGCGCTAAGCAAATTCACGTCGTCTACGCTTCGCCCGGAACTGCGGCAAGCTATCGCACAACGGGCGAATTTCCCCAAGGTTCGATCCTGGTGAAGGAGGTTTACGACGCGGCCACTTCGGATATGACGACTGGAACGGTCAGCCATCAAGAACTTCTCAAAGGTTGGTTCATGATGGTGAAGGACAGTAAGAACAGCCACCCCGATAATAAGTTGTGGGGCAACGGCTGGGGCTGGTCTTGGTTCGACGCGGGCGATCCCGTGAAAACGACCTCAACGAACTTTCGCTCAGATTGCCTGGGCTGCCACATCCCAGCCAAGGCGACTGACTGGATCTATGTCCATGGCTATCCCGGACTAAAGAAGTGACGGACCGTTAGCCACGTCCGCTTGGATGTCGTGGGTAATACCAGATGCGTGGGTAATACCAGACTGGATGCAGAAAAAGGTAGGATTATGAAGCACAGTAAAACGTTCAGCAGATGCATTTGTGGATCGATGATGATCTTTCTTCTGTCGTTTTCGGCACCCCAAGGGAGTCTAGCAGCCGGTCCGGTAACCTACAAAAAAATCACAAAGCAATTCCTCACGTCGGGCAAAGTGGACCTTGTACGGGAGGTGGTGACCCTGCCGCTCCATCGCGGCCGTCTTGCCTCGGGAGAAACTGTTTGGTTCGTGCTTACCGACGTAAGTGACTACGCTACTTCGAAAGACATGGGGCTCACATGGGCGCCGAGTCTCGCTAAGGCAAAAGACTTGACGAGCACACGGGTTGCGGAAATGGATGAGTCGGGTAACTTCACGTTCAAATCGGGCCGGGTCGATTTCTCACCGTCACAAACGTTGGTGGGGGGGGAGGCGCCCCATTTTTTTCCGCCTAGGACGGCCCGAGCCGGATCTGTCGGGGATGTGCACTACAGCCCATTGGCTCGGGTGGCTAATCGCAAGGACATTGTCTTCAACGCTCCAGTCATCGCTTTTAATGTCGAGCCCGCGAAAATCGCGTTCTGCAACGGCAGTCCTGATTACTCTGTCGTGACGGACTCCGTGGCGAGCATCTGTCCTGACAAAGGTACCGTTGACTTGAAACTCCGGTTTGGCTTCGCAAACGGCAAACACCTGCGTTATCTTAGTTTTGACGCAAACTCCGAGGAGTCGGCGACCCTCGAGTCGTCCACCTTTGCGCCTGCGGAAAGCGACATTCTTCAGAGCGGCGCGATTGAGGTGATCTATACGATTGTGAACGGCAAGATGGGTGAGAACGATCCGAACCGCCAGGGGCTCGACAGTGCCATCAACGGAGAGGGCCCCTCGCTCGACATCCTCGCGCACTTCAAGGAGATCAGCGCCGGATACTCTCCGATGTGGGACGTACGACTCGCCGAGTGGACCCAGGAGGCTATCTCGAAGGATCAACGGAAACTGATCACAGACGGCGACGATCTCGAAGCAAAAAGTGCGTCAGGTTTGCTGGTGAGTCCTGCGGGCGGACCCGTGAAGACGACGGGGAATCTGGTGAATTGTCCGGTCGTAGGCTTCACCGATGAATAACCTCTTGCCCACATAACTGCCGATTCGCTGCGGCAGCGGCGCGTCTCGCGTCGCCGCTCTGCCCTTGACGTTGCCCCCAAGTTTTTTCAGTTTTGAGTTCGCTCTTGCCGGCGGATTTGCCCGGTTGGGCGGTGCGAGCGACGGGAGCTGGCGCGGAGCCTTTCGGGTAGCGCAGCGCCAGATCCTCGCGCGGGCGGCAGGTCATGGCGAACTCGGACGGGTTCTCCATCCGAGCTGCGAATGCAGGCGGCGTTCGTGAGCAATCGCCCTCAGGCGCTGGCGGCGGTTAGCAGCGTCAGCCTGGGTTGTTTCATATCTCATGGTCATGCGGCAGCAGCCGCTTTACACGCCCGCCGTTCGCTCATCCCGTGAGCATCCACCAGATGTGCGACAGCTTTCCGCTTCCCCGCGAGCGTCACCATTTCCTTCCCAGGAGATCCTTCAATGCCGCATTGTCAACATGGCGTCAGCCAGAAGCCGCTTCAGCTTCGTGTTCGCTTCCTTGTTGCCGTCTCGCGCTTTTCTATGCATTACGCGCGGCCATGGCCCCGCGCCGTCACGCAAGAGCGGCCCCGCAAAAAGGCCTAATTTTACTCACCAACCACGCCGAAGCGCGTGTAAAGCGAGAACGGGTTGGGCATCCACTCTCAGACGTCGTCGAACATCTGCTGCATCCCAGCTTTCGGTAGGGACGCGGATTTGGGCCTAGGTTGCCGTCCATCTCGACCCTTTGCGCTCTGGCTCCGCAGCCGATTTCCAGAGCACCTGGCAAGCGCATGAGCCTCGAAGTAGCTGACGTGCACGACGGACGGGTCGGATCGAACAGTTGAGACTTCAGCGTCATCGTCCTGTGCTGGCCGTTCGGGGTCTGCCACTTACGCGGCCCCGACCAGCCCTTAGGCTGCTCATGTTACATCCGAGCTCGATCAGCTCAGCGACCTCCCCGGCCCGGGAGCAACCAAGTTTGCGACTGCTCGGGTCGACATGCGCGCGCTATTAGATTTCGTCCATTGCCGGCCCGCGTGATCAAGCCGCGCCGAGGACGCTGCAGCCGCGCCTCAGTGTCTCGTACTAGGCATTGAACAGGAATGTGAACCGCTCATCGAATGTAAGCGTCGTTCTCAGGCCACGGCTTTGAGGGATTGCGCGCGATAGGCCCAGGGAAGCAGCTGATCG
>NZ_JADPJQ010000071.1:12814-18379 GCF_023073515.1 Bradyrhizobium sp. 17 | reverse complement strand
GATCAGCTGCTTCCCTGGGCCTATCGCGCGCAATCCCTCAAAGCCGTGGCCTGAGAACGACGCTTACATCTCAGGAGCGGGCTTGCTCGATAGGAAAAGCTTCCCGAGCAACTTGGAGCTACCGACGACGCCGATCAGTGAAGCGATATCGATCAGCTTGGCCGATGTTTCGCGTTGGAGTTCTCCCAGGCGACCTTGAAGCGGCGCGCTTGGCTTCATCGAGCGAGCCAGCTTCCCCGAACGGCGGACCGGGAAGCGGTTACGATGCAGGCCGGTGCGGTAGCCGCACGACGTCCTTATTCGCCCGGTACAGAAGAGCTGGCGAGTGCATCTGAGGAAGCCGATCGCCTTCCCAAAGCTGCACGTCGTGCTCGCCATACATTTGCTCGACTCGACGTCTCGCCGCTTGCTCGTCAATACAGTCAAGCTTTGCTGCGCAGATCACTTGCCGCAGTCCACCACGAACACTTTGTACCCGCATGATGGCAGTCCCATCCAAAAAGGGGATCGTCAGGTTAATCGAATGTCCGTCTAAGGCAGCGCCGAACTGAGTGCAGGCGCGCGGAACCTTTGTACGTGTAGCACCTCGGCTATAACGGCGTGAACTCATCGATCGCGGGGCTGCGTCAATTAACCCGCTCAGTGTACGCGCATCGGTGGCGTAGCTTTACGGCCTGCCGAACCGTGCGGTGCTTAAAATAGAAAAGCCCCCCAGCGTCATCAGCAGCACAGCTAACGAGGTTACCGTCCAGCTGCGCGGCTCGTCGCGCACCTCTTCATTGTGCGCGGCCAGCGGCATAGCTGGAGGTGAGTCGGCTCGCGCGGCCGCGGCAAGCTTCTCCACGTCAACTTGGGGCGGCACGGAGTGCTCGGGCGTGAGCTGGGTGATAGGAAGATCCGCGACGGGTCGCGCCGGCATGGGGGCCGGCGTGCCCGCATCGAAAACAGAAGCGGCATCGGCCACCTTGAGTTCGCGTGCCGGCGGCGTCGGCTGAGCCCCCTCGGCCGCCGATGAGCTTGGCAACTCTGCGCGCGCATCGATCACGGGGCTCGCCCTTTGGCGCTCGGCCTCGTTCTCGACGGAGCTGGCGGCGCGGTTGGCCACACGACCATGAGCCGGTTGTCGCACGGTCGCGGTGCCTTCGGCTAGGAACCAGCATTTGCGGTGGCCGTCCCGCCGATAGACCCAGTGCTGGCGTGGGCCATGCGAGTTGCCGGGCCGCGGCAAGCATTCCGGCTGCACCGAAGAGGTTGCAGCGGGCTCGCGCGGAGCAATATTGAACAAGTTAGTAAAAGGGTCGGAGCACGCTGGTGTCGCCGGAAGACCTCCGACAAGGACTAAACCGGCGAAGTAAAATCGCAAATGACGGGACATCGAAAACTCCCGGTGCTGCGCCCCCTACTCGGCACGAGCCTTCGCGGCGACATGGGCTCCGATGCGGCTTAAATCTGGCAACGTGATGGATTAATTGTGCTCCTGGCCATCCGAGTTAACAGGCCATTCACACTCTTCGGTTGCAAAACGGGGCAGCGCGTTCAATTAAGCCGAGCCACATGCGTTACGTGGGGCGTCGATCCCGCTCGCGATCCGCGACGCGGCCGCCCGGTTTGATCACTCGCTGCGGTGTTTGCGCTCACCTTCGCAATGGCAATGTGGAAGCGCAACTGGTCGAGCGGTAGGTTGTGGATAGTACGATGCCGGTGTGCGGGCCGGGGGTGAAGATTCGCCGGGCACCAAATTAAATGCTCCGTCACGATATTACCGCCATCGCGCCTTTCTCCCGTTTACCTCCTCATTTAAATGTGGATTGTACGACGACTATATAACTGATGGCTTGTCTGCTCCTTCATTCCCGAGTTGTCTTCCTGGGCCTTCCCCCAAGAGTTGGATCGAGCGATGAACACCGAGCATTTCAATTCGCTTTCCCTTGACGAACTTTGGATACTTCACCAACAGGTCGCCGCCACCCTCAGTCAGAAAATTTTGGTGCAGAAAGCACGGTTGGAGGAGCGGCTCCACAAAATTGGACTGGCCGAGAAAGCTGTACGGTTCGATCGTAAGCGCCGTCCATACCCGCCCGTTCGCCCCAAATATAGCAACCCAAAGAACCCGGCGGAGACATGGTCCGGCCGCGGCAGACTGCCTCGATGGCTGCGGCCGCAGCTTCGAGGTGGCCGGAAGTTGGACGATTTCCTAATCGACCAGACTTCGGTTCAAAAGCGGCAGACAAATTGAGCGCCGCGATCACATTGGGAAGAAGGCCCACTGCAATGATTACGACGGATGTCCAAGATCAGGCCATAGCCGCGAAGATGACCGGATAATTGACTTCGAGAGGCAATCGGCCAGACTGCACGTCAATAGCGAGCAAAGCAGATTGCACCGCATCGCTGGTGCCGGACACATGATCCATCAGTCCGCGACCGCCGAGGTGATGGCAGCCGTCGACGAGGCCGCTGCATTCATGAATAGCGATCAGCCAAAGAATGCCGCCCCCGGGCGATCCATAGCAGACTAAGCAAAGCCGCGCGGCGACGGAGCTTACGGGCCACCGGCAGCCACTCTTCTGCAACTGGCCTCCCGTCCCCGCCAGGCAGCTTCGGAGACTCGATCGTGTTCAATCTCTACTCCATGAAGAGAAACGTGCACGCGACCCGTCGCCTGTTCGCCCCAATCAACAGCAGCGTTGGCAACTTGCCCAGCATGCCGGGCATCTTCCCGGACTGCCCCGCCCCCTCGTCCGCAATGTGCCTGCGGCGGTGGCCCACAAAGGGAAGCGGGATTGGGTCAGCGACGATCTGGACGCATTTGGAGGGGCACGACTGTGTCCGGGTCGCGGTGACCGGAGCGCCGGCTTTGCAGCTTCACCACCTGCTCGAGTTCGAGAGCCTCTATGGCGAGCTCATCTGCCAAGCGTTCGAAAAGTGCGCGCTTTTGCGGGTCGCTCGATCGCCTGCTCATAAGGGCCAAATCCGCGGCATCGGCACGGAGTTTGTCCAGTTTTTCCCTTAGGTCCGCCATGGTATCGGCCCCGTCCTAGACCCACCTCGCCATGCGTCACGGGATGCAGGTCAGCGGCGGACCACGCTATGGGTTCTTCGTTAATTGATTGTTAGGCCGGCATTCGTGAAGGCCGAGATGTGTGAACGAGCGCCCGCTGGCCTTGCCGAACGCGTCTGCGGCTATACCCGCGCAATCCCTTCGGAACGACGAAGATGGGCAAGGAAGATACCATCCGCCGGTTCAATCAAGATTAGTTCGACCTCGTTCTCAACCGGGAGATCCAGAACGTCTCGGTACCAGTCCAGATAAGAACGCCATACCTCCTGAGGGAGGGTATCTATGCGTCCCCATGCTCGCCGCCCAAATTTTTCCTCATACCAGGCCCGTACCGTTAGAGTCGGGACGCCGAAATCAATTCCAGTCACCTCCTTCGGCGTGCGCAACCGTTCCATCCGAGCGAAACTGCGCCAAGGTCCCTCGAAACCGCGTGGGCGGCGATCGATGATCCTGAAGTTTGTTATGCGCTCGAGCCTCAAACCGAACGCGATTCCCAGTCCGCTCTGTCCAGCGCCGACAATCAGCACGTCCAGAACCCGTGCTCCGTCTATAAACCGCGGGACTGTCCACTCCCGGGCCGGATAGTCCAAATAAGTCAGCTCGCGTCGAACACGCTTCGTGAGTTGGGACACGCTCATGGGACGTTCCTGCCGATGCGCTCTTGTAGACGTGATGTTTGCATGTTTGCAGTTCGGCTTAGTTCTGTCCCTTTATAACAGGTCCGAGTGCAGAAAAATCGACCGCCCGACTGCCATTGGGTTTTGCACGCACCGATTTTGGCCCGCTACACAGAGGACTACTTCTTCTGCGGTCACTCAATGCTGGTCCACGTGACATCGAGCCATCATTTGCCTCCGATTGTGAGACACGCAACATCGACATTCACCGCGCGTATCCGTGACGATCCGATCGTTAACGGACCGAAAGACTCAGGTTAGCTCGCCAGCAGGTAGCCCCCGAGCGGCGAGCTTAGTTGCGGTCCTGACGAGGTCCCTGCCCGCCAATCGACATAGTGCCGAATTGCACGGGTCCATTCATAGCTCGTCACCGTAGCTTTTTGCGCGAGCTCCGCCCGGATCGTCAAAATTTGCAATGAGTTCAACGTTTTGGCTAGCGTTGAGCTCCGGGAACGGACATCATCGGCGCCGGTCAGGATGTCCAAGATGGGCCCAGAAGCCGAAGTGCATGGAAATAAGACCGCCTCCGATCACGGCTTGAGTGGAGTGGAATATTCCTGCATAGGTCGAGCAGAATTCATCTGCTAAGCGCGACATCCTTGAAAGAGACGACTAGCGCCCTGTCCAGCTTTCCCCTCATGCCGCAGAGAATCTCGTACGCTGCCGCGCGCGGCATGGTCAGCTTGTAGGGCCGGTGTTCGATCAGTGCCGCAAAGATATCCGAAATGGTGAGAATGCGAACGATGTCGGTGATGTTCTCGGCGCAGAGGCGGTCAGGATAGCCGCTGCCATCGAGATATTCGTGATGGTGCCGCACAGCATCGAGGACTTCGGGTGAGATGTCCCCGTGCCCCTTCAGCACATCGTAACCCGTCGCCGGGTGGGTTTCGACCAACGCTCGCTCGTCGTCGTCGAGGCGTCCTGGCTTGTCCAGGATCGCCAAGGGCACCCTCGCTTTTCCTATGTCGTGGAACATGGCAGCGGTGGAGAGCCGTTCAAGGTCACTTTCACGGAAACCGAGACTGAGGCCGAAATCGACGGCGACGCCGGTCACGAGCAGGCAGTGCTGGAACGTTCCCTCGTGATGGCGCCGCACAGTGGCCAGCCATTCGGTTAACCCATGCTCGGAAATCCGATTGGTGATCTTACGGCCGGCACCTTTGGGACCAGCGACGTCGACCCGCTCCCCGAGGGTGATCGAGGTGAACATCGACGCAATGGCCGTTGCTGCGGCCTCAACCGCATTGTCGGGCTGCGAGATGCCGCGCCTCGACCCACTTCCGTGGCCGGGTGGATCGGCCAAAGCCGCGAGGAGCTTGGCCGCCTCTATCTTGCCAGGCAACACCAACGTTGCGCCCAGTGCATAGGCTTGCGAGATGCAAAAGTGGGAGGTTTGTTCCACGAGGAAGATGCGCTTCTTTGCTTTGACGAACCGCGCAGCTCTCTTTTTCAGTGCGGCAATGTTTTCGATCGCCCGCAGGTCGGCACGGACGACGATCGCAGCAGCATCGTGCGGAAGCTTTGCTTCTACATCGAGCCGCTCGCCGGCAACGGTGAACTGGCCGCCAAAAAGCGAGCAGAGCCCGAAGAGCTTCTCGGAAGTGTCGGCCAATACGTGCACGAGCATGACTGGTGCCTTCGTTCGTCGGGTGCCGGTCTGAATGGGCCTCCTCGGTGGTCCAAGGTCATTGGCTCACTTGGATAACACTGCTCGCTCAAGTTGGTTTGTGCGCGCCTCTGTCGCCCGCCGTCGTTTGGGCCTTCTTGCCATTTGCCTGAACAAAGTGGACGCCAGCCGTGGTTCCGTCGATCCAGACCAGTTCGCAG
>NZ_JADPJQ010000071.1:8319-12671 GCF_023073515.1 Bradyrhizobium sp. 17 | reverse complement strand
GAACATCGAGCGACCCTTCGACTTCGATCTTGGCGCCGGTGTTCGAGATATCGAGCAAGACGCAGCTTCGCCGCCAAGTGCCGTCGGAGCCCATCAGGTTCACGGGGTGTCTGTTGTCCATGCGCACCCGAGACGCCTTGCGACCGTCGAATTTCATTGGTTTCCTGCCGATCTTGCAGTGCCGCCGTGGGCGCCCGCGGAGATTTCTCCCCAACGAACGGACCATTGGCTGGTCGAGAGATGAAGCGTTTCGAACAGCACCTGTGCTCGTGCGCGTTCGCCTAGTGAAAGCCCCGCGCCGCGACTGTTGAGGATCGCCAGCGTGGTCTGCCAGCTCAAGCGCGATGCCCGGCACGCCATAACCGGGCCTTCGTAACCGGACTCTGCCATAACCTGCTCGATGGCCTCAATCGGTGCTCCCGACAGCACCGACAAGGCCGTAAACAGGTTGGCTGTCTCACGCCGGATCGCGAACCGATTGACAGTCGAGTCGCTCAGCTTTCCGCTCCGATTGAGCGATATGATCTCCGGCCTCGCAGCGGCGTACTCAGTGTCGCAAGGCCGCTTCGCTGTCGCTAATACTTGCGAGGAAGCGTTCGCGTTGGAAGCTTTAATCGCCGGCCGTGGCGATGCCGACAGCAGCTCCCGAACCACCATGTCCGGGGTGTCTGGCCTCAGCGTCAGCGCTTTCGTGATCTCGTCGTCATCCACGGCCCTACGGACCAAGTTGGCATAGGCCGCGCCTGAGAATTCAGCGCCCGGATTGCCGATGACGGCCAGACAAGTCTTGCTGCTGCCGCGCTGCAATATTGCCTCAGTCACTGGGCTTTCGATCCTGCGCCGGCCAGCTATGGCGAGAAGGTGATCCTCGCTGCCGGACGTCGCGATCGCCACGAGATCAGCCGGCGATAGGGCGGGAGATTTCATAAGGATCGGGACTGCGATCGCCGGATCGCCGCACGAGGCGAGACGTCGCAGCGTCTTCATCGGAGCAGTACCCAGCTCGGCGAGCGTAATGCTGAGCTCGGCGAGCGTCCCCGGCGTAATCCGCCGGGCTAAGCGAATTAGAACGTCGTCAAGCAGGCCGACCTGCGGCTCTTGCAATCGGTTATTACCGTCGACGAGCAGCTCGGTGGTGCGCCAGAGCATGCGCGCACAACGTTCGGATGAGCACCTTGCGATGGTGGCATCCAACTCAGTAATGAGATCGGCCGCAGAAATTGCCCTCATTGGCTGGCCCAAATTCATTTTAATATCGTCACGTCAAATCAAACGTATTACGCGCTGAAGTTGTTAAGATTCCTTTATATGCCAAACCGTGACATACGAGAGGCTGTTATAATTCAACTGAACGGCGCTCCGTGGCGTATTAAAGTACCTGCTATCCGACGCTGCGGCCGGCGCGTGGACGACTGCCCAACCTGTAACGCATTCCTTGGGGTGATAGCTGCCACAACTCGCGTGATGGCGGTCCAGCTTTGGACAGCCGCTAAAGTTCGGCATTATGGCCTTCAGGGCGAAGAAAAGCTTATGCGGGCGGGCGGTAGCGTCGTTCAGCGACATTGCAACTGACATCGACCGAAGCTGCAGACGCGCTCATCGCCAGTCGCGAACGGCCGCCTTCGGCGACTGCCTCGAGTTTGTCCACTTCGAGCACTTCTTTGGCTTGCTTCGACATTCGAGCAAGCTGCCACGGTCGTTGCCGACGTTTATGACCGCCGGCGCATCATGGAAGAATGTGCCGCGGACCTCCGCGAACTGATCAGGAAGGTACGCCGCAAGCTGAACTCCTGAAGGTCGGGGGACATCCCGAACGCGTCATAAAGCCGCAACGGCCGAACTTTGCCAGCGAGCCCGCATTGTCAGCAAGGGCACCCCCCAGTTTCTTTCTAATTTGTGCTTCGGCCAATTTTTTGAGATCAGCTTTTTCTCGCATTCTTTTGAAGCGTCATCCTGCGTGTCCCGCCCATCCAAAGTTCGCATATTGCTGCATTGTCGAAACTGTGCGAGCAGCAATTAGAAAGGCTGCGCATCGATCCAGAGATCGAAAAGCAATATGGCGAAATCCGTCTGCTGAGGGAGAGACTAAGATTAGCCCTCAACCGGAAGAAGCTTGTCCCGCCGCTCTGACACGAGCGTCGCGATCTGTCACTGGCAAACGCGCCTGATGCATCGATGAGCGCTCCTTGTGAGGGAGTGGACTGGGCCCCCTACAGTAGGGCCGAAGTTCGAATGCAGCGGAAAATGTGGGCAATCTCACAAAAGTGCACAGAAAGCCGGGCTGGGATCCGATATGCTCTTTCGTTTCACCGCCCAGTGCGGGTGCGGCAGCTTTTTTGCCAAGCGTTTTTTCTGGCTTTGTGTTGGAGGCATTGATGAAGAACTCTCGCGGTCTCCTTTTTGCCCAACGGTTGAACGAACTCAATTCTCGGCTCTCAGAATTGGAAGAACTTCGAGCGCGGATTATAGAAGCGGAGCGACGCACCTGCGGTGCACCGTCACTACAATCGATGCCAAAAAATCCGAAGGCTCGCGAAAATCGAGACCTTTCCTGACACTCGTAACCGGCGCGCGCCGCTTCTATGCGACGGACTTCCTGAAGGGCGCGACCGCCGCCCTGATGGAGTGGACGGCTTCACCTATGAAAATGCTGGAACTCGAGAGGACTGCGACGTTGCGGCCATTCCGTTCAAGTATTGCGGGACGCTCCATGATTTCAGCCGATCGGTCGAACGAGAACACCGTTGTCCCTACACAGTTGCCGATCGCGGGCAGTTGGCACCTCCCCGAGTGGATTTTCGGAGTGAGCTTTTTCCTCAGCATCATGCTGGCGATGGCGGGATGGCTCTACATGCTAGGCGCGCTTACCTTGAAAGTTGCCTTTTGGTTGGCTTCCTAGCTTACGCTTGGCTAGAATTTACTGGCGCTCCATAGGACCTAGCATCGTCGCCCGGCTTGCTGTGGCGCTAGCTCGCCCAAGCTGGCGGAGCGGCCCCGGCCTTGACCCCCCAGGCAATGCAGCCGGGGTCGTCTCTAAGCCGCTACTGGGACACCCCCTGCGGCAAGGCGGAGGACAGCAGCGATGCTCCTTTGCACTTACAGCATAAGCAATCTGACCGAGTTCGAATCCGATCTCGCCCACATCATCTGGATCGGGAGGAGGCGCAAGAGTTTGCGTCCGTCCTGGCGCAAGAGATCCTCGCGGAAATGCCCGAGCTAAGTTGTAGGGAATGTGCATCGTCGTTTACGACGAGGATGGCAACGCCATTGCGCACGCTCCACTGGCCGCGTTGCAATAGCGACTCCGATCGAACCATCCTCTTGATTTGGTAACGACGGCGTGAACCCGCGATCGTCATCTTCGGCGAGATACGCGAGATGAGCCTACGTGGCGTCTTGATCTACTGCCATCGGGTCACTGAGCCCCGATCGCTGGCCGACGATGTCCGTTATCTGATGTCGAGCCTCGTTTCGTGTGCTCCGGATGCGGCAACCGAGGTGCTGAGGTCAGACCGGATTCAGCAGCGGCAAGCCGGCTCAATTTGCGGCGTTGAAGGCTGGTTATCCACGCACCGGCTCTGCAGTGCAGACCCGCCTCAATGGCCGCAATGTTCTCGTCGGCCTAATCGCCTGACCCTTGAAAATCCCTCCTCGCATCCAGGTAGATGATAAGGCGCCGACGCAGCTTTGGATCTCCTTCGATCGAGATGGAGCCGTCAGCAGCAACTGGGAGATGGCCCGCGCAGCCATGTATTGCGCTGCGGGCCGGCTTCTCTCGCTCCCGACTAACACAACGTTTCCGCATGGACCTGAAACAGACCATCGCCAACCGGGCCGCGCCGATGAATCCAAAGATCAAAGAGCGCAAAATCGCACGGTCATGGCGCGAGCACCCTGCGAATGGACACCTAAAATTAGACAGGAGACTTTACAGATCCGACAAACCAACTTTCGGCTAAAGTCAGGGTTCTGAGTCCCGCCGAAAATAGTTGAAGCTTAAAGCATCTGTCTGTACTCTAAGATCTTCTCTAGCGACCTATCTAGAATGCGACCGACATATCCGTGTCGCCGTCCGCCAATCTTTTCAGCTCAATCTGCGCTGTTTCACGGAAAGCGTGAACTGAATGTCACCTTCCTCTACCGACAAGATCGCGCTCTTCATCGATGGAGCCAATCTCTACGCGACGGCGAAAACTCTGGGCTTCGACATCGATTACAAGCGCCTGCTGAAGGAGTTTCAGAGCCGCGGGACGCTGCTTCGGGCGTTCTACTACACCGCGATCATCGAGGATCAGGAATACTCCTCGATCCGGCCGCTGATCGACTGGCTCGACTACAACGGCTACACCGTG
>NZ_JADPJQ010000071.1:0-8309 GCF_023073515.1 Bradyrhizobium sp. 17 | reverse complement strand
CCAAGGCGACCAAGGAGTTCATCGACGCCTCCGGCCGCCGCAAGGTCAAGGGCAACATGGACATCGAGCTTGCCGTGAATGCCATGGAGCTCGCCGAGCACATCGACCAGATGGTGCTGTTCTCGGGCGACGGCGACTTCCGCTCCCTGGTCGAGGCCGTTCAGCGCCGCGGCGTGCGGGTCACCGTGATTTCCACGATCGCGAGCCAGCCGCCGATGATCGCCGACGAGCTGCGCCGCCAGGCCGACCTCTTCACCGACCTCGTCGAGCTGCAGTCCAAGCTCGGCCGCGACCCGTCCGAACGCCCCGCCCCGCGTGATCGTGAAGCGCGTGGAAACATGCCAAAATTCTTGCAGGAGCCGAAGGGAAACGATCCACGCAACTAGACTGTTGAGACCCACTTTTATGCAGCCCATTTCAGAACGTGAAGGCTGGTCGCGGGACGCCACTCCGATCTCGCCGATGCACGCGCCCAGCCCACTAAAACCAGATTGGAACGCTTCGCCAATTACCAAGCTTTCCGACGCCCAGCCCCAAGTGGGAAACGCAGTCGGCCCAGCTCATCCCCGCCTACGGGGTCATTTTCTTCTTTTGGCACCTCCACCAAGGGCGGAGTCCTGAGGAGTAGAGAAGTGAATGAACGGGCCGAATGGTCGGACTTCGTGAGCGTACCTATTAATTTCAATTGATTTAAGTTGTATTAAATGTATTTAATCTTTCACCGGCTCCGGAGAGAACCCATGCCTGTCCCCGAGTGGGGTAATGCAGTCGGGCCCCTCGCCCCCGGAACCGAGCCGTTTCTCTTTTACCGCATTCAAGAAGGCCTGACACCGAGCCTGAAATATTGAACTTCTACTTTTACTCTCGCGCTAATTGCTCTGACGCCGTCCTGATAGTGCTTTTTTGCTGGGGAGGACATTATGCGAGGCTCTCGCGCAAACCTTTACGAACGACTTAGCGAACTCGCTTCTCAGCTCTCAGAGTTGGCACATCTTCGAGATCTGGTCGAAGAAGCTGAGCGAAGCGCCCGCGGCGTGCCTCCATTACGCTTGACATATCCACCGTCGCGCCGCGTTCGACGTCGCGAACGGGGCGGTTTGTCTGTTCGCCTCCGTCGCCACGCGCCACTAACCGGGAATGCAGGAGCTATCAGCCCCCCTGACAACGACAACCAAGTCGATTGGACTGTGCTGGAGCCATTCCCCGACCAATGGTGGGCTTCCTCCTAAACCTCTCCAAGCGCTGACTCGACGAAGAGAGCGATCCAATGCTGGCGGCCCACCCACCCTGAGGAGCAGACAGCTAGCCACCCTTGCAGCCCGCGGGGGCCGAGGCTGGTCCGGCCGCACCTGACAATTCTGGATCACCCTTCGCCAAACTCCGGCAACCTGCAACGGCGAGAGAGACAGGGAAAGACGGTCAGCACGACCTATGCGGGCTTAAAGTGAGCAACTGCAAAAGCGAATGTCACTTGTCGGCGAGAACACCGGCGGCAAGCTGAGGTCATTTCGTAAAGATTGGTTTCAACACCTCCGGAATTGCGATGACGAAGAACGACACCGCCGTGTTCGACGCGATGCGACCTGATCCAAACGGACGGAGACAATGGGCCGGCCGACTGGGGACGCGCGAGGCAATAAAACGGGATGGCCTGGAGCTCGACCCCGGCTCGCTCGTTTACTGTCCCCACGAGTGGATCAATGCCGCCGGCTACGTTGACCTCGAACTGGTCCGCAAATACCCGCTGATGTTCGCGGTCTAAAGTCGTGACGAACCAGAGCCGACGCGCAAGCGATCCGGACGAACCAGCGATTCGACGGCTGCTAAGCCGAGCGGTAAAACGCGGGCGTCCGAAGCCGCCTGTGCCACCTGTCCCGTTCGGCACTGAAACAGATCCCAACCGCGAATTTTCCCGGGACGAACCGGAGGCCGTTTGGTTCTTCGTCTTCTTGCCGATCTTCATGCTGCTCTATGCGATCGTCGAGAAAATGCACGTGAGATAGCACAGGGCTAACTTGTCGCAGGTGGCGCCAGGCGCCCAAATTCTAGTCCTCCGGCAGTGCCTTCCTTCAGCCCAGAACGATAGTTTCAACTCTCAGGCAGGGCATGCACCTGTAGGCATAGGCGGCGGGCAGGTTTGCAATTGCCGGCAGCGACGCGAGAAACTCCATTGGACGCTGACATCTGTTGCAGATGAGGGTTGGTGCCTTGTCCGTGCCACCGCCTTGCGCCATTGCTGGTCCGCCAAAAGTGAGAATGGTAATTCCAATGGCCGGCGGTTACACCTCCGGACGACTACCGGGCGGCTGTATCGAAATAGGCCCCGCCAGCGTGAGCCGCTATTGCTCCTGAACCGAGACTCAGTTCTGATTTCGATCATTGCGGCCAAATTGCTTGCGGGAGGCGATCGTGAATGGCGAAGCCGGATGCACCATTTGTAGCCAAGCTCGACTGCTCAAAGCTGTTTTCCCCCTGACCAAAGGCTACGAACTGAAGCGTTATGAATGCGCCAGCTGCCGCAGCGATCTGTGGCTAGTTACGAGAGTGTCCCGATCATCCGCGCCTAAGCAGCAAAGCGGAAGATCCCGCCGAGGTACGCGGCCTAAGACCATCGAAGCGGCCTTGAAAGGCGCCGCTCGTGCCGCAGCTAATCAAAAACCGAAAGCCCCGCCAGCGTGACTGGCCCCCGCAGCTATTCCATTTCTGTACGATCAGACGCGGCGTTCCGCTTGCCATTGGAGAATGAGATTTCCGCCCACCGCAGGGCGGCCGCGACAGCGTACCAATACCGATCGCTCAGACCTCCCCTGGCGGTGTCAAATAACTCGCCGCCGTCCCGACCTGCACCGGGGACGCGACCCCGACCTCGCGCGAAGCCATTTCCCGGCCCCGCGAAATCTTGCTGAAACAGAGGGGGTCGAAAGTGGCGGAATCGAACACGGGGATACCACATGCTACTAGTCCTGATGAACCTGATCTGGCGGCGTCTTGCCTACACGATGCTGACCGGTATGCGGTCCAAGCTTGTGCGCCAATGACGAGAAGGGCGGCCGCGTAAGAAGGCATCCGTGCCGCGTCAAGGACGGTCCGCCGGCCCGCCCCGGAGCCACCCTTGGCGCCAGGATTCAAGGAGCCGGCGGGCTCCGTACCAAGGGTATCCGTTAGACTGGCAGCATCGAATCCGCGACATTCGGGGCGATGCCACCCCTTCCACGGGTGCGCATTTCAGTGTGTGACTCAGCTTTCGGTAAGGTTTGCCAAAAAACGGCCCGGGACGGGATAGACCTGAAGCTAATACCATTCCTCGCCGCGCCAGGCCGATTGACGCTCGCCACCGCGACACTTGGATACCGGCATGCGGCCTCAGAAGGCGCTTCGGTGAGATGCGCGAGATGAGCTCGGCGGCTCCTGGTCCACTGCCATTGCGGCCATAACGTTGCACTAAGGGCCGATGGTTGGGCCGGACCACGTTCGCTTCTCTGATGTCGAGCCGCGGTTGGTGTGCGCCGGATGCGGTAACCGAGGGGCTGGGGTCAGACCGATTTCAGCAGCCTCAAGCCGCAGCCTCAAGCGCTCGCTAGCCAACCTGAATTTTTCCCAAGACAAGGCGCCGCCAGCTTGCGTAATGCGCGTTTACGCACTCGCGGCCCGACGCGTCCTTGTCCGGTAAGACGCGCCGGGCCTAACCATTCCCTGCTTTCTCCGTAAGGTTTGGCTGAGCCAGCATAGAGCGATTCTACAAGCGACTTATACGTCTACGTCTCTGTGCAGCGCTCCTCTCGCTTCGGAGCAAAAATCCCATGTCTCGGGCCACACGTTTGACGGACGCGATATACCTCCCAAGCTCGGTCGCGATCTCAGCCGCGGTCGAACCTCCGTTGATCATTTTGATCAGCGTCTGTACCTCGCCCTTGGTCCACTGCTTAGGTTTGTGGTTTCGCACGCGCCAAGCTCCGGTCGGGAGAATAACAGGATCGTTCCGTTCTAGGAACATAGTGCACCCCAAGTGGATTTCGGTTCCGCAGAAATTATATTTGCCAACGAGACAAAGCTGCGGCAGAATTTTGGCACCGGTGCTGGCTGCATAGTTCACTTGGTCTTTTTAACCCGGCTTCATTGACCACGCGCGGGCCGCAGCGATTTAACCTCCCGCTGCGGCCTTCGCCGTGGCCGCCAACGTGAACCGGCGAGCACCGGATGACCCTAAAAAATACCCCGTCCTAGCGGCCTCACAGTGGGAGGTGAGAGCGGCCAAAGCGGTGTCCAGCCCGGCCGTTCGGCTCAGGAAAGTCATCAATACTGCCGATCGAAGCTTCGCAAGGGCGACTCGCCCTGGGCATTTATCCATTGAGATAGTTGACCGCGAATCGATGCCGGTTGCACGAAAGGGGGCGGAATCCGCATTATGGTTTTGCTGGGCGAAGCGGATCTAACGTGGCTCTGAAGAACCCCGACGCTATTGCGGCAGTCGTGACCGCGCTCCGGCTTACTTACGGCGACGAAACGGCACGAGCCATGCTGGTCGGCAGCATGAGCCTGGCCGCGCTGATAGAGACGATGTTCTCCGCCTCGGTTGAGCGACGCGATGCCGTTCGATACGTCGCGTCTGCCTTGGACGATCTCGCCATCTCGCCGGAACCCGGCCCGGCACCTTCGCTACGTTTACGAAAGTCATGGCTCGTTTCGTGTCGTCGACATGGAGATCGCGACGCCAACCGCAGGCTGTCCAGTAAAGACGTCTGGCTTCGTCTGCCCGTCTAGCTATCTCGCCACCTCGGCGATGTGGCCGGTGCTGTCGACGATTAGCGAGCGCGCGGTGCCTTCCTTGACGGCCTTGTAGGTCGTTATCTTTCCGGCTGGTAGTTCCTGGATGTGCGAATAGCCGGCGGCGCGAAGCTTAGCGATGATCTCCTCCGACGTCAGGCTGAGCGCGGACGAGGATCCCCAGGCGAGGGCAGCCATGATGAAAGATCGCAGCACTTGGCTCTTTGCGCACTCGCCGCCATCGGATTGGCCGGTTAGTCAAATTGGCCTCAGACCCAAAAGCGCCTCCAGCCCCGTGTCTATCGCAGCGATTTCTGCTCTATCTGGGCAATCGTCTGAAATTTGAACTCTACTTCCGTATCATCGGGCGATTTTCGATCTGGCGTGTACAATTGTTTATCAGCCACCGCAATTCTCCCTATTAATTCAACATTCAATTCCATTTAAAAATTAATGCAGCGGTCCATTTAATATGGTATTATTCAAGTCACGCCGGCTGGATCGGCTCCCGAGATTCAAGCGAACGGGTGCGACGACAATCGACTTGCGCTCTGCGGAGCGAACCCTTTTCTCGGAGAAAAACTATGGAGCAGAACAGTTCTCATTCGACACGCATCCCAAAGTCCGGCTCGATCAGCTTCGGCCGTTCAAAAGCAAATTGCTTGATCCGCAGCATCTCTGTTTACGGTGCCGCCCTTGATATTGCAGGAAATGAAAAGATTCCCGACGAATTCGCGCTGACTGTCATGCCGGACGGTGACCCACGTCGCTGTTCAGTCGTCTGGCGCAAAGAAAAACGTATCGCTGTCGCATTCTATTGATACTCCGCCAACTCGTGCGGATGATGGAATATCTTAGGGCAAAGGGATGCTGCAGCGGAGCCTTGTTGTCCTTGGAGAAGTCGAGCGAAATGCTGCGGCGCCTCGATCGCCAAACACGGCGACCCGCCCAGCCCTGAGGGAGTGACGCGCTGCAAAAAAACGACAGCGTGTTGGCTGTTATTTCGAGCGACACCGCAACGCAGTTCGCTGTATCGTTGCTTTTTTCCACAGCGGATTTGATTAATGCAGCACATCCAGAGTAGGCATATTGCCGCGATATTGAAACTGACCGCCCAGCAACTTGAAGCAGTTCGCACTCCCCCAGAGATCCAAAAGGAATATTCCGAAATCCTCGTTTTGAGAGAGAAGATAAAATTGGCGACCGATCTGAAGAAGGCTCGCCAGCAGCTCCTTACTCGGTGCCTGCCACGCACCTGAGGTAAATGATCCTGAACTCCACGATCACGTGTCCCAAGTGCAGTCACGCTGCTGCCGAGGTCATGCCGACCGACGCTTGCCGGTTCTTCTATGACTGCAAGGGCTGCGGCGAGCGCCTGAAGCCGCTCCCTGGCGACTGCTGCGTGTTCTGTTCCTTCGGCACCGTTCGCTGTCCGCCGGTTCAAGAGAACGGCAAGGGCTGCTGTAGCTAGCTGCCCTGAGGAGAGTGAACGGCTACGCGCGACAAAACTTCATTCAGAGACCACGCCCTTAATCGCCCACATGGCGCCCTCTTCGATCTTGGTCTTGGCGATTGCAAGATCGTGCGCGGCCCGCATAGAAGAAGATTAGCCCCTGGAGTCCGTTAAGGGCGCTTATCGGACGTCAGAGCCGGATCGCAAGATGTCAGGAGGTGACCCAGAGCGGAACTGCAGCGCCTCCGCTTCACAGGAACGACAGCCTTCAATGTCAGTTGCCGTCGCGCGTCTGAGCGAAGATACAGCGCTCGCCCGCAAGGAGTGAGGTTTTTGCCCCGATTCCACTTTCATGTCCTGGACGGAAGCGCTTTGACCGATACTGACGGATTAGAGCTCCCCAACATCGCTGCAGCGAGGACTGAGGCGATTAGGTTGGCTGGTGCAGTTTTAAAAGACTATAGAGGGGACGATATTTTGCGAGGCAAGCCTTGGCAGATCGTCGTCAATGACAGCCCAGCCCCAAACACCGGCCAGACCTACTTTGAGCTGACGTTAACAGCCACAGAGTAGGTATCTGGTTCGCGGTTCCAAATGGTAATTCATGACGCTTCCTTAACCTGGAGCAATGCGCTTGCGCTTTACTGGCCACGAAGACCGAATGAGACTCGCAGGACTGGTTTCACAGCTGTAAGCTAAGTTCTATCCCCGGCATATTATCTTTTGGGCGCCGGCGCTGAGAGTTCAAGCGACTCCCGCCTATCAGGCCGGAGTGGACATATCGCCAGTCGGGTCGCATGAGGACGATCCGATGTCGGCAAACCTCGCGTCAGCGCTCATCACCAAACTGGCTGTGTCGAACCATCTGGATGGCGAAGACATCCGTGCCATTCAGGGCCTGCGGATTCGTGAGCGGCATCTCGGCGCCCGTGAAATTATCGTCGCGGATGGCAGTCGCCCCGGCGAGTGCTGCCTCATCGTTGAGGGGTTTGCCTCGCGCTCGAAGACGACCGCCGACGGAGAGCGACAGGTCCTGTCCTTGCACATTCCCGGCGACATACCTGATCTTCAAAGCCTTCACCTCAAGGTCATGGACCATGATCTGGTGACCCTTTCACCTTGCACCCTTGGATTCATTGCGCACGCCGAGCTGACCGAGGTGACGGCCCGACACCCGAATCTTGCCGCGGCGTTTTGGCGAGAGAGCTTGATCGATGGTTCTATCTTCCGAGAGTGGATCGTGAATGTCGGGCGGCGGGCCGCGCTGGAACGAATGGCTCACCTGTTGATCGAAGTGCACGAGCGGCTTCAGGCAATCGGGCGCACCCGCGGCGGAGAGTTTAGCTTGCCCGTCACTCAAGTTGATCTCGGTGATTGTTTGGGACTTTCCGTGGTCCATACGAACCGTACGCTCCAAGCGCTGCGAGGGGAACGGTTGGTGGAAACGGACAGATCGGTCTTCAACTTGCTCGACCAGAAGCGCTTGGAAGAATTGGCAGGCTTCGATCGAACCTATCTCCATCTGACGCCAAACGGGTAGAGAAGCTCGGTCAAAGCTTGCCCGGTAACTGCACAGGTCGTCTGCTAGTTTGCTCACGTCCCTAGGGAACGCCAGACATAGTGTCGCCTCCAATTACGAGGTGATCTGGGACGAGCTTTCGATCGGACGGATCTTCCGCGGCGTGGGCGTCAACGGGTGGTCCTAGTCGGTCTTCCTGCCGAACGTGCCGCAGCGCGACCAGCACCGCGGTGGGGCCGGCAGCCTCGCCGAGGCCAAGGCCCGCTATCGAAACGCATGGGACGATCTGCACGGGCAGATCAGTTACGATGAGATAAGGAAGGCCCGCGAGATCCAGGGCCGCCGGCGGCCGTGGTACCGCTAGAGCACCGTCCGCCCGCTTTAACTTGCTTGAAGGCACCCATCTGACGCGCGTTGTATAAACGCGAAGGTTGGGGACCGAATCAATGCTGAAGCGAGTGGCCAGAGCAGAGCAGCATCCACGCTGCGAGAACTGCGACATCCTGAGCTGCTGCCGGTTTGATGGACACCGAGATTGGGTGTTTTATCGAGCCAGAGGTGGGTCATGCAGAG
>NZ_JADPJQ010000047.1:67606-71638 GCF_023073515.1 Bradyrhizobium sp. 17 | reverse complement strand
TCTGATAGCAAGCGATCAGGTCAAAAGTCTGCTACCATCCTGACAAGTGGGGGGCCGTCCACATCTGCAACCTCTATTCGATCACCACCAACCAAGCCGCGATAGCCGACCTCTTCCGGGTCGTCCGCCGCTATGAAGGCAATTTGGCGCCAATGCCGGGTGTGTTTCCGGATTACCCCGCGCCAATCATTCGCGATGCGGGCGGCGAGCGAGAGATGGTGCTGATGCGCTGGGGCATGCCGCCCCCTCCGCGTACCGGCGGCCCGCCCGTCACGAACATTCGCAACACCTCGTCGCCGCACTGGCGCGCGTGGCTCAAGCCGGAGCACCGCTGCCTCGTGCCAGTCAACAGCTTTGCCGAATACGCGCCGGAGCCCAACCCGGAGACCAAGAAGAAAGACATCGTGTGGTTTGCGCTCGCGGACGCCCGGCCGCTGTTCGCGTTCGCCGGGATCTGGACGACTTTCAATGGCGATCGCGGCACCAAGTCGAAGCCCATTCCGGGGCCGCATCAGGTGTACGGTTTTCTCACCACGACGCCGAATGCGGTCGTGGAGCCAATCCATCCGAAGGCAATGCCGGTGCTGCTGACGACAGCGAAAGAGCGAGACGTTTGGCTAAGGGCGCCGTGGGAAGAAGCCAAGGCGCTTCAACGGCCGCTACCAGACGAATGCTTGAAGATCGTCGCGCGCGGCATCGAGAAGGAAGACGCATTCGCCGCCGCTACAGCTGATTCCTAATAGGGGAGCCGGCTCCCTACGCCCTATTAGACATGCGCTTCTGTCCAAAAGTGCACATTGCTCACAAGCAATCAAGATGAGTAACGCGCTCAAGTGGCTGAATTTACTCGCGCAATTAAATCCGCCAACATATCATATGATGTTTCCTCTCGCCGCCAGAAGCGCGAGGATTGATCCATCACCGCAAGGCAGTTGCCATCGACCGGGTGATGAGACCGCCGAAATTGCTCCCGCCCCACGCGAACGAGGGAGACGTGCATGCAGAAGCGACGACGATTCAAGCAGACCACGACACTCGACGAACGGCTCGCCGCGGAGGCCGCGCGGCTGCGCGAGGAGGCGCGCACGCTCGCGCCGGGGCGCCGCCGCGAGATGCTGCTGCGCCAGGCGCGGCAGGACGAGACCGCCATGCATATTGCCGCCTGGCTGCAATCGCCAGGGCTGAGGCCACCGACATGACCCAGCAATATCGCGCTTACCTGGTCGGCGACAACGGCGTGTTCCGATCGGCCGAAGCGTTCGAGGCCGCGTCGGATGCGAACGCCCTCACCTTCGCGCAGCAGTTCACGCAGCACGGCAAGGTCGAGGTCTGGCAGCTCGGCCGCAAGATCGCCGTACTCGAGCCCGAGCAATCCCCGCCGGGCGTTCTCACGCGTCAATGATCGCGTGATGCCGCAGGCGTCCTGAAGGTCTCGATGGCGAACGAGAACTTGACCTGCATCACGGGACCCTTGGCATCGCGAACGTCGATCGCCATCGTCTGCCTGCCGCCCGCGGCAGGCGCGGAGAGGATAGCATCGCGCGCCATGTCCGCGACCGACTTGGCGGCTTCCGCCTGAACGGCGCGCCAGCTGGCCAGCTCCAAGCCTTCCTCGTCGAGCGCTACACCGGTGTCGTCGCGCAGATCGAAATAATATCGGGGCATTGCAGCATCCTTTGCCCTAATAGGTCCGAAGCGGACAAAGGTTTCCGGAAGTCGCGAAAAAATCTATGGGAGATCAATGGGTTCCGGGAACTTCGCGGTTCCTACCGCGTTCGTGCCTCTTCAGGAAGCCGAAAGCGACAGGGCGAAACGACATTCGGCCCCCTCACTCCTCCGCAAGCTTCCCGACGATGTAGGCATCCACCGTTTCCGCGAACGAGCGCTGCACGCCGACCGCAGTGCCATGCTGGTCGAGCGCGTCGCGCTGGAGCACGCGCAGGCTACGGCCGCGCATGCACACCGGCGCGGTGTTCAGATATTGATCGATGGCGCCTGTCGCGAGCGGGATGGCCTTCGGGTCGCCCCTTGCGATCAGAAGCCGCAAGAGGCTCTGGCATTCGGCCAAGCCTGGTATGGGACCAGCGCCTCACGCCTGCCGTGATTTCGCCGGCCGCTTGACCGGCTGGGTGTGGGTGCCGAACAGCGCCAGCAAAAACGCGACTTCTTCCTTCGAGCCAACCTGGATCATGATGATCTCCTTTTCGCTAGGTTGGTCGGACGCAGCCGGCGGGGCGTTCGAGACAATCAGGCTTCAGAACTGTTTCAGGCGTGTTTCATCGGGGCGCGCGATGTCCACGCTCGCCTGAAATAGGAACAGCTTTTGGGATCAAAAAGTTATTCGCGCGTCGGTCCGGATGCACGACCGGCGCCCCCCCACGGCCTCAGCTCGCCCCCCGGGCTGGGGCCGTTTCTTTTCGACGGCCTAGTTTTGATCTTGCCTGGGCTTCTCCCAAGACAGCTTGTTGCAGCCGGAACACCGGAAGATGGCCATCGCGCCGTCCGGTGAACTCACCGCGTCGATGAATGTCATGGGTTTGTTGCACGCAGCACAAATCGGCCGCTGCCTGGTGTCTTGATCCGCCATGCGCGCAAACGCGGGAACGGCGGAAGAGGTTTCTATCGTTCTGGAGGTTGAGGGTGCCAGATCTTCGGAACTTGCTGCTGAAGCAGTGAGATCGATGCCGCGATCTGCTCCCGCGAACGGCGCAGCAATTGTCGTGTCGTTTGGCTTGCATCGAGCTGGTGCATTTTCTGCCGGTCGAGATCCGTCTCGAAGTCCTCGCGGGTGAGCATGACAAGCTCCCGTGTTGCTGCCCATTCGCAGAGTACGTCGAGAGACGATTGAGGACCGTTCACAAGTGAACACAGGGCGGGATGCCCGCCTTCGACCCAGGGTCCGCGCTTCTGCGTGACGAGGCGCAGCGCGATGCCGTGCTGCCAGGCGCGCACCCTCACTGCCGCTTCGCTGCGACCAAGCTCGCCGGCGATCTCGTCCGGCCGCGAGCCCGCTTCGGCCAACGCCTTCAGCCGCTCGTGCTCTTCCGCTGTCCACTTCTTCAACAACGGGTAGCGTGATTGCATGATTAGTAGCTGTCTCGCCTGCGTGGTCGATGCAGGCGACAAGCGGGCGAAACCCGCGAAGTTCCTATCCGAGATTGCTATGAGATCTCCGACGGGGCGTCCCGCAGATGGGCCGACGACGGCGCGCGCTCAAATCCAGACGTCCTCGCGGCACGAATCGCACCGATAGATCAGGATCGAGCAATCGCGCCTCACGTCGAAGATCGAGGTCAGGCAGCGCGTGCCCCTCTCGCATTTGGGGCACGCCGGCCCCGGCTTGTAATGCTGATCCGGCCTCGTTGCCGGGCCTGCTTGCTGTTCGCTGCTCATCTCATCCCTCGTTGGAGGACTGAGTTCCTAAGTAGCAAAGTGGACATTCGTTCCAAATCGCACGGGCAGCGCTTCTGATGGAAGCGACGGCCTAGACGCCCCATGATCGCGCCCGCCGATCATCGGCTTCGTCGTGAACCATCAAGCGGGTTTGCCCTGAACGATCAAACCGGCTTGCTGTTGGCGCCCCCCCCCGCAGTTCGTCCAGGCTCTCGACGGTGCAGATGCGCGCGGCGCGGCGGGCCAGTTCGTCGTAATTTTGCGCCACCTTGCGCAGCACGTCCCGCGTCTCGGGGTACTCGCAATTGTCCGCCTTGGTGCGAAATTCTTCCGCCCGCATCCGCCAGTAGCGCGGAGGGTGCATCCGCTCGGTGCCCATGGGCCACTCCCCTCGATTGGTCCGACTGTTCGTGTTCGTTAATGGAGAGCGCGTCCAACAGTTCCCGCGCAGATGTTCTGGCCCCGATCGCACGTTCAGATTGCGGCCCGCTGGGACGGCATCTCCCGGGATTGGTCGACTTTAGTTCAAATGCAGCAGGGCGGGTTCGCCAGGATGCAATTGGTTCGCGCCATGCTGGACAATGTCCCTTGCGACCAACGCAATCGGGCAAGGGCCGGAGAGATCATCGATGTATTACG
>NZ_JADPJQ010000047.1:27765-67503 GCF_023073515.1 Bradyrhizobium sp. 17 | reverse complement strand
ACTGTCGGGACTGTTCTACTCCGCGAGCCATCACGAGATCGGCTCGTTCGGCGTCACCATGTGCACCTATGGCAGTGCGTTCTGCAACAACCCGCTGATCGTCTTTGCCGGCGCCGCGCTGGCCGGCGCCTGGGGCATGTTCGTCAGCATCAAATAGTCCCGACCGCACGCGCTCAGGAGACAAACGTCTCGCCGGTGCGCGGGTTGCGCACTGGCCGGCCATCGCAGTCCGGTCGCGCTCGGAATGCGTGCCAACGCTGCACCGGGTATTCTTCGATGATGCACTTATACAGGTGCTTTGCCCGACGAGTCAAACGAAATTAGCTTTTTCGGAAATCAGCGAGGCGCGCCTTACCCGCAGCCCGGGAACCTTGTTCCCTCATTAGCATTTGTGAAGGACGCGCCCCGACCGAGACCCCTCCTGCCATGACCGACGATGCCGTCAGCCCCACGAAATCCGCACCGTCGCTGTTGCAGAGGCTGGGGCCGGGTCTCGTCACCGGGGCCGCCGACGACGATCCGTCCGGCATCGCCACCTATTCGCAGGCCGGCGCGCAATTCGGTTACGGACTGCTCTGGACGGTATTTCTGACCACGCCGTTCATGATCGCGATCCAGCTCGTCAGCGCCCGGATCGGCCGCGTCACCGGCAAGGGGCTGGCGGCCAACGTCATGCAGATCGCGCCGCGCTGGGCGGTGCTGTCGCTCGTCGCCATGCTGGTCGCCGCCAACACCTTCAACATTGCCGCGGACATCGCGGCGATGGCGGAGGCGCTCTCGCTGGTGATCGGCGGCCTCAACCACGAGCACGCGCTGATCTTCGCGGCGGGCTCGACCCTGCTGCAGGTGTTCCTGCCCTATCGGCGCTATTCGCCGGTGCTGAAATTCCTCACCTTGGCGCTGTTCGCCTATGTCGCGACCGCCTTCACCGTGAAGATCCCGTGGAGCACGGCGCTGCTCGCGGCGGTGTGGCCGAAGACGAATGTCAGCGCCGACTATTTCATGATGGTCGTCGCCGTGCTCGGCACCACGATCAGCCCGTATCTGTTCTTCTGGCAGGCCTCGCAGGAGGTCGAGGAGATGAACCAGGGCAAGCGCGACAAGCCGCTGCGCGAGCTGAAGCGCGGCGGCAGTCCGGAGCTGGCGCGCATCCGGGCCGACACCCTCTCCGGCATGCTGCTCTCCAACGGCATCGCCTTCTTCATCATCCTCACCACCGCCTCGGTGCTGCACGCGAATGGCGTCACCAACATCAACTCGGCGACGGAGGCCGCCGAGGCGCTGCGGCCGCTCGCCGGCGATTTCACCTTCGCCCTGTTCGCGATCGGCATCATCGGCACCGGCCTGCTCGCAATTCCGGTGCTGGCGGGCTCGGCCGCTTACGGCGTGGCGGAGATCTTCGGCTGGCGCGCGACGCTGGAGGCGAAGCCCGACGAGGCGGTCGGCTTCTACACCATCATCGCCGCCGCCACCATCATCGGCTTCGGTCTCGGGTTCACCGGCATCGACTCGATCCACATGCTGGTCTGGAGCGCCGTGCTCAACGGCATCGTGGCCGTTCCGATCATGGCCATGATGATGCTGATCGTCTCGAGCAAGGCGATCATGGGTCGCTTCAAGGGCCGGTCATGGCTCGTCGCGCTGGGCTGGCTCGGCACCGCGTTGATGGCGCTGGCTGTGCTCGCCCTGCTCGGCTCGTCATTGATGGGCTGACTAGCCTTTGACTAGCCTTGCGACAAGACTGCCGAGATCTGCGAGGCGATGATGAAGGCCGCGAACACAGCCGGCACGCTGATGAAGCGCAGGAATTGGTCGATCGAAAGCATCGCTGTCTCCCCCAAGACAAAAACGTATACGCCGCCGCGCTATTCCACCCCGTGCGCGACGTGCTGATCGGCCGTCAGAAACTGATCGGAAATGGCGGCCCCACTCATCGTGAGCAGCGCCAGGATCGTAATCACAGCCAGAAATCTCATGGCCGGAAGATCGATCCCGATTGTGGCCAAAAACGTCAGAGCATGGCGCCTTTTCAGGACGATCCCGGGCAAGATCATGGCTGTCCCCACCGGATTCCCCGCGTTTTCCAATAGAACGTTCGGAAGGGGCTTCCCTGCACACCTCGCCAGGCTTCACTGCGCAAGGCCGTTAGCCTAACAATCGTGGCTGGACCCGGGCTTGCGCCCGCCAAGAAAAAAGCCCAGCCGGGCAACAGGGAGCGACATGACCAAATCGTCGAAAGCAACAAGTCTCGAAATTCTCGCCTGCGACGCCGGCTGGAGAAACTACCACTTCGTCAAGCTGACAACCGAGGACGGCATCGTCGGCTGGAGCGAGTTCGACGAGGGCTTCGGCTCGCCCGGCGTCGGTGCTGCGATCCAGCGCCTGTCTGCCCGCGTCGTCGGGCAGAACGTTTTCCGGCACGAGCGCATCTACGCCGAACTGTTCGCGGCCACGCGTCCCGCCGCCGGCGGCGTGGTGGCGCAGGCGCTCGGGGCGATCGAGAATGCGCTGCTCGATGCCAAGGCGAAATGTCTTGGTGTGCCCTGCTACGAACTGCTCGGCGGCAAGATCCGCGACCATGTCAGGGTCTATTGGTCGCATTGCGCAACGTGGCGGATCAATCACCCGTCCTGGTACAAGCCGCCGATCGAGAACCTCGACGGCGTCAAGGCAATCGGACGCGAGGTCCGCGAGAAGAAGTTCACCGCGCTCAAAACCAACATCTTCTCCTATGATGACGGCAAACCGACCGGTTGGCGACCGGGCTTCGGCTCGCCCTTCGCTCCCGAGATCAACGTGGATCGCAAAATCCTGCGCGATCTGCGCATGCATCTGGAAGCGATCCGGGACGGTGCAGGCCCCGACGTCGACATCTTGCTTGACTGCAACTTCAACGCCAAGACGGAGGGCTATCTGGAGATCCTGCGCACCATCGCGGACCTCGACATGTTCTGGATCGAGATCGACAGTTTCAATCCGGAAGCGCTCGGTTACATCCGCAGGCAAAGCCCGCATCCGATCTCGTCCTGCGAGACGCTATTGGGCTTGCGGGAATTCCTGCCCTATTTTCGCGAGCAGGCCATGGACGTCGCGATCATCGACACGCCCTGGAACGGCGTCTGGCAGTCGATGAAGATCGCAGCCGCCGCGGAAGCGTTCGAAGTCAACGTTGCCCCGCACAATTTCTACGGCCATCTCTGTTCGATGATGAACGCGCATTTCTGCGCCGCCGTGCCGAACCTGCGCATCATGGAGATCGACATCGATCGCCTGGCGTGGGACCGCGAACTGTTCACGCATGAGCCCGACATTCAGAACGGCCATCTGGTCATTCCGGACCGGCCCGGCTGGGGCACCGATCCGAACGAGGAAGCCCTGCGCGCGCATCCGCCGAAGACCACCGGCGGATTGCTCAACTACGGCCGGAAGGGCTAGAGCGTCTTACGGCGTCACTGGATTGACGGTTGGGGACGTCTTCGGCCCCGGCCGCTCCGGCTCGATCGGGGAGTGCGGTTCGGTCGGGAGAATTTTGGCACCTGCGGCCCGCGCGGCTTCACCCGTGGTTGCGTACATCGCAACATGGGCGGGCTGCGTTTTGGCCCGATTCCATGGTCCGTGATCGACGATGAGCATCGCAGCAATCGTCAACGCGGCCACAATCAACGCGATTACGCCGGGATGGCGAAGCGCTGAGGACATGGAGTTTGCGAAGCGATCCGTTGCCATCGTGGAATCCATAGGCTTTTCCTCTCACAGGTTAATGCAATCGCGTCCTGCGAGTTCCGCCCTTGGCCAAGGCAAGTTCCAAGCGGATACGGGAACCTGGTCGCCCCAAGGCGCTCAGTGTTTCACATCCGGCCGCGCGTCGCCGACGAACCGGTCGCGGTTCGGCATCTTGACCGCTGCAAGCGATTTGGCATCGAGCGTCGCATCCGCTCCGACCAGTCCATTCAGGTTCAGGATGTAGGCGGACACCGCATAAACCTCTTCATCGCTCAACGATTGCGGCGCGTTCTGCGGCATCGCGCGGCGGATGTAGTCGAACAGCGTCGGCGCATACGGCCAATAGCTGCCGACCGTACGGATCGGCTTTGGCGTTGCGATCGTGCCCTGCCCACCGACGAGCCGGTCACCGAGCCCGCCCTCGCCTTTATCGCCATGGCATGATGCACATTGCTGGGCGAACACCTCGCGCCCTTGGCTCACCGAGCCGCTTCCCTTCGGCAGATTGCTGCCGTCGCGTCCGATATCGATATTCCAGCCCGCAATCTCCGCAGCCGTCGCGGGCCGTCCGAGGCCGTACGAGGTCTGCGCCTGCGCTCCGCTCGGAAACGTACACAGCACAATGACGACAGCAATGCCGCAAGTCTCACGCCAGCGCATTGGTCACCTCGCCGTCAGCCGCGATGCGGCAGGGCCAGATCGCGTTATTGTGGTAGAAATAGTGCTCGCCGCGCACCGCGAGCAGCTCGGCCAGAGTCGGCTGCACATAGCCGGTTTCGTCAATGGCACGGCTCTGGATCACGGCAGGCTTTCCGTCCCACTGCCAGGGCAAGCGAAAGCGTGTCAACGCACGCGTCAGCACCGGCTCCTGCAATTGCGCGCTTTGCCAACTCTTTCCCTCGTCGACGGACACTTCGACGCGCGCGATCTTGCCGTGCCCGCTCCAGGCGATGCCCGTGATCTCGTGGAAGCCTGGCGCGCCCAGGCGTTGGCCGCCGGAGGGCCTCGTGATAATCGACTTCGCCTCCATGTAGAACGAAAATTCACGCGCGGTGCCGTCCGGCAGCAGGTCTGTGTATTTCGAGGTCTCCTCGCGCGAGTAAACCGGCTCCGCAGTCACATGCAGGCGCCGCAGCCACTTCACACTCATATTGCCCTCGAAGCCCGGCAGGAACAGCCGCAGCGGATAGCCCTGCTGCGGACGCAGCCGCTCCCCGTTCTGGCTGTAGACCAGCATGGCGTCCTCAAGGCATTTCTCGATCGGGATGCTGCGCGTCAGCGCAGCCGCGTCGGCACCTTCGGCGACGATCCATTTGGCATCCGGCTTCAATCCGGCCTCCTGGAGCACCAGCTTGAGGCTGACGCCGGTCCATTCTGCACAACTGACCAGACCTACAAGGTCCGACGCGGTCTTGCCGTAAGGCTTGCTGTAGCCGGGATTGCCGGAGCATTCGAGAAAGTGGACGCGCGATTCCGACGGGAAACGCCTGAGATCGTCCATTGTAAAAATCAGCGGGCGCTCGACCAGCCCGTGCAGCATCAACCGGTGCTGGGCCGGATCGATGGTCGGAACGCCACCATGATGACGCTCGTAGAACAGTCCGTTCGGCGTGATGATGCCATCGAGCTCCTGCAATGGCGTCCGGCTGGAGGCCGAGATGTACTGCTTGAGCGTCTTCGAGATGTTCTTGACGACGCCCTTTTCGAACGGTGACGGCGCGCCGTAGGGCTGGCTTCCCATCGGTTCGCCGGGCGCCTTCATCCATTCGGGAATGTTGGGTGGAAGGTTGTCGGTCTCGGCGGCAACCGATGCGCGGGCGCCCAGGACGGTACCACCCGCCACCGCAGCACCGCCGCGCAGAAAGCGGCGGCGAGTCGTCCCCGCGGGTTTGTCGTCGGCATCGAACGTGCGGCTCATTTGCGGATCCTCGGCTGAAGCGCGACCCGCATGAAACATTCTGCGACGAGCATTTGCAATTCGCACCTGCTTCAAAAACAGGCGATTTCCATCTGGACTGATCTAAATCCGGTGGCGGCGACGGCAGTTCTCTTCTTCGCAATGCACAAACGGCTCGTCCGTCACTCGCCCGGCGCGATCGCATTGCTCGGGGTCGGCCGGTCGGCGATCTGCTGGCCGAACAGGCTGCCGATCAGTTCGACCGCGGTGCGCGCGGTGCGGCCACGCTCGTCGAGAAACGGATTGAGCTCGACGATGTCGACTGATCCGACCACGCCGGAATCGTGCAGAAGCTCCATGATCAGATGCGCCTCACGATAGGTCGCGCCGCCCGGCACCGTCGTGCCCACTCCGGGTGCGACGCAGGGGTCGAGAAAATCGACATCGAAGCTGACATGCAGCACGCCGTTGCTGGCCCTGACGCGCTCGATGACGCGGCGGATCAGCACGGCGACGCCGAACTCATCGATCTGGCGCATGTCGACAACCCTGATCCGGCGCGTGCGCATCAACTCCTTTTCGAGCTTATCGATTGAGCGCGCGCCGAACAGGTCAAGCCGATCGGGACCGATCGGGGCACGGGGATCATCGCCGAGCAATCCGTCGAGGCCGGGTTCGCCGCACAGGAATGCCGCCGACATGCCGTGCATGTTGGCGGTGATCGTCGTCTCCGGCGTGTTGTAGTCGGCATGTGCATCGAGCCAGAGCACGAACAGCTCGCGTCCGCGCTCCTGCCAGTGACGCGCCATGGCATTCACCGATCCCATCGACAGCGTGTGATCGCCGCCGAGAAAAATCGGCAGCGCGCCGGTTTTTGCGATCTCGTAGCCTCTGCGGCTCAGGACGCGCGTCCAGCGCTGAATTTCGCGGTAGTGATTGGCTTTGTCGGGGGGCCTGTCTGCGAGGTCCCGGAGCTCGGCCACCGAGAGATCGCCGTAATCGACGACCTCGAAATCCAGGCTCTCGAGCAATGTCGCAAGGCCGGCGGTGCGGAGCGCCGCAGGGCCCATCAGGGTACCGCGCTGCGAAGCCCCCATGTCGATGGGAGCGCCGAGCAAGGCGATGCGCCGGGCTCGATCCGTCGTGGTCCGGTCGGTCACAGCTGTCTCCTGAGATCAGCAAGATTGAGCCAGCCTAACAGAGATTCGCATCCGTCGTTTCACGGGGGCGGTCGGCCCGGGGGGCGCATCGTCTCGGAACAAAAGCCCGCGCGCCGAATTGCTCATGCAAGGCCGGTACCCGCCGTAAAACCACGGCGCCTGTCGCGGATAGCCAAAGGTCATGCGACCCGCTGTTCAGAACGAGCGCTCGCGCGGATAGCCAAAGGTATCGGCCTCCGTCACTTGATCAGCCCGGAGGTCGCGCACTTGAGCACGGAGATCCCGCAGTCCACCTCACATCCCGGCATGGCCGAGCGCGCCATTGATGTCGCGACGGACGTATCCCGCACCATCGGTGAAGTCGCAGGTGGCCTGCACGCAGCTGTCGACCGCATGACCTCCGCAATCGACGACGCGCGCAAGCCCGGAAAACCCCTCGCGACCGTCGCCGCGATCACGCGCGAAGCACCGCTTGCCAGCCTGTTCGTTGCTTTCCTGTTCGGCGTCGCGGTGGCACGTCGGCGCTAGAAAGACATCAAACTTGCCCCACTTCGGCTTGGCGCCTGAGAGCTTCCGCACAACGTCTTTTAGCGTTGGGGGCAAATAGCGCTTCTGGGAGTGGGATTGCGTTCTTTCAGAAACACCCAGCAGGCGTGTCCCTTTCGGTCACCGCAGAAAGAGGCGGACCTGCCGCGATTGGGATCATCATCGCAATGAGAGCCGGACTTTTCCTCACTGATCTCATCCTAATTGTCGCGCGATAAGCAGCGGCATTTTCGAGTGCCGTAGAATGATTGATCCGCACCAGGTGAATACGATTATCTCCACGACCATTTGCGCATTTTTTGCACATTACCCAGACGCAAAAATAGGAATTGAAGAAGCCAAGCTGCTCGCGAAGCAAATTGCGGATGCTCTCAACGAGGCGGGACTGCAGATTTCTGCCCCCGATCCGGCGAGTCCAGAAGCTGACTAGATGCCGCTGGGCGATCGTCCAGAGCTCATGTGCGCCACTCTTCCTGACCGGAGATCGGCTGTCGTTCAGCTGGTTCGTTCCTGGCGCTCAGCCAGTTGGGTCCTCAATCACAGCTCCGGCTCTTTCGATCCTCTTCGGCACTAGAATTGCTGCTTATGACAAGAAGGGCTTGCAGTAGCGGTGCACACCACGGACGACGGTCGACGCCCCGGGCCGCACGTGGGGTAGACCATAAGGCCACCTGCGCCCGTTGGCTGATATCTACTCCTATCGCAGCTGCCGCTAATGGCTCCTGAGTTGTATTGCGGTCTCGACTTTGACGAAGATCAGGTCGCGCTCTCGCCCATCCCAGGTGCGCTCTGTGGATCGAATCCACTGCGAAGCGGCTCATAGGAACAATTCAAAAAACCGTGAGTTTGAATACAAGAAATCCGAAAAGCGAGAGAGGGATGTGATGACGCGGTCCGTGGAAGAATTGAGGCGTGAGTCCGAGCGAAGTCGCGCTGAGTTGGCCGCTACGGTCGATCGGCTGAAAGAGCAGGTCTCGGAGACGGCCGAGGACATCCGCCATAAGGTGTCGCCGCAGCACATCAAGTCGGAAGTATCCGACTATGTCACCCACACGACAAAGAGCTGGGTGGACGGACTGAAACAGCAAGTTATGGACAACCCGATGCGGAGCGTGGCCGCCGGGACCGCCGTGGTGGTTCCACTCCTACGCTTGGCGCGTGGTGTCCCCTTGCCGCTTTTGATGATCGGTGCCGGCTTGGCGCTCACCTCGAAAACCGTGCGAGACCGCGCCGCCGAGGTTTCCGGCCCTGCGATGGACAAGGCGAACGAGGTTTTCGAGGAGATGGCGGATCGAGCGCGCGCCATGCAAGGCGATCTCAGGGATCAACTATCTTCCGCCCGCAATCAGGCCGCGAGCATGGCCGACGAGGCGCAAGATTCGACTGCCGGTCTCGCGGCGGATTTACGCGCACGGGCCTCCCAGGCCGCCGAGACGATTGGCGAAAAGCTCAAGAGCGGGGTGGATGCGGCGAAGGACAGTGCCTCCGCAGCCAAGGACGCTGCCGGAAGGGCGCCCGAACAAGCTCGCGCGATCATTAGCGATAATGCCGCGCTAATCGCCGGTCTTGGGGTGGCGATCGGAGCCATTATCGCAGCCGCTCTTCCGGAAACCAAGGTTGAAGCCAAGGCCATGAGCCAGGCGAGCGACGGCGTGAAGCGGGCCGCCGCCGAGGCCGCTCAGTCCGGATTTGACGCCGCCAAAGATGCCGCAATGTCGGCAGCCGACGCGGCAACAAGCAGAGTCGCCGAGGCCGGCCTCGGTGAGCATGCCAGCCGCATGACTCAGAACCTCGCTGACTCGCTCAAGACAGCCGCCGACGACGTCGTCGGAGCCGCTTTCAATCCCTCCCGCAATTCCAATACCTGAAGGAACACACCATGAGCGATCTAGACCTGAGCAGAGGCACGAATTCAAATGAAGATCGGAACGCGGGTTCTCCGAAGAACCTGAAGGACCAAATGGCGGAGGCTGGAGCGACTGTGAAGCAGCGGGCCGACGAGGCCTTCCGGGCAACCGCTGACATCGCCCAGGACAAGTTCAAGGAAGCCGGGGATGCGGCCAAGGACCTCGCTTCGGGGACCATGGACCAGATTCGCGGCCAGGCACGCGAGCAGCAGCGGACTGGAGCCGAGTTCATTGAGCGACTTGCCGGCAATGTTCGGGAAGCGGCTCGCGCCTTCGAGAGCGATGTGCCTTTTGCCGCCCGCGGCATCAACTCCGCCGCGGACTATGTTGAAGATACCGCCGAGAAGATCCGCAACGGCAGCTTCCGCGATCTCCTCGATGGCGCAACCGATTTCGCAAAGCGTCAGCCTGCCGCTTTCCTTGGCGTTTCGGTGCTCGCCGGTTTCGCCGCCGTCCGTTTCCTGAAGGCCTCCGGCGGTGACTCGCCTTCATCGCGACCTGGGATGAGTAGTGGAACGTCGTCGACGCAGGGCGACACGTGGCGCGGAAGCACGTCTTCCACGGGAGCCGGGCAGGCTTCCATGCAGGGCTCATCGGTATCCGGCAACAATCCGCAGCGAACGACGTCCTTCAAAGGCGGCAGCGTATCATGACCATTCAGCACGATATCAAGACAAGCCAGAACGATCTTCGGACCATCTCCACGCTTGTAGCGGACGCGATGGGGCAGTTCGCCAAGCTGTTCCAGAACGAAATCGACTTGGCCAAGGCTGAACTCAGCGACAGAGTGCAGAAGATAACGGGAGCAGCAGGCTTCATTGCCGGTGGCGCCCTTCTGGTGACCCCCGCCATTGTGATGGCGCTGTTCGCATTGTCGGCGGCGTTGATCTCCGCGGGATGGTCGCAACCGCTTTCCTACCTGACATCCGCGATCCTCGCTGGCGCCATTGCGGGCGTGCTGTTTGCGGTCGGCATCAATCGGATGGACGCCCGTAATCTTGCGCCGCGGGAGACCATCCGGCAGCTGGAAAAGGACAAGGACACCGTGAAGGGAATGGTCCGATGAGGAGCACGCAAACCGGCTTTTTCGACAATCTGGTCGCAGCGGCCAAGGAAAATCCCCTTGCCGCCGTTCTAATTGGAGGCGGCGCGCTGTGGCTTATGGCTGGTGAAGACAGGATCAAGGGCGCAGCTCGGTCGACGGCGGCCGCCGCGTCCGGTGTGGTCGATGGCGGGGTGAGCACGATGCGGACTGCGGCATCGGCGATCCAGCGCACTGCGGCGCCGCCCACGGCGCCCGAAATGGATCACATAGGGTCCCTCGATGGCGAAGACACGTTGCAGTCAGCCAAGGACGCTGGATCCGGCGTTCTGTCAGGAACCGCGGACAAGATGAGGGCTCAGTTCGAGGACGGCCTAGAGATGGCGCGGGACGGCTTCGCTAAAGTGCGCGACCAGATTCCGGGCGGCGAAGCCGTCTCAAAAGCAAAGTCGTCATTGTCTGATGTGCTCGAAAAGCAACCGCTGGTGCTTGGCGTCGTCGGCTTGGCCATTGGCGCCGCAGTCGCAGGGGCATTTAGAACCACCGACATTGAGAATGAGTATGTCGGAGAGACCAGCGATGCTGTGAAGGCCGACCTGAACACCCGTGTTGGTGCCGTCTCGCAGGCGTTGCGCGAAAACTCCGACACGCTGTTAGCAGAGGTCTCCGATACCGGCGGCGAGGCTCTGGATCGAATCAGGCAGACCGGGATGGATGCAGTCGAAGCAGCCCGTGAAAGGGCCAAGTCGCCTAATGTGCTGTGACCACTGAAGAGTCGTCGCGACGTCCGCGGCGACTCTTCCGAATTATTCCGCGTACAACATCAGCGCATCATCTAGGGGCCCAGCTCGCGCTCCCGATTCGTGATCAGCGCTCCTCGTAGCAGTAGATCTGCTTCGCATCGCTCAGAAGTGGCTGTTGAAAGCGACCTTATGGGATCTTGATCGCGAAGCTCAAGTGTTCAGGCGGCACTGACGGCGGCGCACTCGGCTGCGAAGAATTGCCGCTCGAATGCTTCCGCCGGCATCGGACGGCCGAAGAAATAGCCCTGGCCTTCCTCGCATCCCATGCTCACCAGGAAATCGGCCGTCGCGCGGTTCTCGATGCCTTCGGCCACGACCGTGAGACCGAGCTGTTTGCTGAGACCGATGGTCGACCCGACGATCGCGGCATCGTCGGAATCCGCGAGCAGACCGAGCACGAACGAGCGGTCGATTTTGAGCCCGTCGAGCGGAAACTTCTTCAAATAGCTCAGGCTCGCATACCCGGTACCGAAATCGTCGAACAGGACGCGGACGCCGAGCTGCTGGATGCGTTTGAACATGTCGAGCACGCGGGCTTCGTCATGAAGCAGGATGTCCTCGGTGACCTCGAGCTCCAGCAGCGACGGCGTGAGCCCCGTCGCTTCGAGCATCCCCGCAACCGAATGCGCCAAATCGCCGGAGTGCAACTGCGAGGGCGACAAATTGATCGCGACGCGCACGCTGTCGCCGGACAATTCCCAGGCGCGTGCCTGCCGGCAGGCGGTCTCCATCACCCAGTTGCCGATCCGCTCGGACAGGGCCGAGCTATTGACCACGGGCATGAACTCTCCGGGCGAAACGTAGCCGCGCACGGGATGCCGCCAACGGATCAGCGCTTCGGCCCCGACCAGGCTGGCGTCGATCAGGCGAACCTGGGGCTGATAGAACAGCTCGAACTCGCCGCGATCGGCGGCAAGTGCCAATTCGCTTTCCAGCGTCAGCCGGTTCTCCAGCTCCTCCCGGATCGCGCTCTCGAAGATCACATGGCCGCCGCGCCGCGTCAGCTTTGCCTTGCTCAGAGCGAGATGGGCATTGCTCAGGAGATCGTCGGCGTTGTGGCCACCTTCCGGATGGATGGCGACGCCGATGCTGAGCCTGACGCGGTGCTGCCGCGTGCCGGTCGCAAGCGGCGCTTCGAAGGCGCGCGCCATGCGCTCGGCGTACTCCGCGATCGGCTCGTCGCCATCGGCGCCTTTGCGCGCAATGGCGAATTCGTCTCCGCCAAGCCGGGCAACGACAGCGCCGCACGCCTCGGCTCTCAGGCGACCAGCGACCGCCTGCAGCACGAGATCTCCGGCGGAATGACCGAGCATGTCGTTGATGCTCTGGAAGCCGTCGAGCCCGATCACGAGCAGCGCGACCTCGCAAGGGCGCTGCCCCGCATCCGCGATCATGCCGACCAGTCCTGCATGCAGCGTGTTGCGGTTGGCAAGACCGGTCAGCGCGTCGTACTCGGCGAGATATCTGACGCGTTCGGCCTCACGCTTGCGGACCGAGATATCGCGCAGGATGGCTCCGTACTGGAAGCCGTCCGTTCCCTGCCAGCCCGAGAAGCTCGCCTCGACCGGGAAGGTTTCACCGTTCTTGCGCCGCCCTTCGAACTCGACGACGACCGCCCCGCCAGGGACCAGGAGTGCCTGGCGCGCGGCGTCGCGCATGGACGGCCTCGCGTCACCGTCCCCCGCCACGGCGCACAACGTTTCGAACGGGCGGCCGATGATCTCGGCGGGCAGATAGCCGAAGATCGCACTGGCGCCGGGATTCCACACGGTGATGAGCTGATCTTCGTCGGTGCAGATGAGGCCATCGCCGAGTGACATCGCGATACGATGAAAGCGGCTTTCGGCGATGCGCCCCAGGAGACCTCGGAAATCGATTTCGTCGAGTGCAATTGCCGTCAGATAGGCGACAATCGCGATGTGGAACAGCGATGTGTCGATGATGAAGGGCCATCTTGCCTGCACGAGGACCGCCAACAGCTCGAAAACCGCCCCGACCGAGATCAGGATTGCGGCGCGAATTCCCGGTCCCAAGCGGCGCCACGAATACACCATCAGCAGGCAGATCCCAGCGAGACCCAGGATCATGCCGGTATCAGAGGTCCAGCGCAGCATCCGGTTCTGGAGGATCGATTCCGCTGCCAGCGCCTGGAGGATGGGTCCGGAGATAATGCGGCCATTCGGAACGCTGAAGCGGTCGCCGAGTTCGAGCGCCGTCGCTCCAATGATGATCTTCTTGTCTCTCAGCTTGTCGAGAGTGGCGGTTTCGCCGCGGAGCACGTCGACGTAGGAGACACTCGGAACCGAGCCCGCCCGAATGCTGAAATCGATCAGGAAAGGCGGCCGCCGATTGGCGTCCTGCCCGGCCAGCACGACGGCCATCGACGGCATCACGGCCTCGCCGAGCTTCTCGCCGAACGGATAGCGGCGAACGAGCCCGTCGGATTCGATCGCGACATTGACCAGCGCCGGCCACGACTGGTTGCCGAACGGCTTCAGGGGGCGATTGATGTGAGCTGCGCCGCCATTCGGCGCGGGCTGCTTGAAGGACGGCAGGATGGTCGAGCCCCCGGCCTCACGCAGCGCTTTGACGAAAGCCTCGTCGGAGGCCGGATCGGATGGCGAGCTGAAATCGACGTCGAAAGCGACGTCCTGCGCCCCCGCGGCCTCTAACCTGTGCAACAGTTCCGCGTGCAGCCGGCGCGGCCAGGGCCACACCCCGATCTGATCGATCGAGGGCGCGTCGATGGCCACCACGACGACATTGCCGGTCGCGGCACGCGATTGCCAGGCGAACCGCAGGTCGGTCAGCGCGTTGCGAAGCGCACCATGCCACCCCGTGGACAGCGCGATCGCCAGCGCTGTCACGACAAGAATATGCGGCCGAAAGCGTCCCACCCGATCCTCCTGCGCACCCGCTTCCGCAGGTGCGCCCCCTCATCCCCTAAGACATCGCCTCAGTGCTTGTTGTGGCCAAGGGCATTGCCGTGACCATTGCTGCCGTTGCCGCCGCCATTGCCGTTGCCGTTGCCGTTGTTACCCCGGCCGTTACCGGTGGCGCCGTTGTTGCCGTTACCATTGCCGGAATTCCCACTGCCGGAATTGCCGTTACCGGATTTGCCCTTGTCCGGTTTGGTCTTGCCACCGGAGTCTCCGTTGCCGCCGCCAGAGCCGTCGCTGGATGCACCGGCCGTGGTGGCGGCTATTGTCGTGCTCGCAGCCGACGAACTGGTGCCAGCCGTCACGCCGCTGCTCGTGGTCACCGCAGTCTGGGCGGTGCCGTTGGATGCCGTTGTGCCCGCTTTCGAGTCGCCCCAGACCGTCTCGGTGCTGGCGTAAGAGTTGCGCGCCTGTCCGGGGGCACCGCCGCCGTGGGCGAGCCCGTGCGTGACCTTGTGGACGTTCAGCTTGACCTCGCCCAGCGAACTCGAGATGCGCACGACGCCGGGCTTTGCAGCATCAGCCTTGGCAGCACCGCCCTTGGGCGCGTGAGCTCCGGCCGCCTGTTGCGATGGCTTGGGCGCGGCGGCCGCCTTGGCGCCCTTGTCGATCGGACCGAGCGCATGGATCGCATGGCCGTTCGCGGCGTTGCGCTGGGCCGACAGGCCCGATTTCGGCACGGGGACGCGCTCGATGCTCGAGGCGCGCGGCTTGCCGTGCTCGATCGGATTGAAGGTCCCGGAGCCGCTGAGAGAAAGGCCGGGCTTGCCATGCTCGAAGACGGTGGCGGCCTGCCCCGGCAGGACCTGGGCGATCTGTCCCGTCTTGAAGTCGGAGACCTCGACCTGGCCGCGGAGCACGCCGACTTTGGTGCTGCCCGCATTCACGGTAACGCTGAACTGCGTTCCCTTGACGACAGCGGCGAGATAGGGCGTCTCGACCTCGAAATGCTTGACGTTGCGCTTCTCGACCTCGAGCAGGATCGAACCTGCCTGCTGGATGATGGTGGTCGAAAGGCCTTCCTTGCTCTCGGTCGGTAAACCCACCACCGAGTTGGGAGAGATCAGGATCGTTTCCTCGCCGCGGACGAGCAGCACGCGGCCATTTCGTCCGGTGCGAATGGTATCGCCGGGCTTGAGTGCCTCCTGTTGGTTCAGCGAAACCTGCTGCGCGCCGCTGGTGGCGACCCAGACCTCGCCGCTGGCCTTGCCGACCGACCAGACGCCATCGTCCGCGGCGGATGCGACGGAGGCCGTTCCCAGGATCAGCGCAGCCGCCAAGGCGCACCGCATTCCAATTTTGCTCAGCATGACGATCCTCAGTCCCCGTTACAGCCGGCCTTGAGGGGTATCCGAAATCACTCAACATAGGATTAGCAGGAAGCGGCCACCGGACCGGTCGCGTTAACCATTCGTTGACCATAAAAAACTATGAAAAATCATGTGGCTAACGAACCCTTACCGCTTCACGGGCGCATCTCCGTCAAACTACGGGGACAAGCGAGTCGCGCGCGTTGGGAAGCGGCATCTCGTTACCACAGCGGTGCTGTTGGCGCCGATCTTCGCGGGAGTTCCTCAGGCTTTCGCGCAGCAGGCGAACCAGCCAGGGTTCGATCCGCGCCAACCTCAGAAATATTTTGAAAACCAAACCGAGCGGGAATCGCTGAACCGTCCGCCGGTCAGGCTCCCGACAGTCGACCAGCCCAACACCGGCGGCGATACCAAGCCTCAGTTCGTGCTGCGCGGCATCGAGGTCAGCGGAGCCCGGGCCATTTCCCGCGATCGCATCGCCGCGGTCTACCAGCCCTATGTCGGCAAGAAGGTTTCGCAGGCGGATCTCGCCGCGATCGCCGGCGCGATCAGTGATCTCTACCGCGCCGATGGTTTTCACTTGAGCCGTGCGATCGTGCAGCCGCAGGACATTGCCGACGGCCTGCTCCGGATCCAGGTGATCGAAGGCGCCATCGTGCAGGCAGAGCTGAAAGGCGACGGCGCCGAGCAGTTCGGCGTTAGACTGATGCTTGGGCCGGTTCTGGCCGAGCAACCGTCGCGCCTAGCAACGCTGGAACGCCAGCTCTTTCTCATTGGCGGCAGACCTGGCGTCCGGATCACCGATACCGCACTGGAGGAGATCGGCGGTGCAACCGGCCGCTTCCGCCTCATCGTCTATTTGAAGACATGGCACGTCTTCTCCTCATTCGGTCTGGACAATCTCGGCTCATCATCAGTCGGTCCGTGGCAGACCTACGCGACCGGCGCGTTCAATTCCTATCTCACGCCCGGCGACACGCTGGGGGTCAACCTGTCGACCATCGCCAATGACCCCCGCCAGCTCGGCTTCGCACGGCTGTCCTACGATGCACCGGTCGGTGTCGACGGCGTGCGTCTCGGCGGGTCCGTGCTGTATAGCGCGGTTAGGCCGGGCGATGCCCGCCGCCTCGACAGCGACATCACCACGACCGAGGCGTTCGAGCTGCGTGCCAGCATCGTCCCATTGCAGTCGCAATCCTCCTCGCTGACCCTGACCACGGCGACGACCTTCAGCAACGTGTCCGAGCATGACCTTTACGGCCCCTGGTACAACGACCACATCAGGACCGCGAGCCTGACCGCCGACTACCGGCTCCAGGATCATTTCGGCGGCACCAATTTCGCGACGCTGACCTACCGCCAGGGGCTCGACATCTTCGGTGCCTCGCATTTCGACGACGACCTGTTGTCGCGCGACGGCGCGTCATCGAACTTCTCCGTGCTGAACCTCTGGTTCACGCGCTACCAGACGCTCAACGACGTCTGGTCGCTCAAGCTCTCGGCTGCGAGCCAGACGGCGTCACGGCCGCTGTTCACCTCGCAGCAATTCTATCTCGGCGGCGCCGCCTTCGGGCGCGGCTATGGCGCAGCCGAGATCAGCGGTGACAACGGTCTTGCCGGCTCGCTCGAACTGCGCTTCGACCAGAAGCTCAATTTCCGCTACTGGACCGGCTATCAGCTCTACGCCTTCGGTGACGCCGGCGCAGTCTGGAACCACGGTTACCGCCTGAGCGAGGGCCTGTCGCTGACCTCGGCCGGAGCTGGCGTGCGGTTCTTCCTGCCGGACGATTTCCAGGCCGATCTCGGCGTGGCCGTCCCCCTGAGCTACCGGGCGCCCGACAACGAGCGCCGCAGCCCGCGCTTCCTGTTTACGCTGTCAAGCGCGTTGCGGCTCTGCTCCGAACGCGGCAAGGGCGGTTGTCTGTAAACGCCCCTGTCCTTCGCGCTGTAGCCCCCGACATGCAGCCCTTTTTTTGACCCCAGGCGCACAGCCTTGCCTAAATTTAATCCCGTAACTTGCTCACGATCGCTCGATCCGGGAGTTCCCAATGGCCATGTTCAGTCAAAAGTGATTTGAGACGGAACCATGAAAAGGGTGTTTGCAGTTCTGGCGTTTCTCTGCGTCCTCGGAGTCGGCCAGTATTTCGTCGTCAGCCGGTTCGCGATCCGCCATGAGGTGTTGACCCTGTTCGACGCCGTCCGCCAGCGGCCGATTGCGGTCGAAATCGCTGTACGGCGCGACTACGAGACCAAGGCCAATCTTGGCCTCTGGAAGCTCCCGCTCGCCATCATCAGCAATGGCAATACCGTCAAGGCCACTGAATATTCCTTCCTGGCCAACGTGCTCGCCGCACGCGGTTATCTCGTCGCCAGCATCCAGCAGGATCTGCCGAGCGATCCGCCGCTGATGACCAAGGCCGGTCAGCAATATGTCGGCCGGCGCGAGGTCTATATCCGCTGCGAGGCCAACATCCTCTTCACCCTGGGCGAGTTGAAGCGGCGGCAGGAGAATGCCGACTACGACCACATCACGCTCGTCGGCCATTCCAACGGTGGCGACGTTTCGATGTATGTCGCCCATCAGCACCCGGAGCTGGTGTCGAAAGTGATCACGCTCGACAATCTGCGAGTGCCATTCGTGCTTAGCGACAACATGAAGATCCTGTCGTTCCGCTCGAAGGATCCGCATTTTGTAACCGATCCCGGCGTGCTGCCGACGCCGGAAGAGGCCAAGGCGCGCGGCATCGATATCATCCATACTGGCGCACAGCATACCGAGATGAGCGATCGCGGTCCCGATGCGGTCAAGGAGAAGATCCAGGCGACACTCGACCGCTTCCTGCGCGACAGCGCCAGCAGCGCGCTCGCCCCGGCCGATACACGAAGCCCGATGATCATGAACCCCGGCGACTATTAGTCCGGCCCCTTTGCGGCAGATCAAGGCTGCCGCAAGCCTACCCCGATAGAAAGAGCCTCGCCATCTCGGAGAGGCACGTGTCGCACTCCATCGAAAGCCTTGATACGAAAAGACTCGATACGACAAGCTTTGGCCTGCCCGCGGCAAGGACGCCGAGATTCGCCCGGCATCTCTATCGCTCGGCTCGCAAGCTGCTGCGGTCGATCATCGCCCGCATCGACCTCTCGCAGTTTCCGGGTTCGTGTTGCGGATGAGGACGGCGTCGCTAGCCAACAACACACAGGGTTGCCCTATGCACCGGCATTTGAGACGAATTTACCTGCTGGTTGCAGTGCCCTCAAGCGCGGGCACGTCGTCCGCTCCTGCCTAGCGTAATTTTGAAATGGAGGAAGTACTCTTGTCCCGTCCGCTTCTGGCGCGCTGTCATCGGCCAACCTCAGATTGGCGCAGCTCGCGACCACAGATGGTCTGACGAGGCTCGCGAACCGGCGAGCTTCGATGCCTTCCTGCGGGAGGCCTATGTCAAGCACGCCATTCTATCGGTGCTGCTGATCGACATCGACCAGTTCAAGGGCGCCTGGGCCACCAGGCCAGGGACGGTTGCCTCCAGCGCATTGCCGAGGTGATCGGAAGCGCCACCGCAAACACGGGAGGATTGTCGGCGCGGTATGGCGGCGAGGAGTTCGCGGTGATCCTGCCCGGCGTGAACGAAGAAAGGGCGGTGAAGGTGGCCGACGCGATTCGGATGCTGGTCGCTCGTTTGCAGATCCACCATCCGCGCTCGCCACGAAAGTACGTGACGATAAGCCTGGGCGTTGCCGAAAAGGGCGACGCCACCACGGATGAGTTGGCGCTCACCCGTGACACTGACATCGCCTTGTACCACGCAAAGGTACAGGGCCGGGACTGCTCGGTCGCAGACTCGTCGCTGGTATCCTCGCGCCTGGAAATGCCGTCGCTGGTGCCCTCACTGCCTGATCTGGAGGGCGCGTGATGAGAGCACCGGACAAGCGAGGGACACGGCGAGTTGAGTTCGAGCGGGCCATTCCGGCGAGCATGATGGCGATCGACGGAACGCGGCAGCGCGCTTGCACTTTGAAAGACGTATCTGGCGTCGGAGCCAAGCTTTCATTGAGGGCTCCGTGGAGGGGCTGCTTTTGAAGGAGTTTTTCCTGGTGCTCTCGTCCACCGGGCATTGCTTATCGCCGATGCGAACTGGCGTGGGTAAACGGCGGCGAAGTCGGCGTGACCTTCATCAGACAGGACCACAAAAGACCGATGAAAGCCCAACCTACTGGCACCCGCTGGCCAAACCGGGATGCGAAGAAAGCTTGGTCGCTTCACATAAAGCCCGGGGCAGGTACTGGGCCCAACTGCCGAAATCGCGGGATGACATCAGCAGCATCGGAAACTTAAGCCGCATGCCGTGCTCGAAGGCCATTGTCAGGCCGGCTTCGCTGGCGCCCGGCAGGAATGCCGATACTTGCGGTCCGCCACTCTCGACGGCCAGGCGGAGCGCTGTCGTGAGGGCGGTGGCAGCGGCGCTGAACTGCAGGACCGCGACTGGTCCGATATGGCCGACGGTGTCGACGCAACGTAGCCGGCCCAATCATCCCCGTCATACAGGCTGAAGCCTCGCGTCCGGCTGTGTTGATAAGATAGCGACGGTGCTGCTTGCGGGATACTCCAGGCATCCGCTCATCCCCCTTCCAGAGCTACGTCGGGCACAATCTTCATCGGCCTACCGCACGCCGGGCACGCCTTCCGGACGGAATAGGGCACTGCCATTGGATTTCCCTACCGCCCAATCGTAATCTCGCTCTCGACATCTACGCAACTGCATCCATCAGGCTTGACGTGGGTCCCGCAAGCCATTTGAAATCGGGCTTTCGGTGATGTTGCGGGGGTGCGTCATGGAAGAGTTTTACAGGGGCTTCGCGCAACGGGCGCGCGATCTGGCGGAGAATGCCGATCCTTTCACTAAGCGGCGGCTGCTTGACCTAGCCCAGCGGTACGATCTCAAGAGCCGACCAGGCGCCGCGAGCGGGTGGTCCCTTCCGCCGCAGCGCGCCACGCCACCGACGGTGCTGTTCTCCGGCGCTGGCGAAGCCTGAAACGCTGGCAATCCCCGTCAATCGGCCTGCGCTCCGCGTCGTACTGCCGAGCTGATTCTTGGACGGTTTTCGGGCCAGGGCTCAGGCGTCGAAGCGCTAACTCGCCTCGAACCGAACGCCGATGCGCATCTCCTTCCGCCACACGATGCGGCAGGGCAGCTTGCTTCGATCCGCGTCCACGATAAGCGTGAACCGGTCCGGAATCTCGACGGGTGATATCACGTCGAGCGAGGCGCCCGTCTCCGACAGATTGCGGATGGTGCAATCGATCGCGCCCCCGCCGAACGAGATCGAAGCCGCTTTCAGGATTCGCCGCCGCTGTGCCGCCCGATGTTCTTGCATAGATACCTGCGGGACTGCCGAGACCCGCGTTAACGCGCGAGCTGGCTGGTTCGGGGCTCTCCCTCGGCGAGCTTGCGCGGACCCTGGTTAATGTGTCGTTCCGTCGCTTCGCTGATTTTCCACAACGGAGTGATGGATTGTTTACTATCGAGCGGTGGCGCCCGGGAAGCGCCATCCGCCATTAAGACCTGCGTGCGAGCATGCTCGGAACGGAGCAGCCCGGATGCCGCATAGCCGCCGCGAACTCGGCAAAGCCCTAGTCCCATTGCGGGTCGCAGGATTCGTGGCGTTGGCTTGCCTCGCCATCATGGCGCTCAGCGGATGGCGCGAGTGGGAGTCCCGGGAGGTCGATCTTCGAAACGCGGAAGTCGACATGGCCAACCTCGCCAGGTCGCTGACGCAGCACGCAGAGGACACATTCGATCTCGCGGACACTATCCTCACAGGAATGGTCGACCGCATGGAGATCGGCGGAACGACCCCGGCGGCCGTCGCCAAGATCCAGACTTTCCTGCAAGCCAGGAAGTACAATCGGCAACGTATCCGCGGCATCTTCGTCTACGACGAGACCGGCCGCTGGCTTGCCACGACTGAAGAAGTCGACCTCGCCGGCCTCGACAACAGCGACCGCGACTACTTCCGGCGTCATCGAGCTTCGAACGATCGCGGGACCCTGATCGGTCGTCCGGTTAAGAGCCGGTCCGGCGGCCAGTGGATCATCACGCTCTCCCGGCGGTTCAACCATCCGGACGGCAGTTTCGCCGGCGTAGTGCTGACGAGCATCGAGGTCGCCTACTTCACGCAGTTCTATCGGCGGTTCGACATCGGCCCCAATGGCGCGATATCGCTGTTGAATGCGGACGGCATCATGCTGGCGCGCAGCGGCGACGAGGATGGCGCTTATGTCGGGCGGGACATGTCCCAGTCCCAGCTCTTCCGAACTCTGCCCGGTCGGCCGGACGCCAGCGTCTACTACTTCAAATCTCCCCTCGACGGGCGACAGCGGTTGAGCTTCTACCAGTTGAGCAGCCGGTATCCGATCGTGATCCTGGCGACCAAGGATCAAGACGACGTGTTGGCACCATGGCGCCGGCAGGCCGTGGTCCGGATGGCGATCGTCACGAGCCTCACGCTGTCGATCGGCCTGATCGGTCTCTATCTGGTGCGCTACCTCTCTCAGCGGCAACGGATGGCGGCGGCCCTGGTCGCCAAGGAGGCCGATTTCCGCCTGCTGGCGGAGGAATGCAGCGATGTCGTCATGCGCATCGGACTGGACGCGCGAATTCTTTACGCGTCACCATCATGCGCTCGCATCTTCGGTTGGGACCCCGCCAAGCTGCTCGGAACGCCGGCGCTTGCCGGAATCAACTCGGAGGACCGACCGCGGGTGCAGCATGCGATCGATGCTCTGAAGAGCGGCGAGGCCGAAGAGGCGCGGATCGTCTACCGGATGAGACATCGCGAGAAGGCCGAGATCTGGGTCGAGACGGCACTCCGCGTCACCCGATCGTCGGTCAGCAACGAGATCGACGGCGTGGTGGCGATCTCGCGGGATATGACTGAGCAGAAGGACCTGCAGGACAAGCTCGCGTCTCTTGCCACCTTGGATGGCTTGACTGGCATCGCTAATCGCCGCCACTTCGACGAGCGCCTTGAGGAGGAATGGGCCCGGGCCAAGCGCGACGGCACGTCGCTCTCGCTGTTGCTGATCGACGTCGACCACTTCAAGAAGTTCAACGATCAATACGGGCATCCGGCCGGCGACGCCTGCCTGCGGGCGCTCGCCCGTATCTTGGCGGCGCAGGCTCGCCGGCCGGGCGATCTGGCCGCGCGGTACGGCGGCGAGGAGTTCGCGCTCTTGCTGCCGAATACGGGGGCGGAAGGCTGCGTCGAGGTCGGCGAGCGCGTGCGCGAGGCACTGCGCGAGTTGAGCATGCTGCACGCGCTCAATCCGCCGTCAAGGCTGGTCACCGTCAGCCTTGGTGGGGCCACCAACGTTCCGGCCCAGGCCATGGTATCCGACTCGCTTGTGGCGGCAGCCGACCGGGCGCTCTACGCGGCCAAGGAGAGCGGACGCGATCGGCTCGTCATGTCGGGGCAGGTGGTCGCGTGGCCGGGCGCAAAGACAGCATGAGCCGCCTGGAAGAGGCAGACTAGGTGTCTGACCGGCTTCGGCCGAAGCGATGCTGGCTCCTGCTGTCTTCAACATGCCGGTGGGAGTCGCTGGCGACCCCCAGTATCTTTTGGAAGAGCGCCCGGTTGGCCCGGTATTTAGCCGCAGACCGCTTGCTTTCCGAGCCCTGCATGAGCAGGCAACCGTCGGACGTAACAAAACCACGTCCACCTTCGGCCGCGCCTTCTCAGGTGGGCCTCGAAAACAGGAAGGTGCTCGGGCATCGCCACCGCCAATCGGTCAGAGGGACTTCCACTGTCGTTTGTCTTGGCGTCTCGCCGCAGGTTCAAGCATATGTTGTGCCGCTTGCAAGCATATCGGATGGGAACCTCAACTTGGTGGGAGTAGCGTTCGGCCTGTGGAGCACGTATCGTAAGGCGATAGCGGTCGCGCGATACTTGGGACCGCAGCCGACTTTAAGCCATTTCGTCGACCCAAGCTTTTGCGGATGCGCATGCCTCCGCGTCTCCTACTTTGAGCTCGTTGTCGCAGCGGTCGTACATCAGCAGCGTGTCGAGCTTGGCGTGCCGTGCTTGCTTCTGGACCAACAACGGATCAACGCGATTGCGAAGCGGCGCGCATCGAATGTGTGCGGCGAACGCCGCCTGTTCAGGCCATCAGTCGCGATCGCCCGCCTTAGGATCCGAAGCCAACAGAGCGATGTCAGGTCTTGAAGAAGACCATCCAGACACCGTCTGGTGTAACAATCGCGAGCACCGTGCTTATGCCGACCAGCAGAAGCACACTTGGACCAGGCTCAGCCTGCCGAGCTTCGGTCGGAGTCTCCACGGTTCTTCCGTTTTCGGATTTTGGCATGAAATCTCCTTGTGCGCCTCAACCAATAGGGTCAGGGGGCATTGGTTCCCCTGGGGGAAGACTCACAATATGGGCCGTTCTATCCGGCCGACGAGAAACACTTCGCTGCGGTGACCGACCACCCCAATCCAGCAGCGATCTCAATCCATGGTCCCGAAACTTTGAAAGCGACAATGCCGGCCTAGCTCCAACGGCGTCGCAGAAGAAGATCGCGAAGCCCCGTGACGCCAATGGAAGACGCCGTCGGCTGCCGCGCGTGCTTCCGAATATTGTCAAGCGCAACCGCGGCACCCCCAAAAAGCCGGGCCAGGGCCCGAGCATGTGGACGCACTATTACGAGCACTGACATTGAGAGACATCCACCGGATTTTATCGCGCCGATGAAGTCATCTCCCGCGATCGTTCGCCGGGAACCCCCGGACAGCCCTGCGTGTTTCCTGTCCGGAAACCACTCCGGAGGATGCCATGGGCTTTTTCACTAAAGACATCAAAACACTCAACGACCTCTTCGTGCATACGCTGCAGGATATCTATTACGCTGAGCAGCAGATCGCGAAGAACTTGCCGGACATGATCGAGAAGGCGACCGATTCAGGCCTCAGGAACGGCTTTCAGATGCATCTCTCCGAGACCAAGGGCCAAATCACGCGGCTGGAAAAGGTGTTCGAGATGCACCGCGTCGAGACCAAGGGGGTCGACTGCCCTGCCATCGATGGCATCCTAAAGGAAGCGAGTGAAGTCGCAGGCGACATCGACGACAAACAAGTTCTCGATGCAGCCCTGATCGCGGCGGCGCAGGCCGTCGAGCACTATGAAATCACGCGCTACGGCACTCTGATCGCCTGGGCCAAAATGCTGGGCCGCGACGATTGCGCAGCGGTCCTGCAGCAGAACCTCGACGAGGAGAAAGCGACGGATCAGAAGCTTAACACTATGGCACTGCGCAGCGTGAACCAGAAAGCAGCGTGAGCCGTTAGCAAGCGAGGCCGCCCGCATGCGGGCGGCTAGCCATTTAGCAGGAAAAGATGGACCCCGAAATTCTCAGAGCGGCAGCTGCGGCCATCACGATAATTGCGGCCACGATGGTCGCGGCTAATTTGAACGCGCGGATTACCGTGTGGGGCTTCGCCATCTTTACTGTGGCTTCCATTGCCTGGATTGCTGACGGCGTGCTTGAAGGCAAAACCTCGCTTGGCGTCCAGAACGTCGTGCTTCTCCTGATCAACGTTTTGGGCGTGTGGCGCTGGCTGCCGCGCGCTGGCAAGGAAGCCGGCGCGATCTAAACCTGCGACGCTTTCAATCGGCAGGCTTGTTTTGTGTCGGCGGTCGCAGCGGGCAAGCGGCGCTTCCCCTGCTTCCGTCAAGGCGCCGATCGTTCTGCAGTTCTCGAAGCTGAAATGGAGCATGAGGAAAGGGCCGAGCTCTCGCGAAGGATCTGGAGTCGTGCAGCGCCGCTTGGAAGCCAAGGAGGAGGACTGACCGATGCCGCGTCCGGCTGCAGCTCCCGTGATCAAAGAATTGACGCCCGAGGAAAGACGCGAACGGCGTCAGCTTCGGCGCGAGAAACAGCGCGAAAGCAATATCGCTCGCGCAGCGAAGATGCACCGAAGCCGGCTCAAAATGGAGAGCGAGGGACTGAAGTCCGCGCCGGCTTTGAAGAAGACCGTCTTCGTAGGGTGTTCCGGCTGGCGTTACTGGAAGTGGCGGGACTCATTTTATGCGGAAGTGCCACAGCCGGACTGGTTCGTGCATTACGCATCTGCCTTCGACACGGTCGAGATCAACGCTTCCTTTTATTCATGGCCGACCGTCGCGAATGTTCAGGCGTGGCGCCGTCAGCCGGGCGGCAAGGATATCGTCTACACAGTCAAGGTCTGCGAGCTCATCACACACGTCAAAAAATTCAAAGGTACAAAAACGCTGATCCGGGATTTCGGCATCATCGCGGATATTCTCGGCGAGCGGATGGGCTGCTTTCTTTTCCAGCTGCCGCCGAGCTTCCGCTATACCAAAGCCCGGTTGAATTCGATCGTCAGCCAGCTCGATCCGGCCCGCCGCAATGCGGTTGAGTTCCGTCACAAGAGCTGGTGGAACGAAGATGTCTACGGTGCCTTCCGCAAAGCGGGGATCATCTTCTGCTCTTGCAGCGGTCCGCGTCTCCCTGACGAGCTCGTCCAGACGGCTGACGAGGTCTATGTCCGCCTCCATGGACCTGAGCGCTGGTACCGGCACAATTACTCAGACGAGGAGCTTTTGAAGTGGGCCAGCAGGATCAAATCGAGCGCCGCAAAGAGAGCGTGGATTTATTTCAACAACGACTACGACGCCCATGCGCCGCGAAACGCAAGAACGCTGCACCGCATGCTCTCTTCTTCCCACCCCCAAGCGGCAGACCGCCCTTTCCACCTAGGAACCTGCGGCGCCAAGGACGCTTAACCTGGGCGTTCCGCGAAGATGCCCTCCGCGAACGCCTCGGTCGCGCAAGGGGTTCAAGCGGAGTTCGCATGTTTTTCTGGTATTCAGCGCTGATACTCATGGCCGATGCTCTCCAGGTGATGGATATGCGGCTTCGCCAGCTTGCGGCGGGTAATGGCACCTCCGATGAAACGTTTCTTATGGTGACGGAGAAGCTCGAGGCTGCTCCAGAGGCTCGCACCATTTTCATCCGCGGTGGCGATTGCAGTCACGTCCTTGATCACTACCGCAAAGTGGTTGCCGCGAATATTGAGAGATTATCGGCCAGGTAACAAACCGGGTGGGGTCTTACTTCTCGCCGGCGCTTTTCCGGCTCATGACAGTAGTGGGAGACCAAACCCGTCTGTTCTTGGGTTCTCAAAGAAACGCGTGACCTACAATTGATGATTTCTCAACGAGGTCGCGGCGGTGCCTGTACCAAATACCAGGTGACCCGAATGGTCTCTTCTTACGCTCGCGACTAGCGCTACTCGGTTCCAACGGAGCGTACGATATTTCTTGCCCGCTCGACCGGCAGCCCTTCCTGCTTTTAGAGGCCGTGGTGAGCTGCGACGGCCTGTTCGGAATGCTAATCGTATCTATCAAAAATACCTCGGGGTTGCGCTTGGGATCTGCGCGTGTTTGTCCAGCGGGACGGGATCAAACTTCTCGGTCATTCTATTCTTATCTTATTCTGGGGGTAAAGATTGAGAGCGTTCCATTGCTGCGCTCTGTTCCTCCCATCGCCGCGCCCTACCTCAAGGTTCTGTATCCATCACCTTTGTCGCCGTTGATTTAGCAATTCTTGCATATCTTTTTGACGGTCTGGTCGACTTTGCTGTTCTCCTGATCGATCTTGGCGTCACTATCGTGTTGATCAGTGGTCGTCGGCCGACCGATGCCGCCCGCGGCGGCTCCCTGTGTGTTAGTCGCAGGCGTTCCCGATGAAGTTGCGGTTCCCGCAGCGTTGGTGCCGGGGCTTGCCGGGTTCGTGCTATTTCCGTTGACCGCCCCCTGATCGCGCCCGGATTGAGGGCCCGGTGTACCATTGGCGATACCGGTTATCGCATTCGTGGTGCCCGTCGTTGGATTTGTATTTGCATTTGGGGCGGTAGCCGATGGGCTTACAGTCCCGCCCGAGTTCGCAGCGCCCGCTGCTCCTGTAGCGGACGGAGATGCCGCAGTCGAACCACCTGCACCTGCAGAGGACGACGCACCGCCAGCGCTTCCACCGGCAGACCCGCCGCCACCGCCACCGCCGCCACCGCCACCCCCCCCACCTTGAGCAAAGGCTGCGCAGGGGATGACGAGAGCTAACGCAAGTGCAATGCCGGAGTGTTTCATGGCGCGGCTCCTTTCGCGACCAAGCCACGCGGCTGCGTTTCGTTCCTAGGCGTTGTTGAACCCGTTTCCGCTGCCCGAGATCCAGTACGGGCCAAGTCGGTCGTGCAAAGGTGCAGCATCAGTTCTACAAAAGGGATAGGCCTACACTTTTGGGGGCGCGCCCCAGGGGGTGAAGGCCGGCGACCGAACTATAGGCGAGACCAGGCGTTATCGACATCATGTCAGACGCTTTCGATTACTTCCGGGCTTATGCTGTCCGCGCTCCGTGTAAGGCTCGATCCATTCCGCACGGCAGGATGAGGCATCTGCAGCTGCCGGGCGGGCGGATGTTTAATCTCCTCAAGAAAGAAGCCGCTTACGGCCCGAATGCACAGCACCTTGAGGACTTCCGGGCAGCCCAGAAGCTTGAGAGGTCTCTCGACTGTCCTCCCGGGGAAGGCTCGAGCGCTGGAAACCGTTCTGGTCCGCCGAGGTTTCAGGACGCGCGACGGGAGGCTTGTTGAGTGCCTTCTCTCAATGCCCGCGGTGTAGCAAGCCTCCTGCGAGAATACGCGCAGCGCACGGCACTGCGTGGCGGCAACCCCTACCGGACAAAAGCCTATTCCCGGGCCGCTGACAGCCTGGCAGCTCTTGCCGTCCCACTCGATGTACTTGTCGCCGAAGACCGGCTCACCGAGATCCCCGGCGTCGGCGATGCGATAGCGGACATCATCACCAAGCTCCACAAGACCGGCACTCATCCGAGTCTCGAAACGCTGCGCAAGGAGATTCCGGAGGGCGTGCTCGAGATGCTGTCGGTGCCCGGCCTCAGCCCCGAGAAGGTGCTGCGTCTATACAAGGATCTCGGCATCACGTCCCTTGCGGAATTGGAGGCGGCGGCGAAGGACGACCGCATCAAGAAGGCGAAAGGACTCGGCGCGGCACTGCAGACCAAGATTCTGCAGAACCTGGCCATCGCGAAAGGCGGAGAAGGTCGCCTCCATCTGCACCGTGCGGCCGCCCTGCTCTCGCACGCTAAGGATTCGCTTCGGAAGGCCTGGCCGGAGCTCAAGCGGGTGACGATTGCAGGCGACTTCCGCCGCGGCTGCGAACTCGTCGGCGATCTCACGATCGTTGCGGAGGCTGCTAAAATCGAGAAGGAGCCGAATGCTTCGGCGGCGGACGGACTGCAAATCCGCTTGTCCGACCGCAAGCACTTCGGTGCCGCCCTTCTTTTCGCCACCGGCTCTGCCGCTCACCTTGAGCAGCTCCAGGCTTTGGCCGCGGAGAAAGGAATACGGCTGGAGAACGACGGGTTGCACAAGGATCGCACCCTGATCGCCGGCGACGAGGCCGAGATCTATAGCGCCCTCGACCTGCCGTTCATCGATCCTGAACTGCGGGAGGGGCGCGGAGAGGTCGAGGCGGCTCTGAAAGGCAAGCTCCCGAAGCTCGTCACCGACCAGGACCTGCGCGGCATCCTTCACTGCCACACCGATGCCTCCGACGGCACCGAGACCCTGGAGACCATGGCCAAGGCCACGCGCCAGCGAGGCTTCGAGTATTTCGGCGTGGCTGACCATTCCAAGTCCGCCCACTATGCCGGCGGTCTCTCCGTTGAGGAGATCGCGCAGCAGCACCGCGAAGCGGATCGACTGAACAAGCGCTTCGGCAAGGACTTCCGGATCCTCAAAGGCATCGAGTCCGACATCCTGGCGGACGGGTCGCTCGACTATGACGACGACGTGCTGGAGCGCTTCGATTTCGTGGTCGCGAGCATCCATGGTCGCTTCAAACTGGACCGGAAGGCGCAGACGCAGCGCCTGCTTCGGGCTATTTCCAACCCCTACACCACCATCATCGGTCATATGACCGGGCGGCAGCTCCAGCGGCGGCCCGGCTACGACATCGACGTCGAGAAGGTGCTGCGCGCCTGCGCCAAGCATGACGTCGTTGTCGAGATCAATGCTCATCCATGGCGGCTCGATCTGGACTGGCGCTGGCACCAGGCCGCCCTCGAGTTCGGCTGCATGCTGAGCATCAATCCGGACGCGCACTCGATCCCCGAACTCGACCACATGCACTGGGGCGTCCTGATGGCCCGAAAGGGCGGCGTCCCTGCCGACCGGGTCCTGAACGCGATGAAGCTTCCCGAGATCACGCGCTACTTCCGCCAGAAGCGGCGCTCGCTCGCCCGCGCCGCCTGATGCCGGAGGCGCACGATCTCTCGCTCGAGGGAAAGGTGACGGCGGTCGCCGCCGACCCTGGGCACCACTTCAGCAAACCAGTCCAGGACCATATCGTTCTGGTGGAGGGCCACGGCGTCCAAGGCGACGCCCACGCCGGCCCTTTCGTCCGGCACCGCTATCTCGCCCGCCGCCGACCTCGCCTGCCCAATCTCCGGCAGGTCCACCTGATCCCGGCCGAGCTTTTTGCATTCCTCTCGGAAGCCGGCTTCGAGGTGTCAGCGGGGGATATGGGTGAGAATATCACAACGACTGGCCTGGACCTGGAGCGGATGCCGCTCGGCACCTTCATCGAGTTGGGCCCCTCGGCCATCGTCGAGCTGACCGGTCTCCGGACGCCCTGTCTCCTTATCGACCGCTTTCGGGCCGGCCTGAAGCGACAGGTGCTCTCGTCGGCGGAAACGGGCCCTCCGTTCAAATCCGGGGTGCTCGGCGTGGTACGGGCCGGCGGGATGGTCGCGGCCGGTGATACCGCCCGGGCTCGCGTCCCGTCTTCCCCCTTTCGGCCACTGCCGGCCGTGTAGAAAGACCCTATCATGGCCCGCAAATCGACCCTGCCTCGTCGCCTGCAGCCCATGTTGGCCACGCTCACGGATGCGCCATTCGACGATCCAGATTGGGTCTTCGAGGACAAATTCGATGGTTTCCGCATGGTCGCGGAGATCCGGCGTGATCAGGTCGCGCTCTACAGCCGTAACGGGAAGATCATCAGCCACTCCTACGTGGAGGTCGCGAAAGCGCTAGAGGGCGTGAAGGCGAACGCTGTGATCGATGGAGAGCTGGTCGCGATCGGTGAGGACGGCGTATCCCATTTCCAGTTGCTACAGAACGCCCTGCGCCATGAGGCCAAGCTCTTGTACTGCGCGTTCGACCTCATGTTTGCAGACGGCGAGGACCTGCGTGCGCTGCCGCTCCTTGAGCGCAAGAAGCGGCTAGAGGCTATCCTGCCGCGCCACAAGCTGATCGCGTTCAGCAACCACCGCAAAGGCAAGGGAACGAAGTTCTTCGCGGAAGCCGAGCGGAGACATCTCGAAGGCGTTATGGCCAAGCGCGCCGACAGCCCGTACGCGTCGGGACGCCGGACCGCCGATTGGCTGAAGGTGAAGACCGCGCAGCGGCAGGAGGTCGTGATTGCCGGCTTCACGGCGCCGAGGCGAACTCGGCCCTTCTTCGGCGCGCTCGTGCTGGCGGTACGCGAAGGGGATGCATGGCGGTACATCGGCCACGTCGGCACGGGCTTCAGCCACCAGGTTCTCGAAGAGCTTCACGGCAAGCTCGTGAGGCTCAAGACGGCCAAATCGCCCTTTCCTGCGAAGGTGAAAGATGAGCAGGTCACGACCTGGGTGCGGCCTTCGCTGGTCGCGGAAGTAAAATTCGCCGAGTGGACCGGCAAGGGCGAGCTGCGCCAGCCGGTCTATCTCGGCCTGCGGTCCGACAAAAAGGCCAAGGACATCGTTCGCGAAAAGAGTTGGTCGCGAAAATAAGGCCGCTGCGGCGGAGCAAAAGACTTGGGCTCAGCCGGCTTCGCGCTCGGATGCTGACGACCACGGCGGCAGGGGCGGCAACCCGAGAGCCTTGCGTACAGGTCCGAACGACCTCCTGTGAGCTGCGCACGCACCAAGCTTGGCGAGCGCCTCATAATGAGCCGGCACCGGGTAGCCTTTGTGATCCGCGAATCCGTACCCGGGGTGGCGCACGTCGAGCGTCCGCATGACCGTGTCGCGCTCGACTTTCGCCAGGATCGACCAGCAGCGATGCTGGCGGACTTGGCGTCGCCCTTGATGATGGCTTGCTGAGGGATGTCGATTTCCTTCAACCGCTTCGCGTCAATCAGCAAATGCCGCGGCGTCAATCCTAGTCCCCTGACCGCGCGCTGCATGGCCTGGATGCCCGCCCAATAAATGTTGATCGCGTCGATCTCCTCGACCTCCACGAAAGCCACACACCAACTCTCTGCCTTTGCCTTGATCTCCTTCGCGAGTTCCTCGCGAGCGGCAGCGTCGAGTTTCTTCGAGTCGTCGATCCCGACTATCCGCGTACCGGGCTTCAGGATCACGGCGCCAGCGGAGACTGGCCCGGCGAGAGGGCTCATTCCAGCCTCGTCCACGCCCGCCACGGCATGAAGGCCGCTCTCCCAGAGAGAGGTTTCGAAACTGAGCATCTTGCGGAGGCGCTGCCCTTCGGACCTGTTTTCGAAACGCCGTTTATCGATTGAAGCCAGGATGGCACCGGCTCCCGCGCGGGTGTCGGCCCGCAATATCTGCTCGACGCTGGCCTCGAGTGGTCTTTTCTCAACGACATAGCGCTGACGCAATACGTTTAGTGAATACTGGGACATAGCGGCCATCGTGAATTGACTGTGGGGTGGTGTCGGTGAAATTTGTGGCGATTGTCTGAAGTTAAGCTACGCCGCTCAACGACTGGCAGCGCGTTGTCGAAAAGGAACCGGCCCGGCCTTCACCTGAGATGGATTGCATCCACCGATCTCAGAACGGAACTAACTGGTGTCTTCATCCCTTTAGGAGAAGTGGAGCCTCGATCCCAGGTGCTTCCGAGGGACAGGTCCATGCTCCGAGAGACCGGCAACGAAGAACAGGTTCTGGACCGCACCGCCGAAGTGGCGGCCACCATCGCGGAAGAAGGGCTTCGGCATGTCAGCGACTCCGCGCCCGGCTATGCTTACGGCCTCGGCTTGCTGGCCGCTCGACGATATGCGGACCTCTTCAAACTGTTCACCTCCCGCTGGTAACCGACCGCGACACCACCTCAAACGTGGTCGGTCACCTGTTCCTCAGCATGAGCCGGCGGGGAGAACAACGTGTGGCAAATTGTGCCCGGCCTTGAGCGGCGCAAGACGGCCCTCAGCGACCACTGCATGATATCTTTCAGACTTGGACCGGCGACTATTTGTTTTCGTCAGAAGGTTACACCCCCTTCTTTGAAGAATTCGAATTGCTGGGCTCGCTCGCCTACATCTCACTCGGCAGCAGCAAAGAGGATTTGCAAGGCGTCCCGCAACGCACGGCGGACAAATTTGTCTGGTGTCCCATTGGACGGATGTCATGGGACGGACAATGGCGCCATCAGGGTAACATTCGCAGATGCGGCAATACGGGGGGTCAAATATTGCAGGCCAAATGACAATCCCACCCTAGGTCGGCTGAAAGGTGGTTGGCGAGCCGGTGTGCATGGCCAGGAAGCGCGTTGCCAGGAGATCCGTGCAAGCAGGTCCCTTCGGAGCCGGACTGGATCCACGAAGTAAAGCACGACGGGTATTATCGGATGCTGGTCATTCGGGAGAACGACCGTGTGCGCCTGCTCTCCCGCAATGGCACCGACTGGACCAAGCGCTATCCCTGGATTGCCGAGGCCGCTCTGAAGAACCGGCAGAAGCATTTCGTCATTGACGGCGAGGCGGTGATCCTTGGCGTTGATGGGGTTTCAGACTTCAATGGGCTGCACTATCGGACCGGAGCTTTTCCGGGCGGCCTGCCGCATGGGCCTTGAAGGTCTCGTCTCGAAGCATCGCGATCGGCCCTACCGCGGCGGCAGGCAAAAGCACTGGATCAAGGTGAAGAACCGCAGGCACCCAGCAATCGATCGAGAGCTGTGATGGCCGCGGAGTTGATGATTGGGTAGCCCAGTTCCCAATGAATCAAGTCCGTGCGGGATCTATGCCGCACGGACTTGATTGCAACTGTCCAGGCCCAGTCGGATTCCGTCGCAGCAGATCTAGCGTCCCTGTAATGCCCCTAGAAGGAAGCCCGTCATTTGCGACGGGCTCAAGGTCAGGGAGGAAAGGCGCCATGAAGGCGCGGGTTAAACTTATAACGAGTCGCGCCAATACCGTGTGTCGCAACTCACACTGTGGACAACAAAAGTGCCCGCGGGTCGCGCCATTCGATCGAGCCGCATCAGCCTTGATCCGGCTGCTGAGGCTGCCGGTCCGCGCACGATCAATGCACCACGCCGAGGTGAGCAGCCGTCGCGGATGCAGGGCGTCATCACACCATGGAGCTCTCAAACCCATGACCCCGTGAGATCATGTAGGGTCTGCCGTGGGCCATCAAGGCCGTTCGCCGCGGCGCTGGGGCCGCCCGGCACTGTGCGACGTCCGCGGCTTTCACTGCCGCTGCGCTCCCAGCAGGGCCAGTTGGCGGCCCCTTGTCTGCCCCTGATGGCAGCCAAGGGCTCAGTCCAGCGCACCTCAGCGCGTTGGAGCTGGCCGCAGCGTTCTTAGCGGAGGGCCGCAAAGGTCGACATGCTCGGAACCGAGAGCGTAGCCCGAGATAGCTCCAAAAGACACACGCCAGACGGTGTTCGGATAGCTGCCGGCGCAAACCAAATGTGTCGTATCGGATGCATAGTTGACGCAGCGCTTTAGACACTGCCTCGCCAGCGCAGCTTGGCGATCGGGGCAGTTCAGGCCGGTTCTTTCGTCTTCGGCCCTCCCGGCGTCGTCCTCAAAAAAGCAATCCCGCAACTGCGCATTTCGAGTCAACACGTTCACGCATTGAGTGGTCGCGTCGCCGACCTGCGCCTTGGTCGGTTTCACCAATGGGCACTCTGGGGGAATCTGAGCTGGGACCACGTAGGTACGCGCTGGCCGGCGGGCGAGCACGGCGGCTCTGTGCTTGCTCACCGCGGACCCACGTGACGGCCCTCGAGAATCTTCGGCGCAGGCGATAGGAAGGCATCTGGTCCACAGCGGACCGCTGCTCACGCACCGATTGGCGTCTGGCGCGCAGCCGGTGGGGCAACAGGTTTGCGCAGACGCGGGCGATATCACCGCATATGCCAAGACCAGGATTGTCACCTTGAGACGGCGCATGTTCCCCCCACCAGACAGCAGCTAAGCGGCGCTCCACTTGTCCTTTTCAATCGCGCTCATTCTTTTTCTTCTTGTCATCTCCATCCTGGCCGCCAAAGCCCGAGGAGCCCTTGTTACCGCCGCCACCTCCAGATCGGGAGCCTTCCTCTCCGGAATGCGCGACCTTGGACCCCTTTGCGCCACCCGAGTTCTCGCCGCCACCCCCGCCAGAGCCCCCACCACCGCCGCCGGCTGATGAATACTCCTTGGTCGAGTGATCCTCGGTCGCGCTGTGTGGATCATTGTCGAAGGCTGAATGACTGCTGCCGCCGCCGCTATATCCTGCTCCGTCTTGGGCGCCGGAACGTGCGATGGCTGTTGACGTCAACGACGTCGACAGGAGTAGAGTCATCGCTGGCGGGGTTATGGCAGCAAACCTGCCACACATCTTCAAGAACTCCCGGCGGTCTTCGTCTTCTTCTGTTGTGAGCATCAGGTATTCCCCCTCGGGCTAACTGCGACTATTTAACTTAAAGCAAATTAAATAAATTAAATCCTTTAATTGTTCAATCACGAAAAGTTACGTTCTGGTGCGCCTACCATTGGTCGTACTGCCCTGCCGCGCGGCGGCAGAAGGTCTGGATCAGGTGAAGAACCGCAGCCACCACCCTGGCAAATGCGAGCCGCTGGATCCGGTCGGCGCTGAAGTATATTGCGGCAACTACTCGGGGTCAGTCGCTACTATGCTGTATAGAATTTCAGTTGCCGTGGCGTGGGCTTCTCTTGCCTTTATCACCTACGCAAGTCTGTCTCCAATCCACGACAGGCCTCAACTGAGCAGTTCGGCCAATATCGAACACGTCGCGGCCTTTGCGTTCCTAGGTTTGGCATTTTGTGCCGCGTACCGGGACCGGATGACGCTGGTGTGCAGCCTCGTGCTTGGTAGCGCAGTGGTGCTGGAATTGTTGCAAAAGCTGACGCCAGATCGCCATGCTAGATTGCTGGATGCGTCCGAAAAGGTGGTCGGCGGGTTGCTCGGGATTTTGCTCGCCAGCATAGCTTTACGCCTGATCGAGCGCTGGACGGCTGCATCTGATGTCTAACGGTTCTTGCGGGTTGGGTTCATGCCCAATCGTGCCATAAGCCAGGGACGACCGTCGACATAGCTCACGTCCCAATATGGATAATCAACTTCAGCTGGTTGGGTCCCTAGTTAGCCTGCTTAGTCCCTTCAACCAGGTCAGGAGCCGACTAGTTCGTAAGGTTTGCGTTTGAACTCTCCCGCGCCGTCATTACTGTGATTGGATTGCCAATTGCCTTTCCCGCCGCGCTTCGCGGCCGGGTTCAAACCAATCGGACCACCATGTCCTCTAGCTCCAACGCCAGTATCGCCAAGAGAACGCGCACGAAGGCTGAGGCGGATTTTGCCACCTGGCTCATGATGGCCAAGCTCGGTGGTTTCGATGACCTGCCGTCCAGCGCCCAAAGCTTTCTGACTAACTATCGAACTCGGCTCGAGACAATGAGCGAGGCCGAGTCCATGGCCCTAGCCGTTCGCGAGGTCTACAGCGCTTATTACAGCGAGATGGGAGGCGTAGGCGCAGCGCCGGAACCAAAGGCTCGGACGCCAACGACAGAGGGCAAAGCCGTGCGGTCCCAGAGACCGCCTAGACCTCAACCCGGTCAATCGGCTGCGCGCCATTCGACGAGGCCAATGACCCGAAAATCCCTCCCGGCACTGCTGATTTTCGCAAGCATGGTGGCACTGGTTGTCGCATTCGGATTTTTAGCGCAGTAAGACCGTCCGCGGATTGTGTGTGACGTCCGCTTTCCCCCGATAGCGACCCAAATAGCGGACATCGTGCACTTCGCTTGGCCTAGAACAGACATCAAGGGGAAACCCGTGGCGCATATTGGTCGGCGAGCGGAGCCGCCGTATCCAGTACCTTTAGTGTTGAGTATCGGAGGCGAGAAATGATCGTAGCTCGTCGAGAAAGCGTGCCAAAGCCGGCTCGCCCTCCAGCATGATGTGATTCCGGCCTTCGAGCGGGACAAAGCGGGCGCCGGGAATCCCCGCGGCCAGCCGACGGCCCGACTCGAACGGCACTCTCGCGTCGTTGCGGCAATGCATGACAAGGGTCGGCACCTTGACCTGCGGCAGTAGTGAACTGATTTCCACTTCGCCATTTGCCAGTAAATTGCGCGCTGCGTCTTCGGCCGAGCTCGAGATACGCTGTAGCTCGTTAAACCAGTCGGCCTGCTCCTTGTTAGCGTCCGGAATAAACTGGGACGTGAACATCTGCCTGAAGGCCGGGTTTTCCTGACCCCATCCTAGCCGCATCAGCGTCAGCATCGCATCCCCGGCCGCCTTCTCCGCCTCGGTCCTGGCGCGCTTCTTCCAGCCGACGACATAACCTCCGTAGAGAATCAGATGCGACACTCGCTCCGGATGCCGGACCGCGTAGGCAATCGAGACCGCGCACCCCTGGGATATGCCGAGCAGCGCGAACCGTTCGATGCCCGCGGCGTCGACCACCGCATCGAGGTCGTCGACGAACCGCTCGAATGTTACGTCCGGGATGTCACGATCCGAAAGCCCATTTCCCCTTGCGTCATATCGGATGAAAAGGTGCTCGCGGGAAAATTCCTGGTAGAGATGCCGCCAGATCGGACTTTCGAAGTCGAATTCGATGTGGGTCATCCAGTGCCCTGTCTTCACCAGCGGATGCCCTTGGCCCATCCGGGCGTAGGCCAGCTGCACGCCGTCGCCGGTCTGGCAGAAGTGAATTTCCTGCTTGTGTTGGACGGTTGACGCCGCCACGGTGTCTTCCGCAGACGAGGGAATCGCGGCGTCTGGAATTGCCTCGATGTCCTTGGCAGTGAGCCCGAACACGCCGACCGCGCGCGAGATGTTCTTCACAGCCTGCTCGCCCAAATCAGCAAAAGCCATCGACAGCTTGTCCCGGATCTGGTCGTTCGCCGCCCTGGATATGCATACGCCGCCGGGCTCGCAGAGCGTTTCCAAGCGTGCCGCGATGTTGACGCCGTCGCCGAAGATATCGTCGCCGTCGATGATAATATCGCCGACGTTGATCCCGATCCGGAACACGACCTGCCGTTCCGCAGCGATCCCTGCGTTGCGCCCCACCATGCTGCGCTGAATCTTGACCGCACAGCCGACCGCATCCACGACGCTGGCGAATTCCACCAGCATCCCATCGCCGGTGGTTTTGACGATGCGGCCGTGGTGCTCGGAAATGCCGCAGTCGACCAGTTCCCGGCGGTGCGACTTGAGGGAATTGAGGGTCCCCACCTCGTCGGCGCCCATGAGGCGGCTGTAGCCGACCACATCCGCCGCTAGAATGGCCGCAAGCCGACGTTGCATAGCTCTTGCCCTCTCTGCCACTGCTAGTCTGCCCGCAATCAGTGGCCGCGACAAGGCTGAAGCGGGCCGGTGGAATCCGCCTCGGATCAAAGCGCCGTTTTGATTTTGCCGCGCAGTTCCGGTCTATCCCGATGATCGGACGTAGTCGGTGTCGGCGGCCACTTCGCAAAAGGCCCGATTGCGTTGACAAAGGCCGGAGGTAGTTCGTTGTAACGGCGCGATCGCCGATGCGGCCGACGGGCCAGACTCTGGATGCGGTCATTGATCCGTTCCATGCATTTTCTCTGTCGCAAACTCGGATGAGGTTTGGCTTAGATCGCCATCACCTCATGATGGGGCTCCGGACCTGCCTCTGCACAGGCGGAGGATATCAACCGTGGCAAGCGCGGCCGCGGTAAGTGCACCGGGAACATTGACCTAGGTCATGGGCCGGGCGCTGCCATGGCCGATGCTGGGCTATGATGGACACGTTCGTTGCGCGACAAGCGGCGAGTACGTTCAGCACCGGTTCGACGCTGAGTCGAATGCGGCACGCGCCTCCTTCATCCTCGTGCAATGCCCAGGCTGCGGCAAAAACCACTTCATCAATCGCGTGACGCACAAGCTGCTGTTGGGCCATGAAGACGACCGCTGATAGTGCCTCCACGCAAAAGCCGCCAAGGTTTCCCTCAGCGGCTTGTGTCGTTGCGTTGCGTTTGCGTAGAGGTTTGCCGCGCCGAGCGGTGCTCGAACGTGGCCCAAGCCTGCCACCCACAGGACGCACAACCTTCATGAATGAGGCAGTGGATACGTCATCGCATGAGGCAGTCGATGCGTTGCCTGTATGTCGGGGCCAACGTATCCCCGATGGACTATGATGTGTCAGCGGCGACGATGCGGATCAAGCCAGTGCTGCTGTCCTATCGGATGAAATAGATAGTCCCGCCGCCCTGCGTGCCTCAGTATCACGACCCATGATAGCAGCTCCATCGAGAGAGCCCCCTCCATGAAGCGGCGTAAGTATCATCCCGGCAACTTGATCCCGATGTTCCGGCTGGCTTCGAAGCTGTGCAAGCAAATGCGCGCGACGGGCTTCGCCGATAACGGCGGAGCCATTCACAGCGCCGAGCGGATACTGAACATCCTCGGCCAGTATCTGGTCTACCCGGAGCTGAGCCACATTAACATCTCCGCAACTATGACAGAGCCGAGTTCTCTGTTGCCGCGCGAGCAGCGTTCGACCGTGGTGGCAAGGTTCTGATCGAGCACGTCTCCCCGGTCAGAGACCTCACGCGAATAGCAATCAACAGGATCGATGAGCTAGACGACGACGCCTTCGCCATTTTGTGAAGAAGCACTTTCGTCTCGTGCTCCTGACCCCGGAAGAGGCGCAGCGATTAAATCGTCAGAACCGCTCGAGGATGACCAGTGATCGCCTTGCGGGCATTAAGATGGCTAAGCGCATAACTCGATAAACTCAAGCGCGACGGGGTTAGGCGGAATCCATTTGGCATGCCCAAATCAGAGTGTCTCGCCGCCATGCTGGCTGGGCGGAGGCCAACATGGATAGGCAAGCCTTACTCTCTTGATCTTCGCAAGCGTGTAGTGGCAGCGATTGAGGGTGGAATGTTCCGCAATCAAGCTGGCGCCGTTGCCTGCGGTCGCGCGCGAAAAATGGTGCGCTTCAGCATTCCAGTGCGCTGTGTGTCTGCCGCGCTACAGCAAATTCGGTGGATTGGGGTAGCTTTTGGCACAGCTTTTGAAACCTGAGAGACTCGAAATGAAAAAATTCCTTCTCGCTACCGTCGCTTTTGCCGCCCTAGCGGGTACGGCATCGGCAGCTGATATGGCA
>NZ_JADPJQ010000047.1:0-27478 GCF_023073515.1 Bradyrhizobium sp. 17 | reverse complement strand
TGACAATCCCTTCGTCAACCGTGGGCTCGGTTCGGTCACCGGTCGCCTTGGCTACACCTGGGGTCCGGCGCTGGTGTACGTCAAAGGCGGTTATGCCTGGGCTGACTCCCGCCTTACGAATGGCTTCGGCGGCGGCACCTTCACCAACAACGGCGGTGGTCGCGACGGCTACACCGTAGGCGGTGGTCTCGAATACCTGTTCGCCCAGAACTGGTCGGGCAAGGTCGAATACCAGTACTATGACTTCGGCACCCGGAACGCTCTCTTCACCAGCGCCGCTGGTGTTGTTACCGCCGTCGGCTTCCGCAATGACGAGCACACCATCAAGGCCGGCCTGAACTATCGGTTCAATTGGGGCGCTGCCTCGGCTTCTCGTTACTGACGGCTTACATAATATACTTAAAAGGGTCAGCCTCGGGGCTGGCCCTTTTTCATGAGCCGGAATGACTGGCGCCAGGATTGCGTGTTTATCGGACATCGAGGGGCGCTTCGTCTCCTCGCCCTGCGTTGCGCGGGGCGGACGTCCGGCGGGACTGGAGCACCAAGGCCGTGCTCGTGCCGTGGCGCGGGTTTAGCCGGCTCTCACCTATCGCCGGAAGGAATGCTCGATCTCGCGCAGCATAGCCAGGGCGCGGTCAGTATAACGTCCTTGGGATAGTTGTTGGTCCGCAAGACCGGCCGCCACCAATACAAGACCAGCTATGCCACGCCCTTGATCATGGCCTCTTCCGCTTTTGCATCACCAGTCGCGACGGGATGTTATGGAGATGCGCGCGGCCTCGCACGACTGGCTCTGTACTGCCGAGCGCGCGGGCGATCTCATCTGGTCGCCGCCTAGCCATCGCCAGCAGTTGTTGATGCTCCTGCGGCGTCCCCTTGGCACCAACGGTAACCGTGACTGTGCCATCGCTCCGGCATCCCCAGCTTGCCAATCCCTCTTAGTGAGCAGACCTGGACGGCGGACAAGGCGTTGCGTTTCCGGAACACTGCAGGCGTAAGGTTTTCTGCGCTCGCTCGCACAACCTCCGATGCCCGCGTGAAGACATCAGGTCCACTGGAAGGAGACTCTCGCTGGACCAGCCCACGGTAAATGCTTTCTCTATTTGCCCGCAGAATGTACTCCCGCCTTTCCACGACAGCTTTATCGATCTGTAAGAAAATCTGGTTTAAACTTTGTCCCCATGGAAAAGCGAACCGCACGCCGTCAACGTGTATTTAAGTCGGCAATCATCGAGTTTCCCGGGGGCGCCTTCAGTTGCGTCGTCCGAAACTTCTCCGACCTGGGCGCCAATCTGGACGTGCCCAGCGCATCTGGCATTCCGCACGAGTTCACACTCGTCATTCCGAGTGCGCAGTCCCAGCTTTCCTGTCGAGCGGTGTGGCGCTCGGAGCGACGGATCGGGGTTGCGTTTTCCTGATCATCATCCTGGTGCTGGCGGTTGGTTACCGAGGCTATATGGGCTCAGGCCAAGACGCTGGCCCATGATCCGGCAACCCGTTGACTTATCGCAAGCTCTAAATCACGGTCCTCCTCGCCGGCAAGAGGCGGGGCTAAGTGATGAACGACCAGAAGAACTACAACGAGCGCTACTTCCTGCGCTTGCTCCAACATGGCCCGTTTGAGCGGCGGCCGCGCGGAGGCTGGCGCTTCGGTGTCAAGGTAATCAGCGATGCCATCGTCGAGCGGCTCCTCGCCAGTGGCCGCGCGGAGATTACCGGCTCGCAATTAAGGCTGAAGCCGCTCGCAAGCTAACCTCTGATCCGCCGAGCAGATCGAGCTGAGCTACGACCTCGCCATGATAGTGCTGGCGCACCTGACGCGCGAGCGTGACGCGGGCACCACCGATCGGCTGGCTGATCGGCATTGTTCAGGACGACGGCCCGCGCGATACTGTCGCCGAGGTAATCGAACCGGCCCAGTTGGTCCGAGACGGGCCAGAAGCAGACCGTTCACGCGGCAAGCTCATCTTCATCTTTGGTTTTTCTCGCCTGGACTCGCCTTAGAACCAACTTGCCGAATTTCCCCATCGTGGTTACGACTTGTGGTTGCTTCTCACTACGTTGCGAGGCAACGGTTCAGTTGCCCATGCGTCAAGACCAAAGAACAAGAAAGCCGACGGGTGACCTTTGAGCACAGCTTGCCAGCGCAAATGATGGCGATCGATGGCACCTTGGCGTCGTTCGTGTACGCGTTCAGCCCTTGCAAGTCTGCGGGCCTGCTCAAGCGCTTCGGCGCCAGGCCCGGCCGAGCCGGCAGCTCGGTATATCGTCCAAATAGAAATAAACGCTCGGCCGGACATCGTCGAAGCAGAGTTCACAGCTGCCGCTTTGGGGCACCTTCGTGCTTGCGGATGCAGACGGAGACCATCCCGACACCAAGCCACGCGCGGCTGGCAAAGTTGTCGATTACTGGTGGCTCGATCGGCGGCGCGGCGATCTACTGCCTGGCGTGGGTGTGAAGCGCATGACGCACTTTCGTTCCGAGCTTGGCTGCGTATCGGCTGAGTTGTTTTCAGCTTCACTGGGCTCGCTGCCGGGCCTGACATTGGCACGGCGACTCCGCACGCCTTGCAGACAAAGCGGGGTTCGAGATCGGAGAGCCGGACGTGGTCGGGCCACTGGTCGGCGAGAGCGTTGATCGGTGCTGCTGCTACACGAACGGGTCACCCATCTGACTGGAAAGGCCTGGACCGCCGGCCTAGGCGGCATCGCGGCGGGTGTTGGGCCGGCGGTCCGTCGGGCCGAATGCACGGGGAGCACATTCAGCACGCCGAAATAGGCTAGCAAGGATCCGCCCCGGAAAACGCCGCCCGCTTAAAATGAAGCGTAGGCGGCGGCGTTCCAGCCCCGAGAGGGATAAGCAAATCCCGGATATTCATTGGTCTCGACGCTCAGCGGCAAGGTTCACTCTCTTTGCGGCGAGTGGCGAGCGCAGGCCCACGAGGACCGCAGGCCGGGGCTGCCTGGGGCTGCAAGGCCATTTAGCCGGTCCTTAACCAGCTCCGGGCATCATATCCCGACATGATCAAGGGCGTGGCCATAGCTGCTCTTGTACTGGCGTGTGCCAGTCTTGCAGATCAGCAGTTGTCCTACGGGCGCTATACGGATGCGGCCGTGGCTCTCCTGCGCGACATCGATCGCTCATTCCGGAGGTGAGAGGCTGGTCGCCCCACCGCACGCCGTGGGCGTGTACCGGCAAAAGAAAGAGGCCGCCCGAGGCGGCTCCTTGGGAGTGGTCAGCTCTGCGGCTGCTCCACGTCGGGCTTGTGCGCTGTCTTTAGGCGTCTCTTCGCTCTCGGATGACAGATCGGCGGCCTTCGGTCGCGCTCACCGGGGCGCGATCTCTCTCGAAATTCGCCGCGAGTGTTACGCCGCTGGATGGCCTCAGTTCGTCTGCCGAGCAATGCGGACGCGACATCGTCGCGTCATCAACTTCACGGGTACACCGCTATTCGTCGCTCGGCTTCTCGCTGGGCTCGCGCGTGCTGACGATCGAATCCTCAGCTCCGCCGGGTCGCGAGGCGCCGCGCCTCATCGGCGCGCCATTCTGGCGCACGTCGCCGCGTTCGGAGGGATCTCTGCCGACCGTGGACTGCAGCTCCGCCAGGTCGGTGAAGACGTCGGCTTGGCGGCGGAGTTCGTCGGCGATCATCGGTGGCCGGCTGGCCATGGTGGAGACAACGGTGACCCGGACGCCGCGGCGCTGCACGGCCTCGACCAGCGAGCGGAAGTCACCGTCGCCGGAAAACAGGATCATCTCGTTGATGTGTCCGGTAAGCTCCATGGCGTGGACCGCGAGCTCGATGTCCATGTTGCCCTTGACCTTGCGGCGGCCGCCGGCGTCGACGAACTCCTTGGTCGGCTTGGTGACGACGGTGTAGCCGTTGTAGTCGAGCCAGTCGACGAGCGGGCGGATCGACGAATACTCCTGATCCTCGATGACGGCCGTGTAGTAGTAGGCGCGAACCAGGGTGCCGCGGCCCTCAAACGCCTTCAGCAGGCGCTTGTAGTCGATGTCGAATCCCAACGTCCTTGCGGTGGCGTAGAGATTGGCGCCATCGATGAAGAACGCGATCCTGCTCGGTGCGGACATTTGGACGCTGCCGGAAATTGGTTTCCAGGACGGAAACAGGCGCTTCTATCCGGGCTCTGGGTCATTGAAGCAAAAAGGTTTAGGTAAGGTCGGGCGGCCTGGGTCTCGCTTCCGCTCACCCTCATTCCGGCGGAATCCCAGCTCCGACAGGTCGGAGGCTACGCGCAATTGTTTCTGCCTCAAAGCATTTTTCCTTCAACGAAGGATTATCCGTCGATCGCCAGGAGCGAGCTTGGGCACGCAGATCTGAACCCGCGGCAGCATCGGTAAGACAAAGCACAATGGGAAGTCCCCCTGACGGTTGGCGGTGCGATGCGATTTCCTGTTTTCGAGACCCACGTGCGAAAGCGCGGCCGCACGTGGTGGTGGTTCTTGTGCACGGCCGACGGCCGCACGCTTATGCACGGGTCGGAAGGCAAGCGTTCCGCAGCCAGATATCGGGCAAATCGGGTGCTATTCGAGGTGCTGCTGTTCGCCGAGCCTCAGTCGGACGGTGGCCTCGACACGAGCCGAGCCGGCCCGCGGCGGAGCCGTTCAGCCAACTGAGCCAAGCCCCGACGACGCGCTTCGTCCTCGGCCAGACGACCACCGGTCCGGACATGACCAGGCAATCGCGCCCGCCCTCCTTGGCCGCGTAGAGCGCCCGGTCGGCTGCGCTTGGGCAGGAGCGTTGGTGGCGCCGCCAAGACTGACGGTGACGAGCATGGAGGGCGGATCCAGCGCGTGCAGCATGGCCCAATTCACGAGGCTGGTCGTAGACTTAATTGGCGCGGGCAGTTGTAATCCGATTCCAGAGTAGCCATCTAAGGCTTAGCGCCGCCAGATTGCTTTCAGCATATCTTCCCCGTGCGCAAACTTGATCGGACCCACCATGATCGAGTTTCCAAATCACAGTCGTTCATATGACCGAACGCGGCATGCCGTGCGTTTTTGGGGATACGATAGTGCGCTAGAGGCGTCGTTTTTCATAGAGGAAGACGCGCTGAGGCGACTTCAACCGGATGCTCACCCTAATGAATCGGGTTTCCTGAACGCATTCGATTTCAATCGTGATGCGATATGTGCCGCCGCTGCCAGGGTGTACGTCCGCGGCAGCAGGGGTTCTTACGATCTGGTCGCCGCTAATTTTTGAAACGAAGACCCACGTCTTAGTGGACGCGGAAGGCTCGATTTACGCCACGTAGTTCATTCCGACCGCAAATTTAGAAATAATTACAAAAGCCAGGGAGAACACCACGATCGTCAGTGGCGCCGGCAAGAAGGCCGACATCGAGGCGCGTGTTAATCAAATCAAGGCGCAGATCGAGGAAACCACCTCGGACTACGATCGTGAGAAGCTGCAGGAGCGTCTCGCCAAGCTCGCGGGCGGCGTCGCGGTGATCCGCGTCGGCGGCGCGACCGAAGTCGAGGTCAAGGAGCGCAAGGATCGCGTTGATGACGCGATGCATGCGACCCGCGCTGCGGTTGAGGAGGGCATCGTCCCGGGCGGCGGCGTCGCCCTGCTCCGTGCTTCCGGGCAGCTCAAGGGCCTGCGCACCAAGAACGACGACCAGAAGACCGGCGTCGAGATTGTGCGCAAGGCACTGTCCTACCCCGCCCGCCAGATCGCGATCAACGCCGGTGAAGACGGCTCGGTCATCGTTGGCAAGATCCTGGAAAAGGAGCAGTACTCCTACGGCTTCGACTCGCAGACCGGTGAGTACGGCAACTTGGTCGCAAAGGGCATCATCGACCCGACCAAGGTGGTTCGCGTGGCGATCCAGAACGCGGCCTCGGTCGCGGCTCTCTTGATTACCACTGAAGCCATGGTGGCCGAGGTGCCGAAGAGGAATGCAGGCGGCGGCGTGCCTGCAAGTGGCGGCGGCATGGGAGGCATGGGTGGTATGGATTTCTAGGTCAACTCGCTCATAGCCGAACCGCAGAAAAGGGACGGGATGGACCGATCTCCAGGACGTAGAAGACTATGAGGCTGCTGTTCGACCGGCATCGACCGCGAATGGCCTCCCAAGCGAAAAGCCCGGCCACGAGGGCCGGGCTGATCGACAACATACTCCAAGTCAGGCAATGCATTATTTCCAGAAGCATCGCGGGGCAGATACTCGCCGTAGGGCGCAGGCGCCAGACTGCAGGGACCGGCGCCTCAGGCCATCCCGAGAGTGTCGGCACCCAATTGACTGAGCAATTTGGTACAGACGTCGATCGCTCGACCTGTCTAGCTCCCCTCGTTCTCCCTTAGCGATAGAGCGGCAGCGCCAGGTCTCGCATCGCTAGGCGTATCCCTTATTCGAGGCAGCTTGTTCGCGACCGGCTTCATTCTTGGGCCTGTACTCCGTCAACAAGATGAAGCCGGCCCTCCACGTCTTGAAGCGGCCGCAACGCTGAGCTCGATCGAGAGCCAGCCGAGGTGGCGACCATGACGGCATGAGGACCGACCGCACGCTAGCGACAGAGCAATGGAACTCGCGAGACAGGATGCACCGGCCGAACTGTCTCCGCACGAGGCGGTGGCCGAGATTCGGGACGTGCTGGAGTCGATCGGCGACGCCTGTCCCGAATGTCCTCCCGAGGACGGCTGAAGCCGAGCGTTTTCACGGGGCTATCCGCCGACTAGCCAAGAAAAGCCGTGCTTCCCAACCCAACCCATCGCCGCTGAAAAAACGAGCGAAATCAAGCCGGCCAAAAACCAGGAACGTCCGCGTGCGGCACTGATCGAGCGCAGATACAGGAAGGCTCCGAGCAGCGTCCCGTAATTCCTCCTGAAGTCTCCGTTAAGCTTCGCTATCTTCGATAGCTCTGAAGATGTTTCGTGTTCATCGGCCACGATGCTGGCTCCCCTGACGACTACCAGCACCCTATCAACCACTGTTTTGCCCGACGGCGCAAGCACTATTTCGGTTTATCGAAATGTCGATTCGGCTCGCTTAGAGGCCCCTCGGATGTGCCGGCTCTCAGCCGCGCCGTCGAATCCCTTCAGCGGGAGAAAGGTTGGCTGAAAGCGCCCGTTGATCGGGTGCTGACCAAGTAAGGCGCGGCTCAATGATGGGTATCTTCCTTAAGAGACCTTTGGAGATCCGAATGTCGCAGTACGTTCACGCTTCAAACATTGCACATTATCGAAAGCTCATCGCTGCAAATACGCTTGATCCCGCTCGGGGTCAGGGCCGACATGCAATGCTGTTGACGCTGCTTGCCGCGAAATTAGTGCTGGACAGGCTGCCGCCGACATATTCGCGAGAATACAGATGGCCTTGGACGCGACAAGGTCGCGCCTGAGCCAGTGAAGCAGGGCCGCTTCAGTTGTCGCGGCCTCTCTTTCAATTCCATGTCGCCTGTTGGGCTCTTCTCGGAAGTCGCGCGGTGGCTCCGTCGTCATTTCAGAGCGGACGACAAGAGGCACGGGCTTGCTCTCGCGGGGCTCTCAGTCCTCTGCGGGCACTTAAGGCTTCCTGAGAAGTCCCGGCACCTCCAAGGCGCTCCAGCCGAGCAGCAACGGTTTGTAGCGGGGACCGAGGAGAGCCTTGGATTCCTAGGGCGCCTCAGGCCTTCCGCCCCGAAAGAACTCCGATCACCAAGCCGGCCTCAGCAATGATTTGCAGCGCGATTAGTGGCTGGCGCCGTCTGCTCATTGAGACCAAGCGCACGTCGGCATGCAGGGATCGCGAGCTGACTGTCAGGCGCGGAATATTCACGGTATCTTGTCGGAGGCCGATCACTTTGCGAATTGCCCTGTTCTCTCGGAGCGATAGTGATCAACCATCGAACTGGGCTACAAGAGCTGTCTTCCTTGACCGATCGGACCATGCCTCTCACCGTTGCGCGGCCAAAGGTCACGGTGGCAACTAGTCCTCGATACTGGGCATAGCGGCTACGTCAGGCCTCGATAGGGTCATTCGTTTCGATCTGCTGCACGTCTTCCGCCGTTCCGTTCATGAACCACAAATCGTGACCATGTCTGCAGAACAGTAAGAGCATAGAGTTAATGAACGGCCGACACTGCAGCAGGGCCTCGTCCCGGCGGATTGGAAATAGGCCGCAGATTCTCGCTAATCGGCTGGAAGTGGTTATACCTACGGCATCACCGCGCGCCCTGGCAGTTATCGGCGACTGAGCGTCCCATGCTCCCGCGAAGTTACGCGGAACCATTCATGCTCAAGCTAACCCCTTCTGGGGGCCTCCTTCATGGTGTGCCTGCTATGGGGAGTGCTCTTGATATTGCTGGCGGATGAGCAAGCGCAAGACTCCCGCACACCCAGGAAATTAAATACGGCTGCGAACTCAGGCCGACATATAATTCCGCCCGAGTATTTGAGCGCGCTGTCTGGCTAATGGATTCGCGTACAGGATTGCGGGATCACGCCCGAAAGATCCCCTTCAGTAACTGGCCTAGACGCCGCGTGCGTCCGCCGGTTCTGGTACCTAGATGTTGCTCGACTTATGGGTCGCGTTGGATCTCGGGTTTGTCGTACAAAACGGCGTTCAGTAGCGAGCTATTGACCTCGATCTTTCCGTTGTAGTTGATCAAGCCGAGCTTGCGAAATTTGTTCATGAAGAAACTGACGCGAGATCGGGTCGTTCCGATCATCTCGGCCAATGTTTCCTGGCTGATGTTTGGGCTGATCTGTTGAGGGCTCCCCTCCTTGCCGAAATTGGCCAGGAGGAGAAGTAGGCGCGCCAGTCGCTTTTCACTGGAATTGAAGAGCTGGTCGATCAGATCTTCTTCAACACGACTGTTTCGGGTGAGCAGGTAACTCATGAACAGCTCGGAGAATTTGGGCTGGTCGTGCAGCGCCGCGAGCATGGCCCTTTTAGTGATCACCGTGATCAGGCAGGCCTCCATCGCTGTCGTCGTCGCAATCCGCACCGAATGGCCGTTCATGCAGCCTTCGCCAAAGAATTGAGCCGGCTCCAAGATTCCGACCACGGCTTCCTTGCCCTGCTCGGATATGACGACGACCTTCACCCTCCCTTTTTGGATATAGAAGATCGTGTTCGCCTCATCTCCCTGGGCAAAGATGACGTCACCCTTGCCAAACTTAAGGATGGTCTTTCCTTCGCCTACGTTGGCGAGAAACTCCTTCGGGTCAAACGGTGGATTGGCCTTGCCTGGCATGCCGATTTTTGCTTCCCATCAACGCCCGCTTTGGTTGTCCCGCCCGAGCCGCGCCGCTAAACCGGCCAGACGGAAAGCCCTCCACTCTCCGCATCGTTGTGCCATTTGCGCCTCGCCGCAGACGAGCGTTGCCAAGAGGGCCGCAATACGCACCTGAGACTATATCACGGCTTTGAACCTACCGATTGTTGTGCATTCCGAACACTCGAAAATTCGGACTTCATGACCGGGCTGGTCAGGTTCGATACAAACGAGCCGCATAGGCTTGCCGCACCTCAAACACGGAAGAATTCTGCAGCACCTGCCATACCCTCGTCTCGCTGCCTTGGTGAGCCTGTGCCAGCTCCAACCTAAATAAACAGTGGCAGATGGTTCCTTCCGCTAACGCACGACGTTGGCCAGAAGACACCCCTCGCACCAATTCGGAGTCTTGGTCAATATTGACCAGTCCCGCAGCCATGACTTGAGCGAAACTAGGTCAATCGCCGCTCCGACCGGCTGTTATCGGCGACAGAGAGATAGGTAATGCTCCCGCCGACTTCGGGGAACGCAGATGTCATCCGTCCAACCAAACCCAGTGCACCGCCGCGCCGAGCTCGGACGGAATATCCTCAGTTCCGAGCCTTTGACCCAGAGGGGTCATTCGATGGTGACGGTTCGGCATACGTTCCGGTGGCCAATCCGTTCCATTTTCGGGCTGGTGCTTGGTCTACTTCCGGCCTCGGTGGCCTAGTTTGAAAATCATCTCAGTGGCTCAACATAAATCGCTCGGGTGGTCAATTTCGGACATCGGCGATCCGTCCGAGAGGATACCGTCTTAAGAAACAGGGGACCCTATGACCGATAAATGGGATGAAAGGCTGCGTTGCCCGCAATGTGGCAGAACGGGCACCGCCAGTTTGTCTCACTTCAAAGGCGTCGACAGACCAACCGTGAATAGTGTCACGGACGGCTTTAGAGTTGTGCAAACAGAGTTTGGCCCAGATTTCCATTGCGCGACATGCAATGTACCAGTGGCGGGGTAAGGCGTCTCCGCTGGTCAGATGACTTCCGAGTTATTTGCAGCGGTGAGACATGTGCGATAATTGCAAAACCATCGATGATCAGATCCTCCGCTACCGCCGTATTAAGGACCGCATTAACGACCGTCAGACGCAACAGGCCACGGTCGAAATGATGGCTGAGCTGGAAGCGCGAAAGGCGGCGCTTCATCCGGCAGACAAGTAAGGTGCGCTTCAGCCGGATGCTTGCAGAGCGAATTTGCTACCCACAGAAAGGGCGTACGGTAGCTAGCACCGTCCCTGTTCGGTAGGGCTTGCGGCCACCCGAAATGAATAGGCCGCTTTGGCATTCTAAAGAGTGAGCAATTTTGCTCAGATTCCACGATGCGGATATGCAATTTGTGTCACCATCGGGATTTTGCTCACCCTCCCGGGGCTGGAATGCCGCCGTCCGCGATATATTAAGCGGGCGGCGTTTTTGCTATGAAGGCCGCCTCATGTGTGGATGTATATGGACCGCGCCCGATTGCAACGACCGGCTTGATTGGGATCGACGGCCACAACTGCTGACGTGTATCCGGCTTCTTGATGCGGCTGGACAACGTCTCCGCCGCGAGCCGCGATGGTTTTCGCCCGCTTCCACCTCAACGGCCCCGAGACATCGGCGCAAGCCGTGCCGGTCCACACATCAGGTTCGGGAAGCGACGGGGTGACCGTTTCGCCATCTCCTGCCATTTGTTGCAATTGCCGGTGAGACCTCCTTTCCTTGATTGCCGCTTCGCTTCAGGCCGCCTTCACCGAAAGCGCCGGCTCATAAGCCGCGTCGCCTGTGAGCATAGCCCACACGATCCGCGCGTTCTTGTTGGCAAGAGCCACGGCCGCGACATTGGGATGGCGCCGTTGCCGCATCTTGCCGAGCCAGAGGTTTCGCGGATCCTGCTCGCACCGTGTGCGCACTGTTGACCAGCAGGCGACGGAGATAACTGTCCCCTCGCTTGCTAATTCCACCGAGGCGCGCCTTGCCCCCGGTGGAGTTTTGTCTCGGCACTAGCCCGAGCCAGGCGGCAAACTCTCTGCCGCTACGGAATGTGTTGGGATCTGCAACCGTTGCTGCGATGGCCGTGGCGATGATCGGCCCGATGCCTGGAATGGTAGCCAGTCGTTGGCTGACTGGGTTGCTCTTATGCCACGCGAGAACCTGCTTCTCGAGACCAACGATCCGTACCTGAATATCTTCGATGTGGTTGACCATTACCTGCAACACCTGACGGGCAATATCCGGTACACGCCCATCATTCTCGTTGGTGACAATCGCAATCAGTTTCGCCACCTTGTGCAGACCCTGCGCCTCGATAAGACCGAACTCGGCCAGGTGCCCACGCAGAGCATTCACCAGCATGGTGCGCTGGCGGACCAGCAAATCTCGAGCCCGATGCATCATGAGCGCCGATTGTTGCTCCGCCGTCTTTATCGGGACGAAGCGCATCGACGGACGCCTAACCGCCTCGCAGATCGCCTCGGCATCGGCCACGTCGTGCTTGTTACGCTTCACATAGGCTTTCACATAGTTGGGCGGCATCAGGCGCGCTTCATGGCCAAGCGCAATCAACTCACGAGCCCAATGGTGCGCCGTCGCGCAGGCTTCGAGGCCGATGAGGCACGGCGGAATCTCGGCAAAGAACGCGAGGACCTGGCTGCGTCGCAGCCGCTTGCGCATCACTACGCTGCCCATCTCGTCGACCGCATGAACCTGGAAGACACTCTTTGCCAGATCAAGACCACTTGTTGTAATATCGCCCATGGATGGCTCCCTTTGCTGGTGATCTCTAACGACCACCATCCTGGCACATCGATGCCGTCAGGGGGCCATCCACTCCATCAGTTGGCGGCCTCTTTCATTTTATCGAATGGCGGCCTAAGGCCCATCGCTACCGTTCATGTCGGCTCAGAGGGTACCTGGCCCTGCTAGCGGCCAGACTTCGTGGCGAATGCGCCGGAGTTATTTTCAATCCGGCTTGAATATCATCTGCCAGCCTTTCCGTGTGTCCATATATTCACGAACCTGCTTGATGCTGTCGCCCGCAACGACGAAGACGAAGCAATAGTCATTTTCATAGGGCTGGCCGCCTGGGAGTGGCTCGCATCCGCTGCTCAACCACGACAATATCGCCATCCGCATGAATGCCGCAACGGCGTACTCGCCTCGCCCGTGATGGTCATCCTCACGGTGCTTGTCCGGAGACCGAAGGTCATGGGCAAGCTCGTCGTCACCGGTCCCCGCTACGGTTTCGGTCGGGCTGCGACCGCCGCGATGGCTCTTCGCTTTGTGGGCATGGCCGCCACGATGTTCATGAGCACATCGTCCTAGAACTTGAGCGTGGTCCTGAGACCGAACACGGACGCGTTCTTGAGAGGCTTGCCGGAAAGCGGGCTCGCCGGCAGCGTGGCGCCACCGCCGGGATGAACGATGTATTGGAAATTGGGCTGTAACGTCCAGCCGTCCTTGACCTGATAATTGGTAAACCGCTGTCAGCAATCCTTCGAAGCTGCGCACTGGCCAAGTCATATCGACCAAAGTCCGATAATCCGCGTCGAGTGCTTGCGCTCGTTTCGAGACGTGGGCATAACCCGCGGCGATCCCGAACTTATCGTCAGGGCGGTCATCGCGCAGGCCGATGAACTCAACGCCCACATCCGCGTAGAGATCGATCAGGTTGCGATCGGCAGGCGAGCCTGCGGCCCTGGCGAACACGCCGATCCCCCGATCATCGCTATGAGGCACGCGGTGGATCTGCTGCTCGAAAACCGCCCACCCTCCGACATCCCCGGACAATAGCAAGGGCTCGCCGCTGCTGCTGGCGGCAGCGGCGAGCGAGACCCCGTTCGACGCGAGCCGCTGATCTGCGAAGGAGCCGAAGTGCCGCCAGCCTCCGAACTTGATCTGGCCGGTCAGGCTCGGGTCGCCCTTCTTGTTATTCCAGGCATACTGAATCTGCCCGAGCAACAGCGGCGCATTCGTTGACGCGGAAATTAAGGCCGTAGCGGTCGCGCTCCTGCGGGTCGGCCGGACCGCCTCCGGCCTGGTCGCCATCGAAGATTCCGCCAAGCACAGCAAGCTGATCGGTTACGTTGACGAGCACCTCCCATGGCGGCCAAAGGCGGCGAGGGTCCACCGCTGGGCAGATTTACCGAGGTGATGGCTGGCCAACCCATCGAGGCGTTGGTGAACACGTCCGTGTACTTGGTGTTGAAGAATTCGCTGTCCGCGGCTAGCTGGCCCAATTTCAGCGAGACCTGCTTCGCACCCCACTGCTTTTCAAAATAGGCGTCGTACAGACGGGTCGACGGCAGAGCCTCGATCCCGCTAACAACGAAGAAGTTCTGCAGGTTACTGCGCGATAGCCCGTCGCCATGGATCAGGAACATGTTGGCGTGAAAGGTGAGCTTGTCGATCCCAATCAGCTTCTGCAAATCGACGTCGACGGCGAGGTTCAGGCGACCTTCGTAGATCGCGCTCTGCTTCAATCCTCCGGACGCGATGCCGAGCACCTCGCCGATGTAGGTCGCCGCGAACTTCACGCCGTACTTCTGCAGCGGATTGGGCAGCAACCCAAGCGTCTTTTCCTCCACCGTGCTCTCTCCCGTGTCGGGATCGGCCGGTTTGTCGTCATCGGTCTTCTTATCCTCTTGCCCAATGGCATTGGTCGCAAGGAACAGAACAACCGCCATCAAAAGCGCCGCTTCTAGTGCATTGGCCGACGAAGGCGGCGTGAGTTTCTGGGTGCCTGGCTTTTTTGGAAGCCTGTCGGCGGCGCCCCAGCAGCCGGGTTGGTCGCTGGCGACCGTCTACTACCACACCTCGGTATCGGCGGGCTCGGATGTGGCCTTGGCGCGTGAACTCCAGACGGGCAGAGTCCCTGCGAACTTGTCGGCCCGCCTGAACGCGAGTCTGACCGGTACCGGCGATCTGGGTTTTGTCATCCCGAGCTACGTGTTCGCAACGCCGGTGCTTGGCGGCCAGGCAACGTTTGCCCTTGTGGGTGCCTATGGCGTCACCAGCGCTTAGCTGGCGGGCACGTTGTCGGGAAACCTCTCGACGCCTGTCGGAAGCATCCCCTTCATGCGGTCCGACAGCTTCAGCGATACCACTTAGGGCTTCGCCGATGTTATTCCTCAATTCTCCCTGCGTTGGAACGCAGGCGTCAACAACTTCATGACCTACGTCACTGGCGACATACCTGTTGGAGCCTATCAGTCCACGAGACTGGCGAATCTGGGCCTCGGCCACGGCGCCATCGATGCCGGCGGCGGGTACACCTACTTCAATCCGGCGACGGGCCCCGAATTATCCGCGGTGCTCGGATTTACGTACAACTTTGTCAACCCGTCGACGCAGTACCAGAGCGGCGTGGACATGCATCTCGACTGGGGCGCGTCGCAATTCCTGACCAAGCAGGTGCAGGTGGGTCTGGTAGGGTACGCCTACAAGGAACTGGGGTGCGACAGCGGCTCTGGCGACCGGGTCGGGTGCTTCCGGTCGCAGGTGTTCGGCGTCGGGCCGCAGTTCGGCTACGTCTTTCCGCTCAGCGAAGGCCTCCACGGGTACGTCAATCTCAAGGGATACGCGGAATTCGGAGGGGCGGCTCGCCCGACCGGGTGGAACAGCTGGCTCACATTTGCCATCTCGCCCGCAGCGGCGCCTCCGCCCCCCGGTACATCGCATGATCACGAAATAGGTTACGGTTCTCGACCGCATTTTTCAGGAGCCACTGACGGCTCTCGTGGCCGTTTCACGGTTCAATTTCGTCCTGAGCGGGGCGCCAGGTTTCGGCATAGCAGCGCCTGAACAGCCTTCGGTTGGAGATGACGCTGACCGAAGACGACGTGCCCACTGTGGAGGAGCCGGCAGGATGAGCCTGCCGCCTGTCAGGCCTCGCCTGGTCCGGTGAAGGTCGAGATCGGTGGCGTCGTGCGCGGCACCAGCAGTGGCCGCTCGGTTACTCCGGATCGGGCAGTCGGGCTGCCCTTGGCATCGTACCGCTTGGCGAGATCCAAGAGGCGACGTCGGGTGAACGGATCGGCCTGCTCGGCGATGTCCCGGACCCGCTGCGCGAGGCTCCGATAGAATTCCTGCTCCATGACGCACCCTCGCAACATCACTGCCCGGAGTTGAGTAGCCTGCGGTCGCGGAGTCAAGAAGCGTCGGCACGCGCATGCAACTTTCCGTGTCGGTCTTGAGATCGCGATGCCGGCGGACGTAGACTGGCCATCGCAGGGGAAATCAGATGCCGGTGTTCTATCCGTCCGGAAGGCCTGCCCTGCGTGCGGCAGGCCGATGAAGGCTGTGCCCGACGAAGTCGCTCATAGGGAATTGCGGTACGTCTGCACCGGTTGTGACGACGACCCGTTGCGCGACTTGAAGCCCGCAAGTGGGCGGACGGGCCGCTGAAGCCTCTGGAGGAGTAGTCCGCGCTGTTGAGGCTGATCCGTCGGCAGTAGGTGTCGAGACCCTTTCGGGGGCCGCGTGGTCGTGGAGTTGTTCGATGACAGTGGTTTACCGGCCCGCCCGCGCGGAAGATCTGGAGTTCGCCGACGCGCTTGTCGTGTCCAGCATCAACGATCTCACGGTCCGCCATGGTTTCGGGCAAATGGCCTCCCCAAGCCAGCCGATCTTTCAGTTGTTCTCACTGGCGGACGATCCCGACGGTCTCTGGGTCGCGGAAGCCGACGGCCGGATCCTGGGCTTCGCCTGGAGCTGGGTCTGCGGCGACATCTGGTTTCTGGCGCAGCTCTTCGTATCTCCCGACCGTCAGGGTGGGAGCATCGGCAACGAGCTGATCAAACGGACGCTGGATCACGCCGAGAAGTCCGGCGCTTCCAACAGGGTTCTGATCACATTTGCCTTCAACGCCGTATCGCAGGGGCTCTACATCCGCCACGGACTGTTTCCGCGATTTCCGATCTACAGCGTCAGCGCGCCCCGGGAGCATTTGGTCGGTCGCCTGAATGGGCCGCAATTCGAATGCGCTCCGCTCGACGAAGAAGCTTCGACGCTGGCTCGCCTCGCGCAGGCGGACGAGCGGGTGCTTGGGATCTCGCGCGAGAAGCACCACCGATATCTCATCAACGACAGCCGGACGCGAGGCTTCAGCCTCTACGATGGAGCTGATTGGCTGGGCTACGCTTACGTCGATGCCGGCGGCCACGCCGGACCTGTCGCGGTGCTGCAGTCCAGCGCGATGGCCACCGCCTTCAGGACGGCGCTGCGCCTCGCCGCAGAGAGCGGCGCCTCGCAGGTGTCGGCATTCTTGCCCGGCTCGAGCGAAGCGGCCCTCTCGGCGGCGCTCGAGTGCGGCATGCGGATCAAGTTTCCGATGCTTCTGATGTCGTCGCGCGATTTCGGCAGTTGGGCCCAGTATCTGCCTCGCAATCCGGGCTTCATGTGACATCGTGTGGTGAGACTCGCAGTGCTGAAATGTCTGCGGCCGGGCCGCTGCGCTTTTCAAGGCGGGCCATCGCAAATTGAGCTTCGTCTTTAGGTCGGCGTTAACGGCGTCTGCGCAGCGGAGCGTGCCTTAACCTGCCGTGAAGGTGAGGGGGCGGATGCTGGTCGCTTTACGCAGAGCCATGGCCAACGACATCATTACGCACCGGGACGCGCTGCGCCACACGATGGGCCGCTCTGCCGTGAGCGTCGGTCTGACCGTCCTCTTGACGTTGTCCCTGTGCTTCCTACAGTTCGGATCCGATCCGGATGCGTTGGTGCGCGTCGGCTTCGTGACCAAATCGTCTATCCTCATCAGCATGATGATTTCGGGGCTGCTGACGGCCGCCCTGAGCTACCGGTCCGCGCTGACGATGCGCGAGCTGGCGCTGACGCGCGCCGAGCTGCAGCGAATCTCCGGCACCGACCAGCTGATCGGACTGCTCAACCGACGTGGCTTCGACCAGGCTGCCGAATCGGCCCTCACCAAGGCGCGCGATGCTAACCTGCCGACCACGGTGCTGATGTGCGACATCGACCGCTTCAAGGCGATCAACGACCAGTTCGGGCACGACTTCGGAGACAAGGTGCTCATCGCGGTCGCGCAGGTGTTGTGCTCCTTCGCCGAGCGAAGGCAAATGCTGGTGGCAAGGCATGGCGGCGAGGAGTTCGCCGTTGTGATGACCGGGGTATCCAGGGAACGCGCTGCCCAATACGCCGAAGATCTGCGGCAGGCCTGCGCCGCCGAAGTAGTCGTCGGCGAAGGTGCCTCGACCAACGTGACGATCAGCATCGGGCTCGCCCAATCCCATGGCGAAATGGATCTGGGCAAGGTCATGCGCATGGCCGATCAGGCGCTCTATGCCGCCAAACACCGAGGTCGCAATCGCGTGGTCCGGGCGGACGTCCTGGCGGACTCGGTCGCGGCGTAGCCCCCCGAACGGACCTCAAACGGCGCGTTCCCGAAGGGTACCAGTTTCTTGATCCGTTCCCATCCGCCACGATGGTACTGGCCTGTTTCCGACGCTAGTGGCCTAGTTCGATTTTGGGAGTGGCCTGATTTGAGTGAGCAATTTTGCTCAGCTTTAATCTGCGATGCCTGCAAAGATCCCGTGGCCGGAACACAAGTCAGAGTGCAATGATGATTAGCATTACACAGTGCCAAAAAGCTGCTGACACTATTCTACACTTTCGAGTCGGGTTAGCCCTTCCGAGGATCGCGCCGCCGTCCTCAAAAACATCGCCAGAACTTTGCGGGGTTTAGCCGGTCAGCTAGATAAACTGGAGTGCCTTGAAAAAAACAGTGCCAAGTAAGGCCGGCGCCCACGTCGGGGCCTTGTCATACCCGATGCCTTAGTGGGCGGCCTCTTTCATTTTGTCGATGTGGTCCATGTCGCCTATTGGCCATCAGCGAAGTAGCCGCGCACCTTGTTGAGGTCCGCTTAGTGAGGCACGGCGGACTAGATCTGCTCAGGCTGAGTTCTTCGCATTTTGACCCTCAATGGACATGCGGGCGTTGTTCCTCAGGAGGCCGCATTTCAAGTCAGCCAGCACACTGGCTGCTCTGCCGAAAGTGCTACTCAGGGCCGGTGCCGAGGCTGCATCACAACGGGACGCATGTGTGTTTGCCGCCTTTGAATTTTACGCCATACAAATGCTCGTCCCTCCACACAACTTCGCACCTCAGAGTACTCTTGAAGCCGTCAACCGACAGGTCAAGCTCATCGGTGAAAATGCGGACCGGAGAGCTAAGGCAGGCTCCTTCTTCGCTGAGATTTCTCACAACACATGGATGAACTCCACGAATGTCGCGAAAGCGGAGCAGCGCGGGTTGATTGACTGAAAGCCGTTTTGAGGCACGACGTTCTAAGATCGGGATACTCCCCCGAGGGCCGTTCATCTTTTTCCTTCCGTGCTGATTTGGAGTGGCTTCCTGGCATGTGTGCGTTGTACTCGGCAGGCTATCGCCGGTTCATAACGGCATGTTACGGAATGGCAATCGGGAATGAATGTTAAAGGGTCAGATAATAAGCGCTGGCGCTATCGTTCCGACTCACGACCACCCATGTATTTTCTCTCAAATGGGGTCGGCTACTTGCTAGTTCTTCAGCAAGTCTTTGAGCCGCACGGAAGGCATCTATTTCGTGCTCAAAGACGAGGCCGCCGGGATCACTGACGTTTTCTGTACCGCAAAGGCCGAAGAAGAATCGCGCCATCTGAGCACCAAGCTAGCCGAAGGGTTCGTCTGGTGCTTTGGGACTCAAGCAGCCGTTGAGGAGGTCGGAAACTGCCGTCACGAGCTGCACGGGCGCGAACGGTTTATGAAGCATTATGCTGTTGGGAACCCCTAGTACCAGCCATTCGTCAGCGGCCACGCCGGACATATAGACCACGGCAAAGCTCGGATCGACCTCACGTGCTGCGCGCGCTACCTCCCAGCCGTTGAACCTTCCCAGCAGATTAATGTCAGTCACGAGGCCGCCGTATGTAACGAGCCCCCCTTTAAGGAGGGGCACGGCTTCCTCGCCGGTACTTGCGACGGCGGTCTCGAAGCCTCCCTCGTTCAGCGCATCCTCAACAAGGCTCTGGATCGCGTCGTCATCCTCGATGACAAGGATGGATGGCATTTCCGTCAAGGCTTTCCCCGTACTCGTACTTTCGCTGGATGTTACAAAGTGCACAGAAGCAAAAGGTTCCATAGCCCGGGAAAATTAGGCATACGGGATGTTTAGCAGGCGCGATGTCTCTCTGATTAAGCCGGAGATTGCCTCGCAAGGTAGTGACAAGCAACCAACAAGTCGTAACCACGATCGGGAAATTTCGGCAAGTTGGTTCTAAGGCGAGTCCAGGCGAGAGCAACAAAGATGAAGATGAGCTTGCCGCGTGAACCATCTGCTTCTGGCCAGTCGCGCCGTTCGCTGACAGGGCCGCCGTGTCTGCCGTCAGGAAATAAGCCGACCTAGGCTCAAGTCGGTTCGGAAGTCGGCCTGTGACCAGCTGCCGACCTAAGCTCCAGCCGTTGTGACGTCGGGTCTTGAACTGCCTGCTTGGTCAGGCCTTCATGTCCACCATTGAAGTCATCTAAGGACTGAAAGCGTTAAACTACATCGTCCCGAGCCGTGGAACCAATTCGACGCCGCACTGTAATCTACCAAGAACGCGCAGCTAAGCCGGAGACAGACCCGCTAAACCACTAAGTTAGGGTGTGCGCCAACTAAGAGTGGCGGTCCAGCGACCCACACCAACTGGAGGATCAGGAATGTTGCAAGGAATGCGAAAATTTGTGTTCGGCGCCGCAGCGGCAGCTGCTCTTTTTGTAATTCCGGTCTCGGCCTTTTCCCAATCCCTTGAGATTGGACCGGGAGGCGTGCGTATGGGGGGCGGGGAATGCGAGCAACTGCGGCGTGCCTGCGAAAGTAAGGACATGCTCGGCGAGCGGGGCGAGGGAAATTGCCGCAGATACCGGGAGACCTGCCAACGACCAGTTCGGAGGGATGCGTGTGCCGAATTGCGACAAGCCTGCCTCAACAAGGACGAATTGGGCGAACGAGGCGAAGGAAATTGCCGCAGGTATCGCCAGACCTGCAGAGGGCGCTTGTAAGGGGTCGCTAATTGTCAGTTGTTTGCCATCGGCCGTCGCTCGGCACCTCTGCCGAGCACAGCTCACCCGAAGCCCACCATTGAGGCGGCCTTCTTTCATATCGGCCTCACGTGCGACGTCCGGCCCATGGCTTCCGTTGACGCCGCGTCGCTGCATGTCAGCTCAAGAGCACAGACCAGAAGGGGCGCCGCTTTGGCGGCTTGTGAACCCAAGGCGGACTCTCACCCCCAAGCGAACTGCCACTGCATCCGCTGCGTCGTAAGTGGTGGCGATTCTAATCAGGTTACGGCGTTTCCTTACCATTCTCAGGAGATCATAGTCTTCCCGCCGATCGTGTTTGCCGCCGGTTTGATCCGGATCGAGTTCAGGAACGTTGCGGCCGCAATCATGACCAAGATGCCAGCGAGACTCAGCGTGATCTGCATGGCAAGCCCATCCGAGATATCAATCAGTACGATGTGGCCGGCAAGCGCCAGCAGGATGCCGATGCAATAGATTGCCAGGGAGTTCTCGCCACAGCGGATCGCCCCACGCATGACCGGAGTCGTAAGCCAACGCCAATCGCGAGGCACGACCCACGCAACCAGAATCGCGAGAGCAACAAAATGCAGCAGGCGCAACGGCGCGAGATTCGATTTGTCCGGCGGGTAAACCAGCTCAGCCAGCATTTGTGAAACCACGGGTCCAATGCTCCAACTCAATGCGATCGTCAGGTCGAAAACCAGGTAGAGAATGGCAATTGCAAGCGCCGTGCGCGAGGTCACCCACGGCCAAAACGTCTTGCCCTCGATGACCCACCAGGCACCAAGAACAACCAGCAGCTGCCAAGCCAGCGGATTGAAGAACCAGACGTCATTGTGCCATGCCGGGACGGACCAACCGAAGACGTGCACCAGCGCATAAAGCAAAGCGACGCGCCAAGCATTACGTTCGGCATTCGCAGCATCAGCCACAGCAACGGTGCGAATAGAAGATGATAAATCACGAAAAGCGGCAAGACATCGGAGTTGACTGGGCGGTATTGCAGGATCGCTGCATGGGCGAGCGCCGCGCCCGGCTGTTCCAGCAGAATGCGCGTGTTGCTTTCGTCGGCAATCCTGCCGCCGCCGGCGAGGTAACCCATGATGGCGCAAGCGAGAGTGAGCAGCAGAAATGCCGCATAGATGTCCCAGCTTCGCCACAGCGTACGGCTGACCACACTCGGCCAACCATCGCACCGACTTGCCTTGCCGTAAGCCAGCGCGCAGGTCACACCCGAGAGGAACATGAACACTTCCGCGGTATCGCTAAAACCATAATTCCGCAGCGTCAGCCAGCTTCCGATGTTGTTGGGGACATGGTCAAGAAAGATGCACCATAGCGCGATGCCACGGCACGCATCGATGCGCAAGTCCCGGCGAAACCGTTTCAGCACTGGTAGCGCGCCCACCACTGACTGCGCGGGAATCGCAAGCAACTCGGATTCACGTAGCGGCTGCTGACCGCGCAACGCCTTGCTTTCGATCTCCACCATCATCCGCCGGAAGCTTGGCGAGGGCATGTCGCGATGCTTGTCGATGTCAACAGGCACATCATTTTCGGGACACCAGCGCATCGTCTCGCGAGCTATGGATAGTTCGGTCGAACTGATCACTACCATCTCAACGGCAGGACTACGTGGCGGGGCAGGCACGATCATCCTGGTGGCGACGCACCGAAGGGATGGAATTAACGAGCCTTCCATCAACTCTTCGTCGGTAATGACCTCATACGAGCCCGCCGGTAGCAGCCGCTCGATGCTTGCGATCCGGAATGGATACTTGAAAACCACCGTTTCACATCGCGATCGGACCGCTGTCATCGTCATTCCCGCACATTGGCTACGGGACGCCGCCGCCATAGCGGCGACGTTCGTTGACGTTTGCGAATGCCGCAAGCCGCAGTTCGCTTTGATCACGCTCACCAGTCGCCGCACGAGCGAGGATGTTTTGCGCAACCTGCAAACGGTTGGAGGTTGTGAGCAGTCTAGGTGAGAATGAACCTATCGCATCCTCAAAAACCGTTCTGAAGCTGGCGAGCTCTTCGGGAGAGAAGTTCGCAAGCTCTTCTGGAGGATAGGCAACACGTTGACTACTCATTCAATGACTTTCTTTGTTTGCTCCGTCTTGTCCGTGTGCCTCTCACTGTCGCGCCGCTCAAACAAAGACCAGTGGCGTCAGAGCAATTGCAGCGTCAGTTACTCGCCATCATCTTCGAGCACGCCGTTGCGAGCGATGGAGCCCGCCGCAATTTGAAGCGAAGAACCAATCGCCCAACAGCATGCGATCAGAATGATCGAACCTTGAGACAGGACCTGATCAACGACAATCATGCTGACAGACAGAAACGCCGCAATCGCGGCAACGAATGTGCCTGCCGCACTGAAGATCTGAGCCGCATCGGTGCCACGGTTCCGCTCTTCCGGGAGTCTCGAAGTCGCTCCCTGAACAGGACGGCCAGGCAGATCGATGCCGATATAGAAGCTGAAAGCTCCGTAGAGCATCATCAACAAGATGAACCAGCCGCTTCCAAACAGTTCGTTTTCCAGGCGCATCAATGCTGCGGCCACGTACAGGCCGCACGAGCCTCCAACCGTAGCGAGTCCAATCCTTTCAAAGAGATGAGCCGATTTGATGAGAGCAGCCGGAGCTACCCATATGGTCGCCGCGACATAAGTGTACTTTGCTACAGATAACGCGCTGGGAACTACATTGCTCATTTTCATGTTGTTCCTCCTTTAACCGGGTGGCCGACGGCGCGCGTCGCGGTCAGCAGACCGCGAGCGTGAGACGTGTTTGGGACAGCAATTTTGGAAAGAGTTTGCCTACCGACGGCACTGGGCTGCACTTAAGTGGAGGCGGAGACTTCGGTGGGTCGCCGTTTTGTGCAGCTGTCAGGCAAGTAATCCGCTTGACTGCTGCAAAACGCTACTCCGTTTCGGGTCCAACGCCTAATGAATAACGACTGCAAGTCGAGACGGTGTGAAAATTCTGCCGGTGTCGACGAAACTCTCTTGAGCTAGCAATTTCACAAACGAAGGTATCGCGGCACGATTATCAACGATGAGCAGTCCTGCCGGATCGCACGGTTTGCAGGAATCCATCGTGTTAAGGGCCCACGCGGGAAGAACTTCTCGATGGTCGTTGGAAATTTCCAGAGGAGGTGAGGCGCGATAAGCCCGTTGTTGGACCGAAGGCGTAGATCGCGATCGGGTCGGTCGGGAGTTGAGGCGAGACCGGACATGGCGGCGAAGCAAGCAATTCGACGCTGTTGACCTTAGCAGGCAACTCGTCCCGCTGGGCCACCCCCTGCGGGATTCTCCTGATTTGCTAGAACTACTTTGCCGCTTGCCCGTACAAACCTATTTGCCTTCTGGGACGCCCGCCAAGCTTAGGCCCTCGTAGATGCGCTCGCGTTGAGCCAGGAAGCACGGGTTTTCACTGCGTCGCTCGTTTCGAAATCTTGCAACAGTAAAGTGCGGGTCCAGCTCGAGGCCGGCATTCCGCTCCTCCCGCGCATCGGCAGCGCGGCCGCTCAGCGCGAACGCCGCGGCTAGAAAAAAGTGAGCCATCGCGACGTTCGGATTCATTTCGACCGATTTGCGGAGCCGATCCAACGCTGAGTTGAGCCTGCCGAGGAACAGGTCGGCGATACCGAGTAGGGCATACCAGCGATCGAGCGCAGGGTCCCGTGGGCTAAGCCGGATCGCCTTTGTGAGGTCAGCTTCTGCCTCTTCAGCTCGCCCCAGTAGTACCTTAAGAAAGCCTGCATCAGCATGGGCCCAAGCCAGATTACGATCGAGCGCAATAGCGAACTGAAGTTCGCGCAGCGCGCGTTCCGTCGCGCCTGAGACATGGAGGAGATTGGCGTGAACGAAATGGGCTAAAGCGTTGGACGGAGCGAGCCTCAGTGCCTCAGTGATGGCCATCTGGGCGATGCGTAGCTGTTCGTCCCGATTGGTCGAGGCGAAGGTGCGAAGGTCATTACCATGGTAGAAAGCAAGACCGACCAACGCCTCGACGTTGCAATCGTCCAACCGGAGCGCCGCCTCGAACAGGTCACACGCGGCGCTGTCGCGGCGCAGCGACAAGGGTTGGTTGAGGATTGCCCAGCCGCGCATGGCCAAGTCCCCGGCATCCATATTGTTCGGTCGTTCGCGTTCGGCGCGGCGGCCCTCTGCGGCAACGAGCTCGACACCCACCGTCCGGGCGAGGCGCGTGGTGATTTCGTCCTGCATGTCGAAGATGTCGGCGCGCGGCTTGTCGAAGCGCTCAGCCCAGAGGTGTGCGCCGGTTTCCGTGTCGATGAGCTGCGCGTTGACACGAATGCGGGCCTCGCCACCTTGCACGCTGCCTTCCAACACGTAGCGCACACCAAGTTCTCGCCCGATCACCCGGACGTCCACTGGCTTGCCTTTGAAAGTGAAGGCAGTGTTGCGAGCTATGACAAAGGCGCCAGGAATACGCGACAGGTCGGTTGTGAGGCTTTCAGTGACACCGTCGACGAAGTAGTCCTGCTCGCTGTTGCCATCGAGATTGACGAAGGGCAAGACAACGATAGAGAGTCGCGGTGCGACGGTCGTGTGCGGCGCTGCTGCTGCGGGTTGCGCGGGTGAAATCGAATAGATCTGCACCAGCTCGGCGATGTTCTTTAGCTGCTGCCGACCGCGATCTTGCGCGGTGATATCCATTTTGCCACGCACCTGGTCATAGACTGCACTAGAAAGGCAAATACCACCAGGGTCGGCAGTGCCCTCCAATCGCGCCGCCACATTGACGCCGTCGCCCATGAGGTCGCCATCGTCCTCCACGACCACGTCACCGAGATTGATTCCGATGCGGAACTCAATGCGCCTATCCTGTACGAGGCCAGAATTGCTCTCGGCCATGGCCTGTTGCATACCGATCGCCGAACGAACTGCATCCACAACCGAGGCGAACTCGGCCAGCAAGCCATCCCCAGTAGTTTTGACGATACGCCCGCGATGGGCGGCGATCATAGGATTGATGAGGTCATTGCGGACGGTCCGGAGGCGATCGAGCGTGCCTTCCTCGTCAATCCCCACAAGCCGACTATAGCCGACTGCATCAGCCGCGAGGATCGTCGTCAGCCGTCGGTTTGGCCGCTCGATCGCCAAAGCTCTCTCCTGGCTCGTTCGGGGCTAGTCTACGCATTTGGTTGCAGGTGCCAAGGGATCCGGCGATGACCAAGACCCGAAGCGGCCATGCGGCCGATCCGCAAACCGAAGGACTACTCGTCTGCATTAATATTTGCAGTATGAGCAATATTGACCAGTAAAGCACACTGCCACAGTGCCACACTGCCACATTCGTGATTTTCGTAGTAGAGTTCCATTAATTGGAGGTATCCGATGAGTTCTCTTAAGCGGCGCATTGAAGCCGCCGTGGACTCGCGGATTGCAGCCCTGACCGAAGTGCGAATTGCAGCCGTCGCAGCGACGGCAGCTAATTTAAGAACTCAGTTGAACGAATTGCACCAACTGCGCGATCAGATCAGAGAGTCTACGCTGGGATCGCGGGCGACGACTATTGGCGGACGAGGCAGCGAAGCGAACCGCTCGGACTGAGGTGACCGAAGAAATGACCTCGCCGTTGCACCAGGGCGGCTACGTGACAATACGTAGTCCTGTTCGTTTTCATGCAGCGGCCACAATTGTTAACTAGAGTAGCTCCATCATCGGCCTATCTTCCGCAGCTATCCGATGACAGTGAGCAGAAGACTCGCGCGTTTTCAGCGTGAGTAGCATGCCAAAAAACCCTCCCCGACCGATCTGCCCTAACTGCGGTACGCCGATGCACTTCGTGATCGTCAGGACAGGCGGTCGCAAGTTTCGGTGTATCAAGTGCGACGACATCGATCCAATGCAGGTCCCGGATTTTCAAGCATGGACCAACAGCGAATTGCGCCCGCCGAAAACGACATGAAAGGCACCATGTACAACATCGGGCAATCCTTTCGGCACGATGGGAGCCATGGGACTGCGCCGCAAGGTCTCAGTCTTCCGGTGTGAACACTGCCCGCGAATAGAGGTCCAGAAGGAGTATGGCCGCCTCACGTGGTTTGCTTTAGTGAGCAATTTTGCTCAGACTCCACGATTCGGATGTACAATTTGCCAGCACCGGTTTTGCTCACGCTCCCGGGCTGCCGCCGTCCGCGCTTATTTAAGCCGGGCGGCCTTTTTGCCATGAAGAACGGTTGCCTAGCTAAAGTCGCTTCCCATATGGTACCGTCGCGCCCTCATAGGAGTGGAAGAGAGGCAGGCAGCAGGCGCACGCCCGCGACCATGGGAGCGTCGCTCGGAAAGCTCTGTGCTGAAGTGCGTAGACACTATGGAGGGCATAAAGTGCAGTCCGCGCGCTGGGAGCGCTGAAATTGAAATTGAGGGAAAACGTCCGGCTCAGATCACGCCCACAATGATCAAAACTCCGACCTCGACCAGTAGGAGCGTACCCGTCGCTGCGGAGATGAAAAACCAATCACCTAATGACAGGAACTGCATGATTCGCCTCCCAATTTGCCAAAGAAAAGAAGCGGCCCCTACATCCTTTTGACGGCGTAAGCTGGGGGCAGGATGATGGGGCCGCTTCCAGGAGGTCCTTGACGCGTTCGTCCGGCGCCAAGCATTCGCATCCTAATCCAAATTTAAACCTCGTCCATGATTTAATTTATTTAATTCCCGTTTTATTATTTAGTAGTTAATCCGACGACATTTGCAAAGATTGCAAGCCGCCGATCCCCTAGTGGAGCGAGCCGGGGATTGGCTTTTTGGCGGCGAGCTATCTATCTGCTTGGTCGCGCCATCCGAGCGGCGAGCTCGGGCCTTACATAGATCGGGCGGCCGCCGCATGGGTCGGAGGGGTTCGTATCGACGCCCACAAATGGAAAGGGATTGGGTCAGCGACGATCTGGACGCACGTGGAGGGGCACGACTTTATCCATGTCGCTGTGACCGGAGCGCCGGCTTTGCAGCTTCACCACCTGCTCGAGTTCGAGAGCCTCTATGGCGAGCTCATCTGCCAAGCGTTCGAAAAGTGCGCGCTTTTGCGGGTCGCTCGATCGTCTGCTCATAAGGACAAAATCCGTATGCGTCCGGTGAAGGCCGCCTTGCCGAATGAGGCTTGTTGTTGAGAACTGTCCTTATGGACAGTGA
>NZ_JADPJQ010000053.1:3553-8261 GCF_023073515.1 Bradyrhizobium sp. 17 | reverse complement strand
CATCCAGGCAACCCTCGTCGCAACATCGAGGGTGAGTCGCCTCATTTTATGGAGGGGACATACAGTCTAGCGGTCATGTTGCGATTTTGGGAGGAAGCATCTCAACGTTCGCATCACGCTGCAAATCGTGTCATCGCGTGAAGTTCGCAGCTTGATCGCACCGGAAGAGAAGACGTGGAGGCTGGCCGTTGGCAGCCTCTTCTGCCGAATTTTGCCTGCTCGCCCCTCGCTGGCCAACAAGTTTCCTCAAGTCATCAAATCAATCGTGGCTGCCTGGGTTTGATCCTGATTGAGTTCAGCAGCGTTGCGGCGGCGATCATCAGCAGGATGCCGGCGAGGCTGAGCGCGATCTGCATCGCAAGACCATTCGAGATGTCGACCAGCGCTATTTGGCTGGCGAGCGCCAGCAGAACACCGAGACAATAGATTGCCAGCGAATTCTCCCCACAGCGGATCGCTGCGCGCATCAGCGGCATCGGCAGTCCTTGCCAATCGCGGGGTACGAGCCATACCGCCAAAATCGCAAGCGCTAAAAAATGCAGCAACCGCAAGGGAGCGAGATCCGATTTGTCGACTTGGTAAACCACATTGGCGAGCGCTTGTGGGACCAGATCTTCCAGGGTCGTGAGCCACCAACTCAACGCGACGATCAGGCTAAAAGTCAGATAGAGAACTGCAAGTACAAGCGCGATGCGACAGGTCATCCAGGGCCAGACTCCCTTGCCTGCAATGACACACCAGGCGCCGAGCACAACCAGCAGCTGCCAAGCCAGCGGGTTGAAGAACCACACGTTGTTGGGCCAGGCCGGGACGGTCCAGCCGAAGACGTGTACCAGCGCATAAAGCAAGAGCGACGCGCCGAGTGTCACGTTCGGCACTCGCAACAGCAACCACAATAGTGGCGCAAACAAAAGATGATAAACCACGAAAATCGGCAAGACGTCGGTATTGACCGGACGGTATTGCAGGATCGCCGCATGCGCGAGCGCCGCACCCGGATGTTCCAGCAAAAGGCGCGTGTTGCTCTCGTCGGCGATCCGGCCACCACCGGTTAGGTAGACCATGATGGCGCAAGCTATAGTGAGCAATAGAAATGCAGCATAAATGTCCCAGCTTCGCCACAGCGTACGGGTGATGACGCCGGGCCAGCCATCGCGCGAATGTGCGCTGCCGTAAGCCAGTGCGCAGGTCACACCCGAGACGAACATGAATACTTCCGCGCTATCACTGAAGCCGTAGTTCCGCAGCGTCAGCCAGCTTCCGATGTTGTTGGGGAAATGATTCAAAAAGATGCACCAGAGCGCGAGGCCGCGGCAAGCATCGATGCGTAGGTCGCGGCCTAGCCCTTTCGGCTCCGGCAGCGGGCCCGCCAATGGCATCGCAGGCGCCGCGAGCAACTCGGGTTCGGGCTGCGGATGCAGTCCGCGCAATGCGTTTCGCTCGATCTCCGCCAGCGTCCGGAGAATGTCAAGGTTCAGCGCAGTCCGATGCTTGTCGAGGTCGGCCGGCGCGTCACTAACGGGATACGATCGCATCGGCTCCCGGGCATCGGACAGATCGATCGAACTGATCGCCACCATCTCGACGAAAGAGCTGCGCGGCGGCGGCGCAGGCACCATCATCATGGTGGCGACGGACCGAAAGGACGGAAATGATAATCCTTCCATTCCTTCCATTAATTCTTCGTCGGTAATCACTTCATAGGAGCCAGCCGGTAGTATCCGCTCGAAGCTTGTGATCCGAAATGGGTGCTCGAACTCCACCGTTTCACGTCGTGATCGGGTAATCGTCATGATCATCCTCGCATGTTGGCGAGGACGCGCCGGGACAGCGGATAACAGCTGGCATAAAGAGGCGATCTCGCGGGTGCTGAACGCTCAATGACGGGGCTATTCAGCACCTCGGGCGAAAGCGATTCCACTGCAAACCGAAACCGGAAACTCCGCCTCAGAGCCATGCGCGTCCGGATTAATCGTTATCGAATATTCGCTGCCGTCCCGGCAGCCAATGCGCCAAGCATCGACCCCAGATTCGGTGCCGCCTTGATACATGGTCCGAACAACAGCTCCACAGGCCTGGTTTCTATTCTTCAAAACGGACGTCCAGAAAGCGAGATGCTTAGCCTGATCCAGTGCAAGTATCCTAGGCGTGGGCCGTTCTGAAAGGCTCGGGAGCTACGACCTCGGGTGGCATGGCTGTTGTTGCAGTGGCAGCCGCCCTTCTAAAATGCAGATCGGCATCCAGAACAAACCATAGGACGGTGAAGCTCGCGACAGCCACCAGAGAGAGAATAGGCGATCGCTTCATCATGTCTCTCCCTCCCAGAGATCGAGACATTGCGGCCATCGCGGCGTCGCGAGGCCCGAGAAACCTAACGAAATATGGTACGTCGTGAACGGCGCTGATCGCTGCAACCGCCCAGGAACTGAGCCCTACCTTTCGATGAGCAGTGGCACAGCGGGGAGTGCAGCAGCGGCAGCGGGTTCAAGCAGCGGCACTGACCTGTCGCGAAAAGATGTCAAGGTGGGGCTGACTGATACCGTTTAGAGCCGCGTCAGCTCGGCTCGAACCTTGCGTGTCACTGCGTGCCGAGCGGCGAGCCTGGCAGCGCACTAGATGTCGGATTCGGCCACACGTTTACCTAGTCGACTGGAATAGCATGATCTGATCAACGGCAAACACAACTCACGATTTATGAACGCGCGGAGGTTTCACACAACCGCTGAGGCATAGAAGGACAACGGCGCGCGAGAAGGGCTCAGATCGCATGACGCGCAGCGCGAGATAAATGTCTCTTCCTGGCCGATTTTGTTGCAAAAGTTGGCTGCAATGGATTTGGCCGTTGGGCCTTTCGTTGAGCCGCGCTCTGAAGCGCTGGCCCTGACGCATTTTACGCAACTTCGACGCTACGCTACGCGATGCGCAGAGCCTGGGCCAATGACGGTCGTGCGACCAGCGATGCAAACCGCCTCAGATTCTGGGCGATGGCCGCTAGAACAAACTCATCCTGGGCGCCTTGCGGGCCGCGCAATCGGAGCCGACCAAGCTTCAGGATGCGCTTCAAGTGTGCGAACCTCATCTCGATCTTCTTGCGCTGACGCCGAGAAAGCTCGAAGCCCTCGGTGCCAGCGAACGACCGGGCAACGTCTCGGGCATGCTCATGGATATCGCGCGGGATCTTGCGTGATGGTTCCTTTGGGCAGCACTGCGGTTTGAGCGGGCATACATCGTAGTCGAGCTTGCTTGCACGATACAGAAGAGTCTTGCCCTCGTGCACGGTACCGCTCGTCCCAAGCCGCTTACCACCCGGGCAGTGGTAAACGTCCCCGGTCGGGTCATATCGAAAGTCGCTCCGCGAGAAGGTGCCATCATCCCGCTTCGATTTATCGAACACAGGGATATGCGGCGCGATGCCCTTCTCCTCGACCAGCCAGTTCAGCATCGGAGCCGCTCCGTAAGCGGTATCCCCGACAAGTCGCTCTGGCTTGAGACCGAAGCGCTGCTCGGTCCGTTCGATCATGGTCTTTGCTGCACCGACGTCAGCCTGGCGAATGGCGCGCGAGGCCTCGACATCAATGATGACGCCGAACTTCACATCGATGAGATAGTTGTCGGAGTACGCGAAGAATGCCGGCCCCTTGTGAGCGCCGATCCACTGCGCTGCTGGATCGGATGGCGAAATAAACTTCGGGACGACGTCGCTGGCGGCGCCCCACGCCGGATCGTCGAGGGTTGCCAAATACTCCTTCACCGCGCGGCTAGACCTGGCCGGATCGCGATCCCTCCGCCAGTCCTGACCTGTGATCGAGCGCTGCTTGTTCGCGTCGGCCGCAATCAGGCTCGCATCGACTGCAAATCCTTCGCCACCAACCAGATCGGCCGCAATGCATGTCTCGACAATCCGTTCGAACACCCGGCGGAGAACATCTCCATCGCGGAAGCGCTCGTTGCGGGCGCGCGAGAACGCCGAATGATCCGGGACAGCATCCTCGATACCGAGCTTGCAGAACCAGCGATAGGCGAGGTTCACCTGCACTTCACGGCAGATCAGCCGTTCCGAGCGAATCGCAAAGACATACCCCACGACCAGCATCCGGATCATCAGTTCCGGATCGATCGACGGGCGCCCCATCGACGAATAGTGAGACGCTAGTTCACCGCGAAGCCAGGACAGATCGAGAGCAGCATCGATCTTCCGCACCAGATGATCTTCAGGAACCGCGTTGCCAAGATGAAACTCGTAGAACAGTTGACCTTGGTCACTCTTCAGACGGCCCATCATGGATCGACCTCACCGAGATTCGCGTCAACACAACGGAATCACGGTTCGTGACTTGTCTCAACCGACTTCTGCAACAAAATCGGCCCATAGCCGACCTGTCGGGAGCAGTCGGTCGAGGACCGCTTGTGACCCCAATTCAGACATCGGCCTCCCTCTCTCTCTCTCTCTCTCTCTCTCTTCATGTTGCAGTAGTCTTGAATTGAGACGCCCCGACCAATTGTCGGCGCTCGTCGATTTCATATCGTTCGCCAACTAGCCCTTAGACGTTTGTCTCGCGTCAGTTGGCGCAGCGACATATCTAGAGTTCGGCGCAACCAGGAAGTCAAGTCAGAGGGCAAACCGACGCGATCGGTGCGCCGTCGCGTGCGCCATTCGCAACTACAATCGATTTTTTTGCGAAGAAACGAGCCTTAAGCCTTTAGGTCC
>NZ_JADPJQ010000053.1:0-3392 GCF_023073515.1 Bradyrhizobium sp. 17 | reverse complement strand
AAATTCTTCTTGCCGGTAAAGGTCTTTTCGTCCTGCTCAAGCCGAAGCTCTCCTTCGGTGATATGGCAGATCATGGCATTCATCATCGGGGGCCCCATGGTCTTCGATCCCGGCTGCATGATGATGTCGCGCATTGAGACGGTCTTAAAACCCGGGATCAGCGATGGTGTCTCGCTATCATACTCACGCACCACCACACCTGGCCACGGAGTTGTGCCCTTGTAGCCCGTAGTTTGAGCGGCGGCGGGCTTTATCATGGCCGCCGAAGCCGCTGCCAACCCGAATGTCAATGCAGACCTTCGATCGATCTTGCTCATCGCTTTTCTCCCTGGATTACTGCAACAAGCCGCCGCAAAAGCTGCGCGCGTGTGGAATGTGAAATCGTGGTGAGAAACCGAAAAGGGGGGCGGTCTCTTAGGGTAGCGTACCTGCCGACAGCGCTAGTACTGCTCGTTCGTCCTGAACGGTGACTTCGGCACATCCCGCTTCAAGGGCAACCACATTCTACGAGAACCGACGCGCCCTAGAAATGGGTGTTTCGCCCAAGAGGCATAATGCCTCAGTTTGCTTAGGCCTGAAGTTCGGACCCGGCGTCAGCAACTTCACACTGCGAACAAGTGAATACGCAAGTCAGTGTCACTGACTGGTCCTGTGGCGGGTCGCAGTAAGTGTGCGGCCACGACCTATTGGCGTCGAGTGCGGAGGCGATGATGCTGCTCCCGTAAGACCGCCCGGAGTTAGCCCATCAGCGAAGTGGCAGCACGCTTCAGTTTTATCGGACAAAGGGCAAGGGTCCGATGGCATCAGTGCAACCCGGAAATGAAATAGCTCCAAGCGGTGGCCGGTATTATACTGGTACTACTGGAAGTGCTGTTTCAAGCGTTCGTGGAAAGATTGCTACGACCAGTCTGGGAGGAACATCTGATGACGACTATGTTTGTTAGACACACGGTTTCCGACTACAAGACCTGGCGGAAGGTTTACGACGATTTTGCTCCGGTTCAGAAGGCGAAGGGCGTAACAGCCGAGACTGTCTATCGAGCAGTCGAAAATCCCAATGACATCACAGTAACTCACGAGTTTGCCACGATTGAAGCTGCGCAAGCCTTCCCGGAGAGTGCTGAATTGAAGAATGCCATGCAGAATGCGGGAGTGGCGAAAGCTCCAACGATTTGGTTTACCAACAAGGCGTGAAGTATCGATCCTGGCCAAGTGCCGGGATTTTTTTACTGTGGTGGTATCATGTCGCCTGTTGGCCCATTGAGACATGCTGGGGCGGTCTGACGAGATCCGTTCACAGGGGTAGACCACTAGAGAACGGCACGCGACCAAAGTGACGCGATTGACCCTGGCTGTGTAAAAATGCAAAAGATCGAAACGCGACGAGAATGACATTCTGGCTTTGCGGGCCCGTCGCCCTAGAATTGCGGCGATCAGGATGGGCGAAATGCAGTATGTTTGCGACGCGCCGAAGGGTAAGACCTGGTTCCGTATCGAGACGGAGGGTGAAGCCGCGCAAGAGTCGCGCCTGATGCGCCACACAGTCGAGAAATATTTCTGCCGCGAGCGAGAGAAGGCAGTCCAATCCTGGCGTCCGGAGCAGCCCAACGCGATCGAGCGCGACATCGGCCTCGAGGCCCATGTACAGCGAGAGATGCCGCTTTTCCTCACGTTGGGTGACAGGGAGGGTAATCCACTGGCTACAGCGATGCTGCCACCGGGTGGCAAGGATCGCGGCGGGTTCCGGATCATCATCGTTGCCGCATGCAATGCCGATCCTTATCCTGAGCAGGATGCGGCCATCGCTGCGCTAGGAGCGCATTTCGGTCTCACACTCGATCGCCACCGCTGCTTCCCCTACGGCCGCTAAGGAGCCTGACAAGTATCGCTGCTTGGAGCGAAGTCGGCTCATGTCCCGTTGCGGACCTGCGCCGGCCTGCTACCTAATGGCAGCTTCTGACCGAAGGCGGCTATCGCATGGTCTCTATTTCTGCGAAACGGCTCTGGATTCACCTCTCGCTCCGCCGGACGAGACGATGGCGCTTTCCCGGAACGGCGCACGGGTAGGCTGGGGCGCCGACAATTCCTGGCAATACATCCGATCGATCTTGCGCTGCATGAGCGCATAGCAGTCGCATACAACGCGCTCGAGCCGCACCCGGTCGATCTCGATAAACCCGCGCCGGTCGGAGGGGACGGCGCCGGCCGCGCGCAGCTTGCTCATCGTCAGAGTCACTGTCGTCCGCCGCACCCCAAGCAATTGCGCAAGCGCCTCCTGCGTCACCGGAAGGAGGTCATCGGGAACGCGGTCGTGAAGCTGCAGAAGCCACCGCGCCATGCGGCCATCCACCCGGTGCAGCGCGTTGCAAGCGGCTACGTGCTGGAGTTGCAATAACACCGCGCGGGCGTGGAGCTGAACGACATTCCTGATGGCCGCGCTTTGTGCATAGGCATCCCGAAATTTGGCGGCGGAAATCAATGATGCTGTGCCAGCGATGCGTGCAATCGCGGTCACGGATGAAAGCGATGGGCCGAGTACGGAGAAAGAGGCCAAAGCGCCTTCCCGTCCCATCAAGGTGGTTGCGACCGTTTGCCCGTCCGGCATATCGAGCATGAAGGCGATTGCGCCGCTATGGGGAAAATAGACCGGGTCCATCTCATCGCCCGAGCGCACCAGAACCGCATCTGGCTCAAACGAGATCTTCTGGAAGTAGGGCGTGAGCAAGCTGAGATCCGCTGGAGGCAGCGCTGCCAGTAGCCGATTCCCGATGCCAGTGCGGTTGACGGTCCCGATGCTTTCTTGTGAAAGAGCCCCCACTGAACGGCCGCGTCCATCTATTTCATTCACTAGGATTATCCGAATTATGAGTTGCCGAAAGGCAACTATCCAAACAGAGCCATTAGTCGAGATCAAGCACGGACATTTGCGGAGACGCTGCCGGCGTCTCGCCGCGCAAGCAGGATCTTGCATACATCATACTATTCACGCCCGTTGTGCGACTCGGCGAGCGGGGCCCTGCGGGATGATCAACGGGTGATGGTTCCGGCAGCGCCCGCTCTTGGCTTCCTAGCTGACGTCTTCGGCGGTGTGGGGCGTGCACGTCTTTTGGCCCGGCGCTTCCGTTGACACGGTGCAATTATCCGTCGGTTGATTGGGGTAAAGCCGGAAGTTTGCCGCCGTCCGCCAGAGCGACGCTTTTGCCCTCAACGGACATGCGGGCGTTGTCCGTCAGGAGGCCACAGGCCAGCACGCTTAGGTTGCTCTGCCGAAAGTGCGGACATAACGCGGCCAGCTGCTTAATGAGTATACAGCCTAGCACTGCTTTGGCAGATTGTTGATTTTGCCGCGATTTATAGGATTCCCGAATCAATTGTTCAATGATTCATGGGTG
>NZ_JADPJQ010000109.1:104754-106270 GCF_023073515.1 Bradyrhizobium sp. 17 | reverse complement strand
GTATGCACTGTGTCCATTCTAAGCCTAACGGTCCAAACCGAACCGCAGACTCGCAGATCACACCGTCATCGGGTAGGTGGCCGCTGAACAGCGCTTACCGAACGTGGGGATACTGTTGAAGAAGTTGCCGTCGAGAGGCCTCGTATGCGCCGCCCGAATGAGCGCAGCGCGGCCGTCCTACAGCCCAAAACTGCGGCTAATCTCCCGCACAAGCCTGAACGCAGCGTCAGTATTTCGGCCGTAACAGAGCGCCTGATCGACCTGCGAAAGAATGGTCAGCCCAAATAGCGCGATTGCAATGCCTCTAAACATGGTTGTGGACCGGGTTGAACGATACAGCGAAAGTTCAAAACGGCCCCAGCCGCAGGTTGGGAGAAACAGCCGGGGCCGACATTCCCATTCCGTGTGCCGTAATCAGCGGTAATCGGCACGCTCTCAGCTAGCCACACGAAAGCTAACGAACTGTTTCGAGCGACTCGAATTCGGACCGAGGCGTTTCAATGTCGAACAGCGTGCTACGCAGCGCACCATAGCGCGAGCGTCGCCCGTAATTGTACGGAGCCCAAAGTGAAGCCATTGCCGTTGCGTGTCGTCCATGGTCAGCTTCTACTTCAGATTGATTTTATGACGATCCAGTTTTTAGTCGAGGTCCCCATGAGCGTTAAAGCCATGATGGCGACAATCCTCCAGAACCAACTGACGCTACGGGGCGTGCATTCACTGACGCAATCTGACTGCCATGAGATCGTAGAGCAGTTGATCGAACACCTCAGAGTGCTGGAGTTAAATCTGGCGGCGCGCGAGATAGCCGACAATCCCGAGCCGCACTAGCATCGCGTGCGCAAGCCTGAGCGCGCTGCACCGTTTCGTCGCATCAATGCAACGCGCAGCGGGGGCATTCACCATCTGCCGCTTCGCTGAGTTGCCGACCAATCTCTTCGTTGAGCGCCTTTGTATCCCAATTCGTACCGTCGCTTTTAACGATCCTCTTGGCGCGTTCGAAGGAATGGCTTTCGGCCGCATCATCACCCACGCGGATGGTTACATCAGAGTGGAAGGGACAGACCGCAATTGCACGAGTTGTCTCTAGCGCATAACGCACGGTCGCCTTGAGATCATCGACGTACCCTTTGGGGGACATGTAGAGCTTCCTGTCGCCTCGGCCCGAGCGAGACCTCGCTCGCAGTGCGCCGTGGGGATCAGCAGTTAGGGCAAGGCCCGGCAAGCATCCAGCGATGGAGCGCGAGCTATGACCAGCAGAGCTTGCGCGCGCTCGCTTCCGCGCTGCTGGAAGATCAGCATCGCCAGCCCACGCCGCCCTGCGTCGGTAAGGGAGCCCGCCCGAGTGCACTAACAGCGGACCTGAACGGCCGATCTGCACCCGGAGGCGATGACTTCGGCTCTACTCGCGGCTCCAGGCCTGCCGCTGCACTGCGCCAACCGACGCATGGGCCATTTGCAGACATCGCACCAGCGGTGTGCGTTTCGAGGCACCTGTACTTCGGTTTCGGATCGA
>NZ_JADPJQ010000109.1:0-104744 GCF_023073515.1 Bradyrhizobium sp. 17 | reverse complement strand
ATCAAACGCCCACCCTCAAAGAGGATGGGCGCGTGGTGACTTACGACATGATGACGTCCTACTTCTTCTCCGCGCTGGCTTCCTTAGCCGGAGGCGGCTTCATGCCGACGGTCAACTGGCGGATTTTAAACGCGCCGCCTTCACGTATGTCGATGGCGCCCCAGAACACCGTGACCTTCGTGGCGTCGCCGCTCTTAGGGTCCTTACCGAAGATGTCGGTCTCGCCGTTGGCAACGACCAGATCGCTGTTGATGACCGACATGTTGCCGACTCTGATCTCAATATGATCGGTGCCGTTCTTGAAGTTGTTTTCGTATACGGTCTTGAGATCGGAAAACACGCCGCCCGGGTTGATCTGGACCCCGTCCTTTGTATAGAGCGCAGCGACACAGGCCGCGTCTTTCTTGGCGACGCAGTCGGTGTAGGCGACGGCTAATTTTTCGGCCTCCTGCTTGACCGCATCGGCCAGTGCCGGCGCAGAGATGAAGGCGGAAGAACACAATGCCAAGAGCAATGAACGTCGCTTCATAACAACTTCCCCTCTGATTGTGATGCACAATTGCATCGCGACGTCCTCCTGACGTAGGACGTCGCGTTGCATTTGTTCCGAGGGGCATTCTTTCATTAGGCTGTAATACTATCGGCTGACGAGTATATGCCGTTTTGCACGGCTTGGCACGCGCCAACCTTGATCATCGAGGACGGGGGCGGGGATTCCTGGAGAATGCGGCGGAGTGCGGTCGGGAAAGACAGGCAAGTTGACGCATGTGGCAATGAAAGTGTCTTGCTCGACGCGCGATGGCCTACTTGTTCATCACGTCCGCCAAGAGCCGTCAGCCAATTTGCAGTGTGCCGACAGCAGGACGCAAGAGAACGCGCTCAGCAGCTAGTTGATGTCAACGAGATCGAGCGGCCCCGACGGTATTGCACGTCGGGGCCGTTCAAGCTCATAAGGCTCGGGTACATCCGCCGTGTCTTCTGATCATTGATGTCGCCGATTACGCCACTTGATTTTGGGCAAGATGTGGCGAGCGCGCGGCGTCGAGCTGCTTACATTCCGCCCGAAAGCGCTCGGCGTCCACTTCGGCCTTGCGCCAGTCTGCCCGGCGCTGTTGCTCAATCGCCAAAGCCTTGCGTGTCTCAACATCCCAGATGATCTGATCGATCTCGCGGCCATTGAGCGTCCGCTTGGTGAGTAGCACCGTGGACAGGGCGATCACGACATCGCCATAGGGCATCCACAAGCTTGTCCTTCTCAAACCGACGCTCGTTTTTCCTTGCGCAGCAATGTGAACAGGTTCACGTTGGGGCTGGCCAAGAGCGTCTAGAATTTGCGGGGCGTCAAAGATATTTTCAGCAGATATTTAAGAGGAGAAACGGCGATGGCCCAACACAGCGTCAGTACTCCAGTCATAAATCGTGCTCCAGGTTCACTCGCGTTTTCACTGGTCCTTGCCGCGATGGTAGCATGTGGCCTCTATGCAGCCTTCATCGCTGTTCCCGCCATGCGCGCGGCGGCACAACAGCAACTTGTGCAGGCATTAACGGATGAGAATCGTTCGTTTTGCGAGAAGTTTGGAATGCGTCTCGGGAGCAGCGAATTTGTTGCGTGCAGCGAAGGCCTAGCGATTGTTCGGCAAAAAGAAGCTGACCGCGACAGCGCCGCGGCGAACGGCTTTTAGCGTTCGCCTGCTGTTTGGTTGTGCTGCGTGCACCAAGGCGCGAGCATATGGTTTTCCGCTTTGCCTTCGAACTCGGAGATTACCCGACGCCCAGACTCGGAAGTCGAACTACGCGCATCGCGACTTCCGCTTTTCCCAAAACAGCAGACTAACAGCGCTACGAACTCCTTGATGCGCTAGAGCATCATCGGCAGTTAGTGCAGCGTGGCGGACGGCCGCTCCGTCATCGCCTCGACAAAATTGCCGCAAGCGGTCCATCGCTTTTCTGCGCCACACCTCCAGCTCGACGGCGTATTTGCGCAAGGCCGCACGAAACTCTTCTCCGTCAATGTCGGCACCGCGAGCAAGCAGACGGCGCGCATAGGCAGTTAACGCAAGATCGCGATGGCGGCACAGCTCGGCGTTTGCTTCATCCAGTACTTTCATTTTGTGCCCCGCTTCACAGCCAGTCGCCAAAAATTTCCGCCTTCACCCGGCCGAATGCCGGTGTTTTGCGCGTCGGCATGCCAAATCGAGCCCGCATGTGTGACGAAGGAACCCGGCGGATACGTCCGCGATGCATCCCAATGCCCAAGTAACGCAGTGTCGGGCGCGACTCGAGTTCCTTGATCCGCTCTCTCAGCGGCGTGATTGCTGCCAGGACGAAATCGGGCCGATCACTGGGGCCAGCGATTTGACGAGGCCTTCGATCTCGGCTCGCCGCTGGGGCGAAACCTGCGCTTCGATCGCCACCACTGCACCACCTTTCACCGGTCTTTTTGGCCTTCTCCTAAACTCCTATAGAAGCGCTATTCGTACTCTCTCTTAAGAGATTTACTGGTGATACTGGTGCAGTGGTGATTACGCCTGCGGCACAGCGGTTTCTTGCATCACCACTGCGTCGGCGGCGGCTGGTGCGAGCTGCTTGAGAGTGGTGATATTGCTGCCCGGCTCAGTCTCGGCGGCCTTCTTGCGTGCGTCGATCTCCTTTTGGCGGGCGTCCTGCACCAGCTCGTCCTTCGTCGGCGGTCGCACATAGAACCACACGCGCTTGTCCTGCGGCTTGCCCTGCACTTTGATCTCGACCGTGAGCTGCTTCCGCTTCCAGCCGAGCCGTTTCATGCAGCGGGCGACCCGGTTCATGGCGGCCTGATCCCACTTCACCTCGTCGAGGCCGATGGCGTTCTTGAACACGTGCTCAATCAAATCCGGTACGCGGGGTAATCCGGAGGCTGATGCAGACGGCTTTCGAGATAGTTGGCAATCAGCGGCTCGCACGGGTCGGCCTGGAAGCGGCCTTCCTGCTCCAGTTCAGCCTTTGCAGCGGCAGCCTTGCCGGTCTCGCTGTCCGTGAACCACCACGCCACGCCCGCTTCATAGAGAATGCGGGCCTCGGCCCACAGCATGTCACGATCACGCTGCAAGCCTTCGATGTCGATCTTGATCACGCTCACCGGCAGAAACCGACGGGCACCGGTCCAGTCCTTCAGATAGTCGTTGCAGTTGGTGGTTCCGATGAAGATGCAACTGCGCGGACGTTCGATGATGCGCTTGCCGTATGGCGGCCGGAAGCGATCATTGAAGCGCGAAATGAACGATTTGATCCGCGAAGCCTCCGTCTTACTGATAGCGTCCAGCTCGCCGACCTCGATGCACCAGACACCTGCACATTGCATAGAGGCATCCTTACTGCCGAATTGCTCGATGTCGTCGGTGAACCACGGATAGAACAGCGTCCGGACGGCGGTCGATTTCAGCAGGCCCTGCGGGCCTTCGAGGATCACCATCATATCGACCTTCTCGCCGATGCCGAGAATGCGAGCGATGGCGCTGATCATCATGTTGCGCCAAGGTCATCGCCGGGCTCGAAAGCGCCAAGGAAAGCGACAACGTCATCTCGCTGCACCCCAAGGCGCTCGATCGTTACAAGCGCGCTGTTGTGGAACTGGCCGACGAGTTCAAGCGCGGCACGCCGACCGAGTTTGCGACCATCCGCGAGCTGGTGACGGCGATCATCGTGCATGCCAGCCCAAGCCGGCCGGGCGGAATCGGGACCAAAGCCAACGCAGAAGATGACCGGAGCGTTCGGATCGACATCAAGGGCCGCCCGCCGCGTTGTGCGGCAATCCGGGCCTCTTTCCGAACATGGCTATGTCGGGGGGAACGTTGGTAGCGGGAGACCGCTACCGCTTTTGCCCACACGGCGCAAATCTGCGATATTTCCTCCGATCCTCCGCCTAAGCTTAGTTTGTGGGCCCTCGCATACGAGGGAGCTACGGGCCCCGGCATAAGAGCCCTATCGGTTAGCAGCACCGACGAATGCTGCATATCGCCAATGGCTGGATGGCGACAATGCCGCTGGTGCTTGGCCAAGGGGAGCTGTTCCGAGGGGCTGAAGCTATGACCTTGCCGGCACTTCTGGTCGGGGGCAGTTGCGCCCAACGGGGTTGATAACGGGCGCGAGAGTTCCAGCACCATCGAAGAAACTTCTGAAAACACGAAATTTTTGCTTGCTCGGTCGGGCAAAACAGTGGTTCATAAGGCGCTGGTCCTAGCAGACGAAGGAGCCAGCCCCGATGGCAAATGAAGTCGACACTTCCTCGGAACTGTTCAAAATTGCGAAGCTGAATGGTGATTTCCGGAGGAACTACGGGCACGCTCATCGGAGCGATTTTGTATCTCCGCACCGTGGCCGCCGCCCGCCGAAGCCCTTGGCTTTGGGCCAGCCTTATTTCGATCGGTTGTTCAGCGGCGCTGACCTACTTGGGGCGGCATGGTTGATTTTGCCAGCGTTGCAGTGATTGCTCCAAACAACGCACCCTTTTCCGCGTAAAGCACGCCTCGATGTCGACGAAGGGAATCAGATGAGAGCCAGAGGTAGCGTCCTGCTCTCAACGGGGAAGACAACAGCACGTAGTCCTCGATCTCCCGATTCGCCGCATTCAACCGCATCACGGCAAGTAGGCCCGATGAGATCTGCCTTCGGTAGGCTTTCCATTGCGCAGCGTGGTCCTTTCCTCGATGCGCCAGTCGTCGCGCGACGAGAAACGAAATCACGCGCGCCTCCGATATCAAGCCCTATGCCGTCCGGAACAAGATCAGCCTGGAGATCAAGGCCGGTTCGCAGCGCTTCCGCGAGTTCGGTGGCATGCCTCGATTGTTCGGCGGCCCAATAATCCCGGGTATCGATCCAGTCGCAGTCGCGCGGCGACACATATCCGATCAGCGCATAGGCCTTCCGCAGCGAACCGAAGTGCGTCACGTACGAAGAGACGTGATTGAGACCCAGCGTCGTATTGATGATGTGCGAATTGAGTTTACCGCGCCGGCGGAGCGTGAGACGAAGGCGCGACAGCATCTCTTCTTCCGGAATCTCCACGCGGCGCGCGGCCAGCAGCTTCTGGGCGCGAGCGAAGATGCCTTCGTCCACAATAGGCTCGATCGCCGCAGCCCCCCCGGACCCAAGCGTTATCCGGATTCTTGACCAGCTTCTGCCCCAAGCGTCTTGAGGTGCGATTGTAGACGGTCTTGCCGATGTAGTTCTCGTTCCCGAGAATGGTGGGTATCATGCCGTCGGTCCAGGGCCGACCGTTGTGATTGGCGATGCCCGCGTCGTTCAGTTGGCGACTGATGTCGCTGTAGGATTTCCGGCAGTTGACGAACTGATCGAAGATTTCCCGGATCACGGCGGCCTCTTCGGCCGAGCCGTGCTGCAGCCGAACGCGATCCGATTGCAGAGCCTTGAATTGTCCCTTTGAGAGAAGGGCCTTCGGATGCTCGCTTTCGTCGACCATCAAGCGTCGGAGGCCGTAGCCGACGGGAGCGCCAACGCGGTATCCAAGGCTCGCGACCCGGCAGTGTCCGGCGTGCACCTTGACGGAGAGCTCCCGGCTCCACTCGGCGGCCATGCCGCGCTTCAAGCTTTTCGCGATCCCGGAAACAAACGTGCCGTCGTTCTTGAAGATCTCCGCGCAGTATTCGACCTGGACACCGCTCCGCTTGCACAGGAATTCGTAGTAGGCACTCTCGTCGACATCTTGGAACCGGCCCCAGCGACTGACGTCGTAGACGAGGATGTGGTCGAAGTCGGCTCGGCCCGATTGAACATCTTCGATCAGTTCGACGAGACCAGGACGTCCCTTGATCCGGAGGCCGCTGCGGCCCTCGTCGCGATAGGTGCTCACAATCGTGAGCGTGTTCGCCTCAGCATAGGCTGCAATGGCCGCCATCTGGTTCTGGTCGAGTAGCGCTGCAGCTCCCTCAACATTCGAACGTACTGCGCAGCGCGGCGCGCTCGGGTCCGTCTCGCCAAGCTTGTCCCTTTGGGAACAACGAGCCAGTTACCCATGCACCCCTCCTGCCACTTCAGAGGTACCCGCGAGTGCAAATACACCTTCCGTGCTCGGCATAGCAATGCTGAACAGCTTGCAGAGCACTGGGGCGCGCCTCACGCCGGCGCCGGAAGTTGGCTTGTGCACCGCTCGCGGAACGCGGGGACAAACCTCAGCCCTGCCGATTAGGCGCTCGACGCCAGCAGGCGAGTTCCGGTCACTCGCCAGCGGATTCTGCTCGCAGGAGGCGACGGCGCGCGCATTTTCTCCGCAAGCGATGCGACAGTGAAGCTCGCCTGCCAGGTCGCGCGCCTCGTCGACTGGTCGGCGACGCTGGAGTCCTTGGCAGAATTTGGATCACCAGGGTGCTGGACCTCGGTCCGGGACAGGCGCTGGCCGAATTGATGCGATCGTTCCGTCCCGACATCCGCTGCTACGCGGCCGATGGATTTCATACATTGGCCGGGCTCCGAAACTGGCTCGCCTCTCCATAGCCAAGATGCCAACCCCGTGTCTCAGCCAGGCTGATCTATGCAGCTCCAATAGCACGTGCGCAAAAAGGGTAGGATCGCTCAACCACCGATACCGATATTCGGTTTAATTTGCGATCTGACTGACGCCCTTGCGTCCCGAACGCAGTGAGCATCTTTTAAGTTATTGATATTTCTTGATGTGGCAGTCGTTTCCGTCCCGTTTTGTTCACGGTCGTTTCACCCAATTCGTTGCGATTTCGTTGCGGCGTTCTCAGGGAGAACGAGCAGCAGTTGTTTGGTCGCGCGGCTGGTTCCAACGAAATAATACGCGGGCACTGGCCCAGTTCGACAGCCCAGTGTGCGTCGTAGGTTCAAATCCCGGAGGCGCAACCACCGATATCGACGTTCGCTATTTGTCGACATTTGACGTTGGTTAAATCCGCTCCAAATTCTTTCATCTAATTATGCAAGCGATACGTTTCCGGGCAATTTTCAACGTTGGACGTTTCATTCGATACTCGTTCGACACTCGCCTCGTTACGGAAATCCACATCGGACCTACTCGACAATGACGATTAACAAGGTCGACGGCTGCTGGCCTCAGGCTGACTGCCTCCTTATTCACTCCAGCACGTCAGACACTATCTGTGGTCCTTGCACTCGCCATTGCAGAAGGGAATACGCCGGATCGGACTCCGGGTGATGTTCGAACACACCGACGACATCGGCTCCAATCACGACCTTCTGTAGTGGATCGCCCAGCAGATTGCCCACCATGCGTACGCCGCCGGCCCGCGGAATCTCGACAAGTATGGCGAGGTAGGCACCGTGTTGCCGGAGCGCCGCATGCGAGGGATGCCAGACCCGCTCCCAGCTGAAGATCCGGCCGCGCGGCTCGACTTCAGTCCAATCCGGATCAAAGGCATGACAGCGATGACAGATCCACTCGGGTCCAAACTGCCAGGTATCACAATGGCTGCATCGCTGCACCAGAAGCCGGCCCTGACGCATTCCTTCCCAGTAAGGCGCTGACAGGCCATCGGCCTCGGGCACGGGAATTGGCAGGCCCGAAGGAAGATACGTCGAGCTTGCATCAGCAGTCATAACGTCGCCTCCGAGCCAAGAAGCAGGTCGCTGACGGGCGTCACCATCGGACCTCCAATGACCATCGCCACGTCATTCCTTTGCACCGGGCTCGTAGACGTGCCGCGCACCTGGCGCACGGCCTCCAGCACGAGCTCGAAGCCGTGCATGTAGCATTCGGCCAGATTCCCTCCGCTAGTATTGAGCGGCAGGCGTCCAGACGGCGCCGTCAGGTTTTCGACGGTCAGAAAGTCATTGGCTTCCTCCGGCTTGAAGAAGCCATGCTCTGCCAGAGCCATCACCACACCGCCCGTGAAGTTTTCGTAGCATTGAACCACGCCGACATCGAATGGACCAAGGCCCGCCATCCGGTAGAGGTCAGGCGCAACCGTGTCGAAACTCGCGCTGGCATAGAGCGGAGAATTGTGGGGCATCGCTCCCGTCCGATATCCGGAACCGACCGCCGCACCGAGCACGTAGACCGGCTTGCTTCGGAATTCTCGGGCTCGCTCCCCAGGTACGAGCACGAGCGCGGCGGCGCCGTCGTTTTCCATGCAGCAGTCGTAGAGATGGAACGGCTCGGCGATCCAGCGCGACGCGTCATATTTGGCCGCGTCCAACGGCTTGCCATACATAACTGCACGCGGATTGGCCTGCGCATGATGGTAGGATGCCAGCGCAATTGCCCGCAGCGCGTCCTGCCGCACGCCATGCTCGTGCATGTAGCGGCGCACGCGCATGGCAAAGCGCTGTGGAGGCGCCAGCACGCCATACGGCATCAGGTACGCTTTCTCGCCGGAGATCGTGTCGATGCCGGTGGTCTGCCCGAATCGGCCGTACTGGCCTTGCGCGAGCGAGCGAAACACGACGACGCAATCTGCGAGACCGGCCATGATGGACGCGGCGGCATTGGCAATAGCTGCGCAGCAGCCGCCGCCTCCTCCGCCCCATTGCATGGTCGTCGCACGAAGCTTTCGCGTACCCAGCGCTGCGGCCAGCCGTGATGCATCGCTTCGCTCGTCGCTGTAGGAGGCAAATCCGTCGATCTCGCGCGGATCGAGCCCTGCATCCGCGCAGGCCGCCAGGATCGCCTTCAGAGCCAGCTTGAACTCCGGATCCGGCGATGCCCCATGGCGATGATAGTCCGTCTCGCCGATCCCGATGACGGCGACGCGGCCCCTGAGCGTTCGTTGGGCTTGCGCCCGCACCATCATGGCTTGCCGTCCTGCCGTGGCGGTCTTGCCGCATCGGCACCGAACGCTCCCGCCTCCGTCAGCCGTGCGAGGCGCGCGTCGTCATAGCCCAGCAGCTCGCTCAACACGCTTTCGGTGTGCTGTCCGACCGCGGGTGCCGCAACGGGATCGACGATCGGCGTGCGTGAATACCGGATCGGCAGGTTGACGTTCGGAACCCAGCCCAGAGTGTCGTGCGGAATTCGGGTGACGAGGCCGCGCTCGCGCGCCTCGGCTGACCGGATCGCCTCCCCGACGGTCCGCACCTGTCCGCAGGGGACGCCGGCAGCCCGCATCCGCGATTGCCAGTGAGGCCAGGGTTGCTGCGCAAATGCACCGCCAAGGATCGCAAACAGCTCATCCCGTCGCTGGATGCGATCGGGCCCCGTCGCGTAGATCTCGGCCACGGCGAGATCGGCCCGATCGATCACTTGCGACATCAGGCGCTGAAAGATCTTGTCATTGCCGCAATTGATATAGAAGGAGCAATCCTGCGCCTGAAATACACCCGATGGGCAGGTATCCGGGCTCGTGTTACCGTGGCGCTGCGGATTCGCGCCGCTGAACAAATGCTGCATTGTGGCATACCCGGTCATCAGCACAGCATTGTCGAACAGCGATACCTCGACAGCCTGTCCCATGCCGCTCCGCTCGCGGGCGACGAGGGCGCCGAGGATCGCATTGCAGGCCATCATTGCCGTGCTGATATCCATGACAGGCGATAGCGCCCGCACCCCCTCGCGATCGGCATAGCCGTTCATGGATACGAAGCCACTCTCGACCTGCGCGATCGGGTCGAAACCGAGCCGGTCCGCAAATGTCCCCTCTCGTCCATAGGCCGACACCGAGCAATAGATGATCTTGGGCCTGATCTTGCGGCAGGCCTCATAGTCCAGCCCGAACCGCTCCATGACGCCGGTCGAGAAGTTCTCGACGACGACGTCCGCAGTTGCGACCAATTCGCGCGCAATCGCAACGCCCTCCGGCGACTTGAGGTCAAGGGCAACGCTCTGCTTGTTGCGGTTGGTCCAGACGAACGGCGCGCCGTGCTTGAGCTCCGGATGCACGGGCGGATAGCGGCGAAGATCGTCACCGCGACCGGGCGCTTCGATCTTGATGACCTCGGCACCCATGTCCGCCAGGATCATCGTCGCAAAGGGCCCGGCGATGAAGTGGGAGAAATCGACGACCCGTATCCCCTCAAGCGCTTTCGGCGCATGAGATGGGCGCGGCGTATGCTCGGGAAAGTCCACTTCGATGTTGTCCAACATTATGCTTATCCAGTGATTTTGTCGTCAGACGATGAAGTTCGATCACGGCAGGCCGGCAGCGCCGGTCGTCAGTTGCCTTTCGATTGCTCAATCATCGCGCAGCCGCCCTGACTGATCGGCCGAAATGCCTCCAGGCCGCTCAGGACCCCGACGTTCTCCAGAAGATCCCACTTGGCCTTCGACGCTTTGGCGTCCTTCACCTTCAGGATGTACATATTGTGGATGGCACGGCCGTCTGCGCGCACGACGACCAGTCCGAACAGCTCGTCATCGATCGGTGCCTCCTTCATCTTTCGGATGACCGCCTGCGCGTCGTTAGTCCCCGCTGCCAGCGCCGCATTCAGATAGGCAAGCACCGACGAATAGACCCCGGCGTGGAACGCGGTTGGCAACTGTCCATGTTGGCGCGCGCTAAACCTCGCCGACCAGGCTCGGCTCGCATCGTTCAGGTCCCAATAGAACGGTTGAGTGATAATGAGCCCCTGCCCGACGGCGAGGCCGCTCGCCTCGACATCATTGGTCGTCGTCAACAGCGCTGCAAAGGTCTTTCCGCTCTGCTTCAGCCCGAACTCCGATGATTGCTTGATCAGGTTGACAGTGTCGCCACCCGCGGTCGCGAACGCGATCACGTCGGCACCCGAAGCGTCCGCCTGCAGGATGAAGGAGGCGTAATCGGCGTTGTTGATAGGCACATTGACGGATCCGAGCACAGTGCCGCCACCCGCGCTGATCACCGACGTCCCATCGCGCACCATGGACTTTCCAAGCGCATTGTCGGTCGCGATGAAATACCACTTCTTGCCGCCATGATGGACGAGATAGTTGCCGATCGTGTGCGACGCCGCCCAGGTGTCGAAGGTCCATTGGATCGTGTTGGGTGAACAGTACTTTCCGGTGAGGTCGGATGAGGCTGCGCTGGATGCGATCAACGCCGCCTTGCTGCCGCGAACGACCTCGTTGACGGCGAGGCCTACCGCTGAGTTCGGCACGTCGGCGACAGCGTCAACCTTGTCCTGATCGATCCATCGACGCGCAATTGCTACCCCGACATCGGCCTTGTTCTGGTGATCCGCCGATATGATCTCGACCTTGAAATTGGGATGCTGCTGCATGAAGTCCTCAGCCGCCATCTTCGCCGCGGTGACCGAGCCCTCGCCCGCATTGTCCGAATAGGGACCTGACGCGTCGTTGAGGATACCGATCCTCATCGTACGCCCCGCATCTGCCTGCGCAGACGAGTACGCAGTGATGGCGAGGACGGAGGCTCCGAAAATGTACGCAAGAACTTTCATGACTTTCCACCCATTATCGACGTCAATTGCTCTTTCAAAGATCGAGGAGGAGCGTGCGTGATCTGGCACCTGAGCAGCAGATCATCATGGTCTTGTTCGCCGCCTGCTCTTCTTTGCTCAGGAACTGGTCGCGATGGTCGGGCGTGCCTTCGAGCACACGCGTCTCGCAGGTGCCGCAGACTCCCTCGGTGCAGGCGTAATTGGCGGCTATCCCAGCGTCCAACAGAGCTTCGAGAATGGTCTTGCCCACGCCGACTTCGATGGTCCTGTTGCTCCGCGCGAGCTTGACCTCGAAACCGCCTTGGGTCGCCGGTGCTTTCCTGGCCTGGAAGTATTCAACGTGCACATGGTCGGCAGGACGATCCGCTGTCGCCGCCTCGAAAGCTTCGAGCATCGGCAGCGGGCCGCAACAATAGAGGTGAGCCCGCGCCGGCGCATTTCTGACGAGTGCGGGAAGATCGAACATTCGCCCGGACCGCTCATCGTCAAGGTCGACACGCACCTTCGCCGGCCCGTTCGATCCAAGCCCATTGAGGTCGTCGAGGAATGCCGCGGCGCGACGCGTCCTGGCGGCATAGAAAAGCTCCCAGGAGCGTCCCAGGGCCTCCAGACGACGGACCATCGACAATAGGGGCGTGATCCCGATCCCGCCGGCAATCAGGACCGAGTGTTCGGCCTCTTCATCAAGCGCAAAGTAGTTGCGCGGATGGGACACCGTGACGATGTCGCCCGCCCTGAGATTGTCGTGGACGAAGCGCGAGCCGCCCGTGCTGGCCTGATCCTTGTTGACCGCGATGACATAGCGATGCCGCTCGCGCTGATCGTTCACCAGCGAATAGCTGCGGATGATGCCGTTCGACAGATGGAGATCGATATGGCAACCGGCTGCGAAGGGGATGAGATCGTCGCCCGCCGGAGACGTCAATTCGTAGGAGTTGACGTTTTCAGCCTCATAACAGATGCGCTTGACCAGGACCTCGATCACGCCCTCAGCCATCGAGCAGGCCTCCGCATCGAGACCAGCGAACGCATCTTGGGTGGTTTGCATCGCTCACAATTCGTACCCGAAATCGGCGCCCAGCTCGGCGCGCATGAACGGTGCGCCGGCATCGACCCAGGAGTCCTCCGGCGGTAGCCGCAGCGATACCGCTCGCACCATGAAGACGTCGGGATCGGTCACGCCTTTCGGCTTCGTTCCGTGGTCGCGATAGGCACCGAGCGCCTCCAGGATGAATCGCCGCGTCATCGCGATTCCGGTGTCGCTCGAGCAGAGGTTCTCCCTGGTTCGATCGAAGATCGGTGACACGCCGCTTTGGCAGGCGCCGTCCTGGACCCAGAGTCCCGGCAGGCCGGAGAACCAGGTCGTTTGCTGCGCCTCATGGTCGAACTGGAAGCCATTCTGGGGATTGTATTTCGTCCAGTAGCCCGCGTACGGGACCGTCACCGGATGCTGGACGAGTGAGTGGCGGCTGGCATGTCCGCTCTCACGGCCATTGTGCCCTTCCGCGAAGATCTGACGCGTCTTCGGCAGCAGCGGCTCCGAGGGATGATACGAGAACATGATGCAGAGTGTGTTCTCGTCGTCGATCGGCACCCAGGCATGGCCGCTCAGATCCGGGAACGGCGACAACGGCGGAACGAGCGTGTAGAACGGCAGCAGAAACTGGTTGACACGCCAGTACAGCGTGTTTGCATCATAGTTGCGCCGCGCAGCGATGCTCATCCCGAAGTCTTGCTTGATGCACTCGAAGGTCGGGCGCAGGTCGCGCTTCTGAATCCAGGCACTCGTCGTGCCCTGCGAATCCAGCCGGCCGTGCAACAACGGCGCATGGGCGGAATCAATTTCGCCCTCGACTGCCTGGAGCCAGTTGCATTCCTGGACGCGGACGGAAATATGAACCTGCTCCTGCGGAACGAGATTCCACTCGACGTTCGGCAAGGACGGAAGATTGCCTTCGTCCGGACCCATATAGGTCCAGATCATCCCGTTACGCTCACTACAGGGATACGCCTTGATCCGAACACGCTCCTTGAGGCGGCTGCGAGCCGGCTCGGCCGGCATATCCGTTACGGCGCCCGTCACGTCGAATTTCCAGCCGTGATAAACGCATCGTAGTCCGCAATCCTCGTTTCTGCCGAAGATCAGCGGAGCACCGCGGTGCGGACACGCCTGGTCGACCAGCCCGACGCGGCCCTCGGAATCTCTGAACGCCACCAGATCTTCTCCAAGCAGCCGGATGCGCTGCGGCTGCCCGTCATTGACGAGATCTTGCGACGGCAGGAAGGGTATCCAATAAAGCCGAAAGAGGTCGCCGAGCGGCGTGCCCTTTCCCACCCTGACCAGACGTTCATTGTCTTCGCGCGAGAGCATGACCTTCCTCCATCGAATTGGCGGCGCGCACCGGGCCGCCTATTTATTTGGACGTCCCAAAAGCGCAGCGACACGAGCGGACAATCCGAGATCCTGGGCGGTCCAAAGCGGATCGGCTGCGGCGAGCGGCTTCCGAGGGACCGGAGGCTCCCGGCCCGCCTGCACCAGGCTCACGATCATTTCGATCCGGCGCCGCTCCAACTCGCTCAGCGCGTCTTCGACGACGGAAGCTTCCGCCGTGCAGCCCGGCAGTTCCGGATAGGCGACCCGCACGAGCCATTGCCCGGGCGCGGTTTCGACGGCCTCAGCTTCGAGAAGGTAGGGAATCGACAGGAGATCGCGCAGATCCAAACAACCCTCCCTTGCGACGTCATTTCGTTACATCGTCTCTTATTACGTATACGTACTACTTTGCTGAATGGCTTGCAATAGGCATCGGGAGCGGGGTCGAAGATTCCGAGGACCCCGCTTGTCGCTTCAGCCCCGGGGTTGAGAGCGATCGGTCAAGCTGCTAACGGCTATCTATGTGATTTCAAGGCGATCAATCGGGTCAACGACGGCATGTCGGCCGACAAGGCAACGAAAACGAGCGCGGCAGATATTGCGCGCAACTGGCGGCTGGAGGGCGGTATCGGATTTCTCCTCCGATTGCTCGAGGCACGCTATGACGTGCTCTACCAGGACCTGACCGGTCAGAGCGATCTCACCCCTCGACAGTTCGGCGTGCTCATCGCACTTTATCAGAACGGGCCCCTCACCCCCTCCGCTCTTGCAGACCGCATCAGCTGCGACCGAAATACGCTCAGCGAGATGCTCAAGCGAATGACAGCGCGGAAGCTGATCTCCAAAAGAAACAATTCGGAGGACCGCCGGTCGATACAGGTCCAGATCACAGCGAAGGGCGAGGAAGCCCTTCTGGCCGTCGTCCCGGCCGCAGCAGAGTTGCAAAACACCATGCTGGCGCCCCTGAACAGAGAGGATCGCGCGCATTTCCTCAAATGCATGCTGGCGATCACAAAGACCTCACGGGCCGGACCTTCCTCCTCAGACGATTGACGAAGGCGCGCCAGCGTTAGAACGTTTCGCCTACCGCGCGCGATACCGCACCGGCAGACGCTTCACGCCGCCGAGGAAGGACGTTTCTGTCCAGGCTGGCTTGCCCGCAAGTTCGATCCGGTCGACCCGTCTGAGCAATTCACGAAAGAACGCCACGACTTCAGCCTTGGCCAGGTGCCTGCCGATACAGGCATGAATGCCAAAGCCAAAGCCGAGATGACGGTTGGGCGAGCGCTCCAAAATGAATTCGAACGGACGATCGAAGGCTTCTTCGTCGCGATTGCCGGACGGGTAGCTGATGAAGAGGCTGTCGCCGGCCCTGATCGTCTTGCCACGAATTTCGTAGTCTACCGCCGCCGTCCGGAAGAAATGCTTGACCGGCGATACCCAGCGCACCATTTCTTCCGCGGCATCGGGCAGCACATCGTGATGGTGCTGGAGGCGCGCCATGCAATCCGGATTCTCGATCAGTGCGAGCAGGCCGCCGGCAATCGTCGCGCTCGTTGTGTCGTGCCCGGCGCTGGCAAGTGCGACATAGTATGAATAGGCCTCAAAATCCTCGATCGGCCGACCGTCAATTTCCGACGTCGCAATGACGGTTGCTACGTCGTCCTTCGGGTTTTGCCGCCTCTCCCTCACGACGTCCTTGAAGTACTCGACATAGGCGGTCGTTGCATCGATCAGGTCCGTTCCCTTCTGCATCTCGGGATCACCGCCACCGAAATAGGCCTGAGTGATCTTCAGGAGGCGTTGCTCGTCACTGCGTGGCAGTCCAAGAATCGTCATCAGGACGCGCAGCGGATAGTAGATCGCAATCTCACCGTAGAAATCGCATTCGTCACCCATCGCAAGAAGGCGATCGATACTCTCCTTTGCCAGGGCTTCCATGCGCTCTGCCAGGGTCCGGATGTGGCGCGGCTGGAACCAGGCGTGGGTCAACTTCTGATACTTGGCGTGATCCGGATTATCCATCTGCGGCAAGGCCCGAACCAGCATGGGTTTGCCATTCATGGCTTCCCGCACCTTGCTCTCGAACTCTGTGCTCAGGAGCTTCGTCCGCGGCGCGTTGATGAACCGATCGGCCTGACGCTCGATCTCGACGATGTCGGCGTATTTGGTGATCGTCCAGAATGGACGGTAGCCGTCGGGCTCTGTCCAATGGACCGGATCATCGCGGCGCAAGCCCGCAAAGAGGCGATGCTGAAGGTCGACGTTACCGTAGGTCTTATGATCGGCGATTGCATTGTCCAATGCGATATCGAGCATACCTGCGTCTCCCCACTATTTTATGATTTGTGCCGCACTTCCATCTCTCACATTTATCGGTAGACCACATCGCTGCGCCCCTTGGCGCCGCTATGAGGACGGTCACCCTCCGAACGCTCCCGCCTCTGCGAGGCGAGAGATCGCTTCGCCGGAAAGGCCGAGAACCCGCGACAACACCTCATCGCGATGCGCGCCGATTGCGGGAATGTCGCGCTGCATGGATGTCGACGCGCCCGACATCTTCCAGGGAGCATTGACGCCCATGAATTCTCCCGCTCCGTCCGCGACCTTGGTGAAAGCCCCGCGCTGCAACAGGTGCGGATCGGTCAATGCTGCACTGGGATCTCGGTACTCGGCGCTGGGAACGCCGGCCTGGTCGAGCGCGGCCATGCATTCGCGCACCGTATGCCGCTCCGTCCACTTCTCGATGACCTGCATCATCGCGGTCCAGTTTGCGCCCCGCCCTGGCACAGACTTGAATCGCGCATCATTGGCAAGCTCGCTCTGCTCCGTCACCTCGCAGAGCGCGGCAAAGTTGCGCGGCGTGATCGGAGCGATCAGAACGTCACCGTCGAGGGCACGCACCGGACCATAGGCCGCGCGCGGGGCGCTGATCGGGAATTGCGCTTCCTGCAATTCGTAGACGAGCAGATTGAGCATGCAGTCCATCAACGCAACATCGATCCGCTGCCCGACCCCGGTCCGCGCACGGTGAACCAGTGCCGTCTGGATCGCTGAGTAGCCGAAGACGCCGCCCAGGACGTCGGCAACAAAGATCGCGCCGGCCGCCGGCCGATCGCGGTCTCCTGCATATCGCATCAGGGACCGGTCGAAGCCGCTCTCGGCATGAACAATCATGGCATAGGCCGCGCGTTCAGCGGCGGGACCGGACTGCCCGTAGCCCGAGATCGAGCAATAGATCAGGCGCGGATTGATCGCGCGCAGCGCTTCATAGCCAAGGCCGAGGCGGTCCATCACGCCAGGTCGGAAATTTTCGACCAGGATGTCGGTTTCCGCCACCAACTGGTGCACCAGATTGATTGCCTCGGCGCTCTTCAAGTCGAGGGCAAGGCTGCGCTTTCCCGCATTGAGCTGACCGAAATAGGCGCTGTGGCCATCGCGAAGCGGTGTCCGCAGCCGCATGTCGTCGCCTTCGGGTGGCTCGATCTTGATCACTTCGGCACCTACATCGGCGAGCAGTCGTGCGCAGTACGGGCCGGCCAGCATGATCGAAAAATCGAGCACGCGCATGCCGGCGAGAGGCGCGGTCGGGGTTTGCTGCTCCTGCATGCGATTTGCTCCTATCTGGGCAGCCCTAGCGCACGTTGGGCGATGAGGCTGCGCTGAATCTCATTGGTGCCGATGCTGATGACCCACATCAACGAATGGCGCAGGTTTTGCTCGAACCGGCCATTGTCGATCGCACCCGGCATCTGTTCGGACAGCGCTGCGCGCATGCCAAGAATGTCGAGCGCCGTCTCGCCGAAGCGCTCCATCAGTTCGCTGGAATAGACCTTGCTGATGGCGCCATATTCCGGCGGCGTCACGCCATTCGCAGCAAGGTCCGCGCAGTGCATCATCAAGAGGCGTCCGACTTCGATTTCGGCCGCAAGCGTCGCCATTTTGTCGCGAACAATCGGATCGTCGCTCAGCGCCGACCCGTCGGCGCCCTTTGCCATGACGTGCCGACGCAATTGCTCGAAAGCGTGAGCAATTTTCAAGACGATGCCGCCGCCAACCAAACCGCGTTCGAAAGCAAGCGCGCCGGTCAGCACCTTCCAGCCGCCATTGACCTCGCCGACGAGGTTCTCCGAGGGAATACAGACGTTGTCATAAAAGATGTTGGCGAAGGAGCCGTCATACATCGTGGTCGCTGGCCGGATCGTGATACCTTCGGCGTCCATTGGCACGATGAACATGCTGATGCCGGCATGCGGCGGCTTCGCCTCCTTGTCCGTCCGCGCGGCGAGGAACATGTATTTGCCCCACCACGTCGTGGTCCAGATCTTCTGACCGTTGATCACCCAGTGATCGCCGTCACGCACCGCGCTCGTACGCAGCGCCGCGAGGTCGGAACCGGCTTGCGGTTCGCTGTACCCCATGCCGTGCATGGCCTCGCCACGAAGGATTTCGGGCAGATATTTTCGTTGCTGCTCGGGCGTCCCGAACATCATGAGGGCGTTGGCCTGGATTGCAGCGCCGATTCGCGGCGCCTCGCCCCGTTCCATCGTCTCCATGAAGGCGATTTGCTCGAGCGGCGAGCGCTCCTGGCCGCCGAATTCGCTGGACCAACCGAGACCGATCCACCCCATCTTGCCGATGTCACGTGCGAAATCAGCATCAAACTCCCGCTTCGCGAACGGCTTGCGATCGAATTCGGCCTTCCGATCGCCCGACCAGTTCTGCTCGAGCCACCCCAGCACCTGCCCGCGCAGCGCGTTGCCGGCGGGACCGAGATCGTACTCGGGCAATCCGGGGCTTTCGGGATGCAACAAGGACGATGCCAGAAGCCGCTTCGCATCACGCGATCCGCCCAGCGCGATGGTGTCCAGATGCACGCGCTTGAAGTGCAGCGGCGCTTCATGTTCGTCGGCGTAGCCGATGGCGCCGAACGCGTGGTGGGTCTCGAGCGAAACCCGCCGGAGCGCGTCGGTTGCGAACACGACGGCACAATTGGCAAAATGGCGCCAAGCGCTGTCGTCCTGATCGTGCAACTTCGCTGCATGATCGAGAATCAGACGCACCCCTTCGAGGGCGATGAGGCCATTCGCGAGCTTGTGCTGGATTGCCTGGAACCTTCCGATCGGCTGCCCGAACTGATGCCGCTCTCTGGCGTAGTCCGTCGCCAACTCGAATGAGCGACGCGCCGCTCCATGGGCCCGCGCCGTCAGCGCCAGCTTTCCCCTGAGCAGGAGATCGTCGAGGACGCCGTCTTCCAGTGCAATGAGGGTCACTGGCGCCGAACTCAGCCGGACCTCGTAAAAACCCCAGGCGCCCATGGCACGCGTCGGCGCTATGTCCACGCCTGCGCCATCCAGCGCGACCAAAGCAAGGACGGACTGATCGACCGCAACGAGTAGCTGGGTGCAACTCCCCGCAGCCTCGACAAAACGAAGCAATCCGGCCGCACGGCCATCCCTGATCCGGATCGAGCCGGTGCCCGAATCAGAATCGAGCGCCCCAAATGAAAACGCAACCCGGGCCGAGCCCGCGTGCAGCTCTTTCAGAACATCGGCGGCCACCCCGGATTGCACCGTCGAGAGCGCGAAATTGACGATCGCCGCCGACCACATTGGGGCCGGACACGCAGCGCGGCCGAGTTCTGCGAGCACAACCGCTATCTCGCGAAGCCCACCTTCATCAAGATTGCAGCCGAGAGTGGCGATGCCCTGTCCGACGAGTTTGCTCCATATCGCTGCAACGTCGGGCGGAGAGGGTCCACGCCTGACGCAATCGGCAGTCCACTGCTCGCCGAGAAACCCGCGCAAGGAATCCCGGAGCATCTGCCTGACGTCGTCACCTGGGACCTCTGCCGCGTCCATCGACGGAACTAGCGCTGGCCGAATTTGGGCTTGCGCTTCTCCTTGAACGACATCGTCGCCTCCTTGTGGTCGGCGGTTTCGAATGTCACCTGCTCGAGCGCCATCGAGGCCTCGAGCAGCATGTTCACGCGATCCTTGAGGATCTGATTGATCGACAGCTTGGTCCAGCGGATGGCCCAGGTCGGACCGTTCGCGAGCTCGATCGCGATCTCACGGGCTTTCGCCAGCACCTCCGTGCGCGGCGCGATATGATTGACAAGACCGATCCGCTCGGCTTCCTTTCCCTTCAAGAGAGTGCCGCGGATGAGGAATTCCTTGGCTTTGTTGATGCCGATAAGCAGCGGCCAGATCACCGTGCCACCATCACCCGCAACCAGGCCGACGCGCGACACATGCGTATCACCAATGCGCGCATCTTCGGCCATCACGGTGATATCGCACAACAGCGCATGGGTCGCCGCAAGACCAATCGCGTCGCCATTGATGGCGGCGATGATCGGCTTGTCGAGATCGAGCTGACGGGTCACCCCGCGACGGCTGATCATGGGGTCGTGAACTTCCCCCTCCTCCAGAACGTCACCGCCCGGCCGCTCGGACATTGCCTTGACGTCGCCGCCCACGCTGAAGAATTCACCGGCGCCGGTCAGGATGACGACATTGACGGCGTGATCGTCTCCCAAATCGTCCCAGATCGTGCGGAGTTCGCGGATCAGCTTTTGATTGATCGCATTGCGCGCCTGGGGCCGGTTCAACGTCACGGTCGCGACCTTCTCGGAGACGTCGACAGTCAAGCATTCATATTTGCTATAGTGGGACACCATTTCCTCCGTTGCTATTATTGTTGAGCACGATCAGCAATATTGTCGGGCGCAGGTTTCTCACCGCCTCATGCCGGGCTGCATCTCCGCCAGCGCAACTTGAAGCGACATCGCGCCGGGATCCTGCTCCAGCATGCGTTGCACGGCCTCCAGGTGACTGCGCATCAAACGGGTCGCGGACGACGCATTTCGTTCACGAAGCGCCGTCAAGAACTTCCGGCGCCTCTCGGACAGCCCCGCCATCGCGACACCGCTCGACGCCACCTTGGCATAGACGAAGCGCATGTGAATCTCGGTGACGGAATCCATGATCATGGCGATCACCTTGTTTCCGGTCGCCGCAGCAAGGATCTTGTAAAATTCCCGCGAACATTCGACCCGGTCCAGCAGCCGGCCTTCCGTGGTCGCGATATCCGTACGCTCGATATTGGCCTCCAGTGCCGCGAAATCGGCCTGCCGCGCGTTCGCGCAGGCCAACCCCACGACAAGATCCAGAACGTGGATCCGCGCCTCCGATAGTTCGCGCACCGAGATCGTGCCGAGGCTCAGCATGTCCTGCATCACCACGTTCATTCGGCTGGTGTCGCCCGACTGAATGAAAGCGCCTCCCTTGACGCCCTTCTGCAATCGAAGCACGCCAGCCATTTCAAGACTGCGAAGAGCCTCCCTCAACACGTTGCGGCTGACGCCAAGCTGCTGCGCGAGATCGCGCTCGGGTGGCAATTTGTCGCCCGGCTTGAGAACCCCGCGCGCCAGTTGCTCGCGAATGCGCTCGCAGATTTCCTCGAAGGCCCGGCGCGTGTGAATGGGCCGAAATGTCAATGGAGCGGGTGTACCCGCTGCACGGTGATCGGGTGCCCGTTCCCGTCGCTTCAGCGACGGCGATCGGGGGTTGGTCGGTGCGCGGGGGCTTGACTTGGACGACATGCGGTGAATTATTAAATGGATCACCCATTCAATGGAAGCCCCTTTTTGGGCTTTCTGACAAAAATCAATCCGGGGTTCTCCATGAGCTTTACCGAGGAGCAGATCGCCTTCCGCGACAACGTCAGAAGGATGGCGGTCAAGCACGTGGCGCCGATTGCAGCCGAGATCGACGAGACCGACCGTTTCCCGCTCGAGATCGTGAAGCTGTTCGGCGAGATGGGGCTGATGCAGCTCTGGGTCCCCGAGCAATATGGCGGTCCGAACGGCAATCTGACCCTGGCGTGCATCGCGCGCGAAGAGATCGCAAAGCTATCGCCGGCCTGCGCCTCGATCGCCTGTCTCAACACCATGTTCATCATGCCGCTCCTCCATTTCGGCTCGGAGGAGCAGCGGAAGAAGTTCCTGCCGATCATCGCGAAGGGCGGCGTGGTGACCGCGATTGCGATCTCGGAACCTCAGGCCGGCTCCGATGTCACCGCCATCAATACCCGGGCCAAGCGGGACGGCGACTGCTACGTGCTCAATGGCCGCAAGCAGTGGTGCAGTTACGGTGTCGCGGCCGACTACATCGTGGTGTTCGCGCGCACCAGCGACAGTTCGGGCGCAGACGGCATCAGCGCGTTCATCGTCGAACCGAAGACCATGCCGGGGATCAGCTTCGGGCGCCATGAACGCAAGATGGGCTTTCGTGGCGCGCCGAACACGCCGATCTTTTTCGACAACGTCCGGGTGCCGGTCGAAAATCTGGTCGGAGAGGAAGGCAAGGGTTTCCGCGCATCGATGCGGGCCCTCGACCTCAATCGTCCCACCATCGGCGCGCAATCGGTCGGACTGGCGCAGGGTGCGCTCGATGCCTGCGTCATCTACGCCAAGGAGCGCAAACAGTTCAAGAAATCGATCTCCGAATTTCAGGGCGTGCAGTTCATGCTGGCCGATATGGCCATGCAGATCGAGGCTGCACGCGCCCTCGTCTATGAATGCGCGCGCGCCGGCGACGCCGGCGATTGGAAGCGCCTGAACGTCCTTGCCAGCATGGCCAAATGCGTCGGCAGCGATATGGCCATGAAGGTGACGACCGATGCCGTGCAGATCTTCGGCGGCTACGGTTACACGATAGACTATCCGGTCGAGCGCATGATGCGCGATGCCAAACTGACCCAGATTTTTGAGGGCACCAACCAGATCCAGAGGATGGTCATCGCCCGCGAACTTCTACGATAAGAGTTACAAAAAACTAACATTGGGAGGAAACGTCTTGAACAGCAGTATCTGTGGGATTCTGGGCATCATTGCAGCATTAGCAGCGCTGGCGTCGACGCCGGCCCATGCGCAAAAGGCCTATGGTCCGGGAGCCAGCGACACCGAGATCAAGCTCGGGCAATCGACGCCGCTCAGTGGACCGGCGTCGGCGTTCGGTGCCGGCGCAGGACGCGCCGTCGTCGGCTATTTCGAGATGATCAACGAGCAGGGCGGCGTCAACGGGCGCAAGATCAGCTTCACGCAGCTTGACAATGCCTACAGTGCGTCGAAGGCGGTCGAGCAGTCGCGCAAGCTCATTGAGGACATCGGCGTCCTCGCCGAGGTCGGCACCATCGGCACGGTCCCGAACGTCGCAATTCAGAAATATCTGAACTCAAAACAGGCCCCCCAGCTCTTCATCACTGCCGGCGGGCGTCGCTTCAACGATCCAAAGACGTTCCCTTGGACGGTGCCCCTCTATCCGGATTTCGAGACCGAAGGCCGGGTCATCGCAAAATACATTCTGAACGACAAGCCGGATGCGAAGATTGGCGTCCTGTTCCAAAATGACGATTACGGGCGGGACTATGTCAAGGGATTGCGTGCCGGCCTGGGATCGAAGGCATCGCAGATCGTCGCCGCGGTCTCGTATGAGCTGACCGACCCGACGATCGATTCCCAGATCGTTCAGCTCAAAGCGGCGGGCGTTGACACGCTGATCGAACAATCCTCGGCCAAGGCCGCGGCCCAGTCCATCCGCAAAGTGCATGAACTCAACTGGGATCCTCTCCACATCATCGGCGGCTCGACGGCATCGGTCGAAACTGTCCTGAAGCCGGCAGGCCTCGATGCATCGAAGGGGCTGGTCACCACGCAGTTTCTCAAGCAGCCCGGCGATCCCGCCTGGGCGGACGATGAGGAAATGAAGACCTACAAGGCGTTCCTGAAGAAATACGCGCCGTCGGCCAATCCCGACGACTACTCCGTTCTGGTCGCCTACATGAACGTGAACGCCCTGACCACGGTGTTGAAGAAGTGCGGGGACGAACTGACCAGAGAGAACCTCATCAGGCAGGCGACCTCCCTTCACGGCACGCGAATGCCCCTGATGCTGCCCGGCGTCTCCATCAGCACGGCGCCCGGCGACTACACGCCGTTCAAGATTCTTCGCATTGCCAAATTTGATGGAACGAGCTGGACACTCACTGGCGATCCGGTATCGGCGGAGTAGTGCTGCATCCCTGACGGCGGTCGCCGCCGTCAGGCCTCCACCATCGCACCAACCGCCCTGAGCGCGTCGATCTCGTCCCGCGGAATGCCCCAGTCCGTGAGCACCTCCCTGCTGTCGCGCCCCGGCGCCGGTGGCGGCCGACGCAGTTCGGAACGCGTGCGGGAAAAGCGCGGTGCCGGGCTCGGGTGCCGCAGCCCATCGAAATCGGCATAGAGGTTTCGCGCCTGCATCTGGGGATGCGCAGGTGCCTCATCGACCGTCAAGACCGGTGCAAGACAGGCGTCGTGTCCCATGGCGAGCGCGACCCACTCGTCACGCGTTCGTCCGGCGAATATCCTGGCGAAGCGTTCGCGCATCTGCGGCCATGCCGCCCGATCGTTCTGGGCCGGAAGACTTTCCCCACTGAGACCCATCACCTCGAGCAGGTTGGCGTAGAAGTGCGGCTCGATCGCTCCGACCGCAATGAACCTGCCGTCGCTGGTCGCGTAGCTTCGATAGAAAGGCGCGCCGCCATCGACGATGTTGTCCGACCGGCGCCCGGTCCAGCTGCCTTGCTGACGGAAGGCCTGAAAGGCCGACATCAGATGCGTCACCCCGTCGATCATGGCGACATCTATCGTCTGCCCTTGCCGGGATCGCTGTGCCTCCATCGCGGCCGAAAGCAGTCCGACGGTCAGGTAAAGCGCTCCGCCGCCGAGGTCCGCGACGAGATTGAGCGGAGGCGGAGGCGGACGGTCGGCGTCGCCCAGGCAATGCAGCGCTCCGGTCAATGCCAGGTAATTGATGTCGTGCCCCGCTTCCTGCGCCAGCGGGCCGTCCTGCCCCCATCCCGTCATGCGCGCGTAAACCAGACGCGGATTCGCGGCGTGGCACGGCTCGGGTCCCAGCCCGAGCCGTTCCATCACCGAAGGACGGAACCCTTCAATCAGCGCGTCCGCCTGCGCCACGAGTTTCAACACCGTGGCGATCGCCTGCGGCTGCTTGAGATCGAGCGCAACCGAGCGCTTGTTGCGATTGTAGAAGTCGAACTGCGCCGGCAGGTCCGGTTCGACGCCCGGCTTTGCAATGCGATCGATGCGGACAACATCGGCGCCGAGATCACCGAGCAACGCGCCCGCAAACGGCGCCGGGCCGATCCCGCCCATTTCGACGACACGAAAGCCTTCCAGGGGGCCGGTCACGACGAACTCTCCTCTTCCCGGACATCAGGGGACTCCATGTCAGGGTGGCCGAACAGCGTCCGTGACCAAACAACCTCAGCGGTGAAAGCGTACAGCGTCATCGATCGTTGCCCGGTCTACGCGTGCTGCATTGGCCTTGACGTCGCGGTCTTCATAGCCAAACGAAATGCCAAACAGCAGCTTGTAGTGGCTTGGAACTTCGAGGTGCTCGCGAGCGATGTCGGGAAACAGGCCGAGCGCCCCTTGCGCGCATGAGGCGATTCCGCGCGCGGTGAACGCCAGCATCAAGGTTTGTGCATACATGCCGATATCGGTCGCCTCGCGCGTGTCGAACGGCTCCGGCATGAAGATGAGGACCGCATGGGGTGCATCGAAGAAGGCATGATTGCGGATATAAGCCATCTTGCGCCCGACCGTGTCGTTCCGCGCAACGCCCATCGCGCCATAGAGAGCCTGCGCCGCTCCGACTTGCCGCTCGCGATAGACGCCGGTGAACTTGCCGTCGGCCGGCCAGTCCGGCTTGATCGGCTCGTCACGCATCCCCGCCGCGACGAGCGCCTCACGGAGGCGTTTGAGCTTGTCCCCCGATGCGACATGTGGCGTCCATGGCTGCACATTGCAGTTCGACGGCGCGCATTGCGCCAGAGCAAAGACCTCCCGTAACGTCGCTTCGGGCACCTCACGCGCGAGGAAGCCACGCACCGATCGGCGGAGGCGAATGGCCTCGTCGACGCTCATCGCCGGGCGCTCCATCAAGGTCATGCCCCGCTCCCGATCAATGCCATACCGCGCATTGCATAGGCGCGCGCGAGCCGGCGCCCCACCTTCGCGGCATTGGGCAAAACGTTGTTGCCGAGATCGCCGCGCGCCGCCACGCCGGCGCTTCCGACCGCACCTCGGAACATCGCAAAGACCTGGTGGAAAACGGTCAGGCGTTCGGCCGCCTCTGCGCCTTCATAATAGCGATCGAGATAATCACGCTCGCTGGGAATTCCCAGTTCATCGAGCGGCAGCCCGAGTAACCCTCCGTTCTCATCCGGCGCCATTCGCCAGGCCTGGCTGTTGAAGGCAAGATCCACGAGGGGATGGCCGAGCGTCGACAATTCCCAATCCAGTACACCGATCACGCGCGGCTCGGTTGGGTGGAACACAAGATTCGCCATACGGAAATCACCATGGCAAAGCGCAAGGGTTTCGCTCGTCGGTACTCGCTCGGATAGCCAACGCACCATCTGGTCCAGTGCGGGGTTGTCGTCGTCGCTGCGACGGTACTCTGCCCACAATTTGGACCAGCGATTGAGCTGACGTGCAAAATAATTTCCGGGCTTGCCGAAGTCCCCGAGCCCCACGGCCCGATAGTTGAGAGTATGAATGGCGGCGAGCGCGGCACACATCGAGCGATAGCATGACGCCCGCTCATCGCGTGCAAGACCGGGCAACGCGTAGTCGTAGAACACGCGCCCATCCAGCCATTCCATGAGATAAAAGGGCGTCCCCAGCACCGCGCGATCCTCGCAGTAGCGATACGGCTTCGGCGTCGGGACAGCGCTACCCTGGAGTGTCGTCAGCACTCGGTATTCGCGATCGATGGCATGTGCTGACGGCATCAGCACATCGTTCGGCTGCTTGCGCAGCACCGCACGCCAATCGCCTCGTGTCACGAAGTAGGTTGGGTTCGACATTCCGCCGCTGGTACGCCTCACGCACACCGCGCCGTCGCCTCCCTGCCAATCCTTCAGGTAAGCGTCGAGCCGACCAAGGTCGAAGTCGACATCGCCATCGCTGGCCCGCGCGGCCATTGCGATCAGCTCGCGCTCTTGCCGCTGAAGCCGAACAGGTACTGCGCGACGCGGCGCATCTGCACCTCCTCCGTTCCCTCGGTGATCCGGTAGCGACGATGATGGCGATAGATGTGCTCGAACGGCAATGCGCGGCTATAGCCCATGCCGCCGTGCACCTGCATGGCGCGATCCGCCGCCTCGCAGCACAGCCGGTTGGCGCGAAAATTACAGATCGACACCATGTCGCTGATGGACAGCGGATTCTGACGATCCATCTGCCAGGCCGTGCGGAAGATGAAGTTGCGCACCATCTGGTAGTCCGCCCAGAGTTCGACCAGGGGAAACTGAACGGCCTGCTTCTTGGCCAGCGGCTCGCCGAAGGCGACGCGCGACTTCGCGTATTTGACTGCTTCCTGGATGCAATAGCGCGCTGCGCCCGCACTGGCCGCTGCCTGGCGGATGCGGTTTTCATGCACGAAGCGTTGTGCGACGACGAGGCCTTCACCTTCCCGGTGCAGGATCGCGCTGTCGGGCACCCGCACATCGACGAGTTCCGTCTCCGCGTGATCGCTGGGCATGTTGAAGGTCCAGTGATTGTAGAGGATGTTGTGGCCGGGTGTATCAGTCGGCACAATGAACGCGGTGATACCCTTGGCCTCTCCCGGTTTGCCCGAGGTGCGGGCAAACACCAGATTGGCGTGCGCGCGGGCGACCTGGCTATTCCACCGCTTGCGGCCGTTGATGACCCAATGATCGCCGTCGCGAACACCCGTGGTCTCAAGCCAAGTCGCATCGCTGCCATGTCCCGGTTCCGTCAGGCCGAAGGACAGGTGCTTCTTCCCCGTAATGATGCCCTCGATATAGGTCTTCTGCTCCTCCGTCCCGTAATCGGCGAGCGCCGGAACGATCGGAAAATTGCCAACGATGGAGGATTCATCCTGCAGGTCGTTATGCAGACCCAGTCCGCGGGCAGCCAAATGCTCGCGGATCGCTGCGATCGCAAGGTTCGAGGCACCCTGACCGCTGCACGATTTGGGCAGGCCATAGCGCAGATGCCCGGCCTTGTCGGCAAGGCGCTCCATTTCGCTGATCAGCGCTCGCCATTGATCACGGGGGCGGCCGTCATTGTCCCAGTCGGTGCGGGCGTTCTCACGACGATGGTCGAAGAACTGCTTGTTGTCGCGCTCGAGCGGCTTGATCTCAGCCTCGATGAACGCGTCGAGTTCCGCGAGCTTGTCGGTGATGTCCTTCGGTAGTTCGAAATCCACGGCGCCTCTCCTGTTCTGTTCTTATTGGGCAGCTGGCGGTGCTAGAGCGCGATCCGGCCGTAGGGATGGGTGCTGCTGACGCCGCCATCGACCGACAGCAGTTGACCGTCCACGTAAGAGGAATCGTCGCTGGCCAGGAATGCCGCGGCAGCCGCAATCTCTCGGGACGGCCCGGACGTTTCAGCGGCGTCACATGTCCGAGCTTGGATTCGACGCCGCGCGCGCGGGCATCCTCGAACACCTTGCGTGTCAACTGCGTCTCGACGAGCCCCGGCAGTACTGCGTTGACGCGCACGCCGGTCCCGGCGAAGGCATTGGCCGCCGTCTGGGCCAGATTGTTCACGGCCGCCTTGCTTGCGCTGTAGGAGATCGCACCGGCGTTGGCGCGCAGTGATGCGGCCGACGAGGTCAGGATGATGGAGCCGTACCCCTGCGCCGTCATGTGGCGGCCGGCGTATTTGATGGCGAGGAAGCAGCTGATGGTGTTGATACGGTAGACTTCCGACCACTCTTCCACCGTCTGTTCCAGCAGCGGCGTGTTGGTCCCGGTGACGCCGATATTGGCGAAGAAGATCTCCATTCCCCCGAACTCCGAGACGCAGCGAGATACGATCGCCGCCACGTTCTCTTCGATCGAGGCGTCCGTGATCAGGGCGGAAGCCACGCCGCCCTCGCCCCGGATGGCCTCGGCGGTCTCCTCGGCATTGCCGGCCCGGCCGACCACCAGGACAGATGCGCCTTCGCGCGCGAAACGAATGGCGCTGGCACGACCGATCCCGCTTCCGCCGCCGGTGACGACCGCGCGCTTGCCCTCGAGCCGCTTCATGCGTCTTCTCCTATCTGGCAGGAATCGTCCAACCGCCGTCAGCGGTGATGACCGCGCCCTGGATGTAACTCGCGTCATCGCTCGCGAGGAACGCCGCAAGCGCGGCTATCTCTTCCGGAGCGCCGAAGCGGCCGGCCGGCATCTCGGCCTGCCGCGCCGCAATGGTCGCTTCATCGAACTGCGCGATGGAAGCAGGTGTTCCGATCATGCCTGGCGCGATCACATTGACGCGGATCTTCTTTGCGCTCAGCTCGATGGCAGATGCGCGCGAGAGACCGACGACGCCAGCTTTCAGCGCGGAATAGGCAATCGAGTCCTTGGCCGGGTGAAACGCCGACACCGAGCTGAGATTCACGATCGAGCCGCCGCCGCGCCGCTCCATTTGCGGAGCTACGGCCTGCGTCGCCCAGATCAAGCCATGCACACCAACTGCGAACATCCGCTCGATCGTGTCGACCTCGATCTGTTGCAATGGTTCAAACCGCGCCCACACGGCATTGTTGACGAGTACGGCCACGGGTGCATTGAATTCACGTTCGACGCGTTCAAAGAGCGCGTGCACATCGTCCCGCTTGCCGATATCGACCTCGTATCCCCTCGCCTCGAACCCCATGTCCTTCAACTGGCTGACCGCGGGCTCCAGCCGTCGCGCGCTGACATCGACACAAGCAAGACGTCCGCCCTCGCGGCCAAAGCGCTCCGCGATCGAAAGACCGATCCCGCGCGCGGCGCCAGTGACAACGCAGACGCGGTCCTTGAGACGGGCGTTCATGCGCTGGCCTTGTGTGCCGGTTCGGCGAATGCCTTGGCGATCTCGCGCAATTGATACTTCTGGACCTTGCCGGCCGGGGTCTTCGGCAGGTCGGTGACGATTTCAACGCGCTCCGGCCAATATTGCTTGGCCACCCTGTGCTCGGCCAGGTGGGCCTGGACGCCCGCCAGATCGAGCTTCTCGCCTGGACGCAGCATGATGAAGGCACAGGCCCGCTCTCCCAACCTCGTGTCCGGATAGCCGACGATTGCGACGGAAAGCACGGCCGGATGCTTGAACAACAGATTCTCGATGTCGAACACGGGAACGTTCTCGCCGCCTCGGATGATGATGTCCTTGATGCGGCCGTCGATCCGGATGTAGCCCTCGTCGTCCATGTAGGCCATGTCGCCGGTGTCGAACCATCCGTCGGCGTCAAACGGCTCCATGTCCTCGCGCTTGTAGTAGCCGAGAAACATCTGTGCGCCGCGGACCTTGAGCAGGCCCTTCTCTCCGACCGGGGCTGGAGATCCGTCCATGCGCACCACCTGGACCGCCACGCCCTCCACGGGACGCCCGTCGGTCTTCGACGATTTCTCCAGCGCCCGCTCCGGCTCGGTCAGTGTACTCGACAGCGATTCCGTCATGCCCCACAGCGAGCAAACCTTGAGGTCCAGCTCGCGATAGGCGCGATCGATCAACGCTGGCGGAATCGGCGCACCCGCGCAGAGGAACTTGCGCAGTTGGGCCGGCTTCGGCACACCGGCTGCGACGGCCTCGCACATGTCGGCAAGGAACGTCGCTGCACCGGCGGAATAGGTCACGCCTTCCCTGGCCATGGTCGAGACGCCGCGCTTGGGTTCCCAGATGTCCTGGAAGATCACAGTCGCGCCGATTTTCAGACCGAGCAGCATGCCGGCCGCAAAGCCGGTCATGTGGCCGAGCGGCGAGCAAACCAGCATTGTGTCGCTTGCGTCGAGGCCAAATCGTCCGGCAAGCCCGATGCAGCAGCCCATCAGCGTATTCAGGCAATGCATGACGCCCTTGGGTGAGCCCGTGGTGCCCGAAGTGAACATCAGAACAGCCATTTGATCGGCGGGAAGCGCGCCGAGATCGCCAACCGGTGGCGGGCCGAGACGCTCGCTACCGGACAGCAGGGCCTGATCGAAGCTTGCAGGTCCCTCGCCGTCGACGGCGATGACGTGCTTGAGCCTCGGCAGGCCCGGCTGCAGCGAGCGGGCCATGACCTCGTGATCGAATCCGCGAAACAATTTCGGAACGACCAGCAGCTTCGTCTCGGCGAAGCCCAGCATGTAGGTGAGTTCATGTTCACGGAAAATCGGCATCAGCGGATTGACGACCGCCCCAACGCGAAAGGCCGCAAGCGCAATGACCGCAAATTCCCACCAGTTCGGCAGCTGAACCGACACGACGTCCCCTTGGCTGATGCCAAGACGGCGCAGTGCGGCGGCCGCACGCGAAATCAGATCCCCGAGTTCCGCATAAGTCAGACGCTTCGGTTCGGTCCGGTCGGCGCGATCCGCCATCAGCGCCAGCTTTTCAGGCGTTGCGGCAATCGTCTGTTGCAGGAACTCGTCGAAGCTCTTGTCGACCCAGAATCCGCTCGCACGCATCGCGCGCGCATGCGCCACGGGATCGAACCGATTCTCGCTCATGACGTCGCCTCCATGACGATTGATCGCTGCCCTTGACGGCGCTTTAGTGCGCTAGTGTATTATATTCGAAATGGACTGCAACACCTAAATGGATAGAGTTGCCTCGGTTTTTAAGACCGGCTTGTTCTCCGTTTCGTGTGCTAGTGCATTAGTTATTCCGAACCAACAAGGGAGGTCGCAATGAAGGCGGCGGTTCTGGAACGGCGTGGGATCGATGGCGTGACCTGGCGGGATTTTCCGGATCCCGTGCCGGCTCCGGGAGAGTCGGTGCTCAGGGTCGCGGCCTCCTCTGTCAATCGCGTCGATCTCTACATGCGCGACAACGGCGACGGGATCACCCATGCGTTCCCGCAGGTGATGGGGGTCGAAGCCGCTGGCGAGATCGTCGAGGCCGCCCCCGGTACCGGACTGAAGCCAGGCATGAAGGCTGTCCTTTTCTCCGAGGCCTATTGCGGCAGATGCCGTTACTGCCAGGCAGGCGACCAGCCGCTCTGCGAGAACGTGAAGATCATGGGCGAGCATCGGCATGGTGGCTTTGCCGATTACGTCGCCATGCCCAGCACCTGCTTCTTTTCCCTCCCCGACGACGCCGATCTGATCGCAGCAGGTGCCCTGATGACGGGCCATCTGACGGCCTGGCGGATGCTGTTCGGCAAACGGGCGCTGCAACCCGGCGAAAGCGTCTTGATCGTCGGCATTGGCGGAGGCGTGGCAGTTGCCTGCCTCCAACTAGCGAAAATCGCGGGCGCCCGCGTTTTCGTCACCTCATCCAGCGACGAGAAAATCGCCAGGGCGAAGGCGTTAGGCGCAGACGGCGGCGTGAATTACCGGCGCGATCGGGTTTCCACTACCATCCAGGAGATGAGTGGCGGGGGCGTGGACATGGTGATCGACAGCGTCGGCGAGGCAAGCTGGGGCGAATCCTTGCGCTCGTTGCGCCGCGGCGGGCGCCTCATCACATGTGGCGCCACGACCGGCTCCAATCCGCCGGCCGATCTGCAACGCGTCTTCATTCGCCAGTTCGAAATCTACGGCTCGACCGGCGGCAGCGTCAGCGAATTCCGCCAATTGCTCGATGTATTCAATCGCGGCCTAACCAAGCCCATAATCGATTCATCGTTTGCAATGGCGGATGTCGGCTCGGCCCTTGCGCGCCTCGCCTCCGGCGCACAGTTCGGCAAAGTGTCGCTCGTGGCCTAGCTCCATCGCGCCGAGACGATCACATCTTGCAGGCGGGATCCACCGGAGGAATGATGTCCTGCCCCGGCTCGAGCTTCTTGATCTGGTAACCGGGCTTTCCATCCGGCCCGATTGCGATCTGACTGATCGCCATCCGGCGCGCGGTCTGATGATCGCCCGCCCGGACTTCGACATCGCCGAGAACCGTTTCAGTCTTGAGGCCTGACAGCGCTGCGCGCACCGCGTTGATATCGGTCGAGTTGGCCTTCCGGAGCGCGGCGGCCATGAGCTCGATCGCCGCATATTGGTCTGCACTGGTGTAAGGCGGCAGCTCGCCGTTGTATTTTTCCTTGTAGGCTTTCACGAAAGCTTCGGCTTGAGCGCCGGGAAAACCGGCGACGAAGCCGATGTTCTGATAGACGCCCAGGACCGTCTCGCCTTGCGCAGGCAGCGTTTGCGGGATCACGAAGGAATTGCCCAGTACCATCTTGTACTTCTTGAACAGGCCGAATTGCTGCTGCTGCTTGGCGAGATTGATGGCATCGCTGCCGAAGATCGTCACGAACAAGCCGTCAGCGGGGTCTGCCCCCAGTTCCGAAATCTTGGCACCGAAGTCAGGCGTACCAGACGGAGAAAACAGCACCTTGCCGACGGTGCCGCCCTGGGAGGTCACCAAGGCCTTGAACTTGTCTGCGGAGTCGCGCCCGGCGGCATAGTCGACAGCAAGGATGTCCCACTTCTTGATGCCCTGATCCTTCAGGAACTCCCTGAAGGCGCCCATGATCATCGAGTCATTTGCATTGACCCGGAAGAAGTTTGGCGAACAGTTCTTTCCGGTCAGACCGTCGGCGTTGGCCATCACTTCCAGCATCAGGACTTTCAGCGCGGGAAGCTTGGCTTGCAGAGCCGGCGTCACCGCCGACGTGTCCATGCCGGTGATGAACATCGCGCCGTCCTTCTGGACCGCGCGGGTGGCACCGTCGACCGCCGTGTCGGGCGTGCCCGGATAGGAAATGAAGGTCGCCTCCAGCTTCTTCCCCGCGGCCCCGCCGGCAGCGTTGATCTGTTCGATCGCAAGGTTGACCGCCTTGACCTGGGTGTCCTTCAGCCCGGCGAGCGGTCCACTGTCGATCAGCAGAACACCGATCTTGACGGTGTCCTCGGCCAAAGCCGCCGTCGTGATTGCAATAGACATTGCGGCGCCGATCGTTACCGCACGCAACGCACTGAAAGCTGGACCGACGGACGATTTCTTCATTTTCTCACTCCTCTCCACTTGTTTCTGATGCTCGGCTATACGGCCATCAGCGCCTGGTTCTCCGGCTCACCGATAGAGCCGATGGCGCCTGCCCCGACGACTTCTCCCTTCGCCAGGATCACGAATCGATCCGTCGCACGCTTCACGAGGCTGAGGTGCTGCTCGACCACGAGCACGCCGGTGCCGGCACCGCGAATGCGGTTGAGCGTCTCGACCAGTCCATCGATCAGCACGGGCGAAAGACCTTCCGACGGCTCATCGAGAAGAATGAGACTGGGATTAGCCATCAAGGCGCGACCGATCGCCAGCATCTGCTGCTGACCGCCGCTCAGCATGGTGCCGAGCCGGTCGGCGCGCTCCTCCAGCACCGGGAAGAGATCGAAGATGGTCTTCAGACTCCAGTGCCCTGCCCTGCCGGTCGCCCTGCCGAGCAGCAGGTTCTCCTTCACTGTGAGATTCGGGAGGATGCGACGACCCTGCGGCGCAATGGATAGACCCAGCTTGGCGGCCATGTAGCCGGGCAAGCCGTCGATGCGACGATCATGCACCCAGATGGCTCCCGAGATGATGTTGGTCTCGCGAAAGACCGACAGCAATAGCGTCGACTTGCCGGCGCCATTGCGGCCGACCAAGGCAACCGATTCCCCTTCTTCGACCGTGAGGTCGATGCCGCGCAGCACGGTCGATGCGCCATAGCCGGCAAACAGGGATTCGACACGCAATGCGCTCATGCCGCGGTCCCCAGATACGCCGCGATGACCCGATGATCGGCCCGGATGGCTTCGGGCGCGCCTGTGGCGAGATGCCGACCAAGATCGAGCACGGTGACCATGCCGCAGCAGGCGAACACCGCGTCGACATCGTGCTCGACTACGATGGCCGAGATCCTGCGCTCGCGCACGAGGTCGCGCACATGCTCGAACAGGCGCAACGTCTCCGTGGCAGACAGGCCGGCGCCCGGCTCGTCCATCAACAGAAGGCGTGGCCGCCCGATCAAGGCCAGTGCCACATCGACCCGCCGCTGCACACCGTAGGCAATGCGGCCCGCCTTCTGGCCGAGATAGCCGCCGAGGTCCATGACCTCGATCACGTCGTCCAGCCTGTCGTCGCCGAGATGCCGCGCAACCAGCTGGAGCTGTTCGTGGACGGTGAGGTCCTGGAAGATGCTGGTGCGCTGGAACGATCGCGACATGCCCTGACGACGGCGCCAGCTGATCGAACGTCGCGTGATATCCTCGCCGCAGTAGCGAACGCGTCCCGCGGTCGGGCGCCGGCGGCCGCAGATCGCATCGAGCAGCGTGGACTTTCCAGCACCATTGGGCCCAATGACGCCGTGAAGCATGCCATCGCCGCGCACATCGAGATCGACGTCCGTCAGCGCCCGCACCGAGCCATAGCTCACCGACAGCTTCTCGATTGTGAGCATATCAGGGGGCCTCCCCGCGCCAACCAAACAGCCGCAACGCGCTCGACAGTCCGCCGACGACGCCACGCGGAAATACGACGATGAACACGACAATGGCGATACCGGTCAGGAGCTGCGTCAGCCCGCGTGCCCCGAATTCATCCTGCGCAAAGGAGAAGATGAGCCCACCCAGGATCGGCCCGAGCGCCCCGGAAACGCCTCCCATCAGAGCTGCGACTAAAGCGTTGGTGCTGATCGAAAGGCCAAGGCTCTCGGGCGAGACGAAACCGGCGTTGAGCACATGCAGGAAGCCGGCGACCGCAGCCACGAGATTGACAAGCACATAGCCGATTAGTCGCGGCACGAAGGTGTTGAAACCGGAGAAACGCATGCGCTCGTCGTTCTCCCGTACCGCACGGAGGATCGCACCGAGACGGGAGCGCGCGATGATCCAGAACGCCACGCCGACAAGGACTGCCACGATCCAGGCCATTATCCAGAACCGCGCCGGATCGGCAAACGCGGCGACGTCGATGCCCAGGATCGAACCCTTCATGCGGACAACCAGCCCGTCGGCGCCCCCGGTATAATCGCGTAATCCCTCGAGCAGGACGGCATGGCTGAGCATTTCGCCGGCTGCGAGCGTCAGCATCATGAAAGCGAGCGGATTGGTCCGCACGATCAATGCGCCCAGCACGGTCGCGTAAGCGATGATGATCAGGAACGCGGTGCACAACGCCTCCGTCGGCGTCAGGTCCCACTCGCTCATGCCGATCGCAAACAGATATCCGGCCCCGCCATAAATGCTGGCCGCGCCGAGCGCGACCAGCCCCGCCTGCCTCATCAGGAAGGCGACGCTGAGCGCGAGCATGCCGAGCAGCAAACCTTCACTGCCGAGACGAAGCACGAAGTCGCTGGCGAGGTATGTCGGGACAAGGGCACCGGCCCCGAGCCCGATTGCGCCGGCAACAATCGCGAACCACATGCGCGAGATGTGGCTGCCAGGCAACCCGGTCGCAGTCCCGTGCAAGTCACCGGTCATCGCGCCATTGCTCAACTCAGAACCCTCCGGCGTCCGATGCCGCCGGGCGCGACAAGCAGCACGACCATCAGCAGGATGTAAGGAACGAGCGCCGCAAGGTTGGGCAGAAAGACCGATCCCGCTACCTGAACGAAACCGAACAGCAACGCCGCAACGATCGCGCCCCCGATGCTGCCGGTACCGCCGATCACGACGATGATCAGGCAGTTCACGATCATCGCGACGTCCATCCCCGGATCGATCGACAGATAAGGCCCGGCCAACACGCCGGCGATCCCCGCAAATGCGGTGCTGAGGCTGGTGATGAGCAGGCTCAGGCGATCGGCATCGATGCCCATCATCCGCGCCACCGACGGATCCTGGCTCACGGCGCGGACATACAGTCCGGACGGCGTATACCGGAGCCAGACTGCAAGCAGCGCGCACGAGCCAAGCCCCATCACGATCAGAAAGAGGCGATAGACCGGGTAGGAGAGGTTCAGGACGGTAATCGAGCCGGAGAGGATTTTCGGCGCATCCACGCTGCGCGCCTCGCCGCCGTAAAAATAGATGATGACCTGCCCAAGGATGATGCCCAACCCCAGGGTGACCAGCGCCACCTCGATATGCGACCTTCTCTGCAGTGGCCGTAGCGCCAAATATTCGAATGCGATGCCGAGAAACGCGAGCAGGATCGGAACGACAAGCAGCGCCAGCCAGAACCCGCCGACCAGGGCAATGGTGTAGCCGAGATAGGCGCCAAACATATAGATCGCGCCGTGGCCGAAATTGATGACGTCGCGCAGGCCGTAAATCAGAGCGAGTCCGCTCGACAGCATGATCAGCAGCGAGGCGAGTGCCAGCGAATTCGCGATCAACAGCGCGATCACGATAGCGCTCCCTTGTCACGTTGCATCTCACGTTGCATCGGACGACGGCACGCAGCCATCCGGTGCACCGCCAATCCGCGCGCCTGACCTCGCAAACGGCCCTCCCGCCATTGCGCGACGTCCGCCACCGACATTCAAATCGGGCGTAACGCCGGCCTTCAGCATTTCCCCGTCCTGCCGGACGATTTCGGGTTCGACGCCCGATTAGTACACTGGCTTATCATATATTGACGTTTGCCGCAAACCTTAATCCAACTGGCCTGCTGCGGCATCGTGCACCTCGCGGCATCCCGCCTTCATGATCGTCTTGACGAAACTCGTACGCACCGCAACGATATTTCAAACCTTCAGCGGCTGCGGCCGCTTATGCGCCATAACGAGCAACGTCGGGAGCACCTGCCATGAATCTGGATCACGTCGTCTCGCGGCGCTTCGCGCCGATCCGTCAATCCTACGATTGGCGCGATTGTGCCCTGTATGCGCTCGGGCTCGGCATCGGCGACGATCCGCTCGACGAGGACGAACTGGTTTACGTCTACGAGGGCCGCGATCAACGGGCCGTGCCCAGCATGTGCGTGACGCTTGGTTGGCCGCCGCTCTGGATTGCTGAACCTCAGACCGGAATCGCCTGGACCAAGGCACTGCACGGGGAGCAACGATTCACGCTGCATCGCCCCCTCGCCGCCGGCGGATCTGTCCGAGCCGAGCATCGGGTCAGCGCCATCGATGACAAGGGGCCGGCACGCGGCGCGCTGGTCTACTTTGACACCGAGCTGTTCGACGCGGTCAGCGGCGAACGATTGGCCAGCCTGTGCGCGACGGAGTTCCTGCGTGGCGACGGCGGCTGCGGCAGCTACGGCACGTCGCCTGGCGACATCACAGCGATCCGCGCCGATACAAGGCCGAGCGCCGCGACCACGTACCGTACGCCACAGCAGGCGGCGCTGCTGTATCGACTTGTCAGCAGGGATTACATGCCGATCCACGCCGATCCCATCGTGGCCAGCGAAGCCGGCTTTGGCCGGCCGATCTCACACGGCTTGAACACGATGGGTCTGGCCTGCCGCGCCGTCTTGAAGCGCTACGCGCCGGGGCATCCGGAGCGGATAGGCGCAATGGCGGTGCGGTTTGTCGCGCCCGCCTTCCCAGGCGACACCATTCGGATCGAGCTGTTCGAGGAAGGCGAGACCATTCGATTCAGAGCATGGGCGGTCGAGCGGCAAATGATGGTGCTCGATCGCGGCGAATGCCGGCTTGCGCCAACCTGAAGCGTCGCGCCGGCTTAAGGAGCATATCAGCTGCGAAGCGAACCCAGGTCGGCCATCGCGATCGAGATCCGCTCAATCATCGCCAGTGTCGTCTCTTCCGATTGCATGTTCGGCAATAGCGGGGAGTGACAGAGGGTGATGGTCCACATCAACAGCGCGTGCACCATCTGCTGCCGATAGTGCAGGAAACTCCGATCAAAGTCCGGCCTGGTGCCGGTCAATGCGGCGAACCGGTCGAGATAGCGGAGCAGCAGATCCTTCTCCCACTTGCGGCGATCGTCGGGTGTGAGCGCCGCCGTGACGGCATAGGCAAAGTCTCGCGACCAATGGCCGCGCGCAAGGCATTGCCAGTCGCACAGACCCATCTTCCCCGCTCCCGTGCGGTACCAGTTGCCGATATGCACATCAGAGTGGATCAATCCCTGCGGCTCGCTGTCGTGCACGGCAAGAGCCTGCACGGCTGCCGGCCAGACTGCATCACGTTGCGCCAGGATGCTTTCGGGAAGGACGTGAGACGCCGCGTCGAACGCCTTTCGCGTATAGTATTCCAGGCTCATCTTTTCCGCACCGATCGTGAACCAGCGCGGATAGCTCGCGACAAAGCGGTATAGCGTGGCGAGCTCAGCATCGCCGTGGAAACGCGCGTGCAGTGAGGCGAGAACGTCAACCATGTCCTCGGCCGTCTCGCGAGAGACGTAGGTCTGGTAATTGCAAAATGTCGCCGATTTTGTTGCGACCATGTCTTCAAGAAGAAGAATCGAGGCAAACGTCTGGCGGTCCGACGCCGCGTGATAGCCGATCGGCGCTTCGATCTCGAGCTGCGGCCGCAGCTGCATGTAGAACCGGCCTTCGACCCGCGCAGTGCCGTTGAACCCGCCGATCATGCGCGTGACGACGCTCGGCAGCGACTTGGTGAACATCGACTTCGGCAGGCCTGCGCGGTGGCCGGCCTCGTTGTAATTGACAAGCAGTTGATGGCGTTCGTGCGTTCCCGCGCTGGCCGGCTTGACGACGACTCCCGTCACGACGGCTTCAGGGACCTTCTGGCAGAGCACCGCCGTCAGCCACTCCGGCGTAATGGCGTCGGGCGAGCATGGAACATCCTCGAGCCGGCGCGCCTTCGGCCGAACCAGACGCTCAAAGGCGACGCGTCCGCCGATCTTCAGCGCAGCCAGCGCCGTTGCGCCCGAAGCAGCCATGGTTCCTCCCTTGGCCGGCGGCAACCACTCTCGAGTGTGCCGCAGCCGATAATTAGTACACTTATGTACTATCTATAGCACAATCGAACTCGGGTTCAAGACAGCGCGTTGGTTTTCATGCGCCGCAATCTGGCGATGCAGCGACGCGGGGCTGCCGATTTCCAGGGGCCTCTATTTTCGTTTCATATGATATGATATACAAGTGTACTTGTTGCGCAGCTGCGCGTGGCTAATGCTGAAAAAGAGCGATATGGGAGAAAACATGAGGATCGCGATACTGGCCGGCGTGTCGGCCCTTGTCCTCGGCGGCGCCGTCTTCGGCGCTCGTGCCGGTGAAAAGCAGTATGGCCCGGGTGTCACCGACACGGAAATCAAGATCGGCCAGACCATCCCCTACAGCGGGCCGGCCTCCGCCTTTTCGAGCTATGGCCGCGTCATGACCGGCTATTTTCGGATGTTGAACGAGAAGGGGGGCATCAACGGCAGGAAGGTGAACCTGATCTCGCAGGACAATGCGTTCAGCCCGCCAAAGGCGATCGAACAGACCCGCAAGCTGGTCGACGACGACAGCGTCCTTGCCGAAGTGGGAACAGTCGGCACCGTCCCCAACATCGCCGTCCAAAAGTACCTCAACCAGAACAAGGTGCCGCAGGTCTTCATTTCAGCCGGCGGCCGGCGCTTCAACGACCCGCACAATTTTCCCTGGACCGTTCCGTTCTATCCGGCGTTCGAGATGGAGGGCGCCACATTCGGCAAGTTCATCGTCAAGAAGATACCGAACGCAAAGATCGCGGTGCTCTATCAGAACGACGACTACGGCAAGGACTACCTCACCGGCCTCAAGGCCGGCTTGGGCCCTGACAGCACGGCGAAGATAGTGGCAGAGGCGCCCTATGAGCTGAGCTATCCGACCGTCGATTCCGAAGTCCTCAAGCTCAAGGCCGCCGGCGCCGATACGATCATCTATTTCGCAACGCCGAAATTTGCGGCGCAGGCGATCAAGAAAGCCAATGAGTTGAACTGGAAGCCGGCTCAGTTCCTGGCGAGCCCTGTCAACTCGATCCAGGGCGTTCTCACGCCCGCCGGACTCGAAAACGTCCAGGGCGCCTACACAACCCAGTTCACCAAGCAAGCTGGCGATCCGACCTGGGCCGACGACCCGGACGTGAAGGACTACGTCGCCTTCATGAAGAAATGGGCACCGAACGACAGCCCGAACGATTTCATCGCGCTGTCCGGCTACATCAATGCGCAAGCTATCGCGAAGGGCCTGGAGCGATGCGGTGACAATCTGACACGTGAGAACCTGCTGGCCCAGGCGACGAGCTTCAACAAGGAGCGCGTCGGCATGCTGCTTCCGGGGATTGAGCTTACCAATTCGAAGGAGAACTACGCGCCCTACCGCACCCTGCGCATGGCGATCTTCGAAAAGACGTCCTGGAAGCTGCTCGAAGAGTAACGTCGGGATCAATTCCAGGCCTGCCGGGCATCGCCCGTCAGGTCCAACCGAGCAGCAAACGCCAGTGGAGAGCGAGTTGACCATCAGGGGTAAGGCCTACATTGCCGGGATCTACGAACACCCGACCCGGCATGCACCGGACAAGTCCACAGCCCAGCTCCATGCTGAGGTCACCAAGGGCGCGATCGAGGACGCCGGGCTGAGCAAGGACGACATTGACGGATATTTCTTGTCCGGCGACGCGCCGGGCGGCGCCTGGCCGATGGTCGATTATCTCGGTCTCAACACCAAAAAGCTCCGCCATATCGACAGCACCGATACCGGCGGCTCCTCCTACATCATCCAGCTCGGCCATGCGGCCGAAGCCATTGCCGCGGGCAAATGCTCGATTGCCCTGATCACGCTCGCGGGCAAGCCGCGCACCAGCCACACCCCACCACGCGCCCCCGGCGCCGAGGCCGACTTCGAGACGGCCTACGGCGCGGCCACCCACAATGCCTATGGCATGTGCGCGATGCGTCACATGCACGACTATGGCACCACCAGCGAGCAGCTCGCCTGGGTCAAGGTCGCGGCCTCGCATCACGCGCAATACAATCCGCATGCGATGCTCAAGGACGTCGTCACCGTCGAGGACGTCCTGAACTCGCCGATGATTTCCGACCCGCTGCACCGGCTTGATTGCTGCGTCGTCACCGATGGCGGTGGCGCATTGATCGTGACCACGCCCGAGATCGCCCGAAGCCTGAGAAAGCCGCTGGTCCGGTTGATCGGCCACGGCGAAGCCATGAAGGGTCCGAACGGTGGCAAGAATCTCGATCTGACCTATTCCGCCGGAATCTGGTCCGGCCCGCGGGCGTTCGAAGAAGCCGGCATCACGCCGAAGGACATCAAATACGCCTCGATCTACGACAGCTTCACGATCACGGTACTGATGCAGCTCGAAGACCTCGGCTTCTGCAAGAAGGGCGAGGGCGGCAAATTCGTCGCCGACGGCAATCTCATCTCCGGCGTCGGCAAGCTGCCGTTCAACACCGACGGCGGCGGCCTGTGCAGCAACCATCCGGTCAACCGCGGCGGCATGACCAAGATCATCGAGGCTGTGCGGCAGCTGCGCGGCGAGGCGCATCCGAAGGTGCAGGTCAAGAACTGCGATCTGGCCATTGCCCACGGCACCGGCGGCCTTTTGGGGGTCCGCCACGCGGCCTCGACGGCCATTCTGGAGCGCGTGTGATGAGTGAAGCAAAAAAATATCCTGCTCCCGTGACCAACCCCGAAACAGCCGCGTTCTGGGATGCGGCGAAGCAGGGCAAGTTCCTAATCAAGCGCTGCACCGCCTGCGGCGAAGCCCATTACTTCCCGCGCGCGATCTGTCCGTTCTGCTATTCGGACAACACTGTGTGGGAGGAAAGTTCGGGCGAGGCCACGATCTACACCTACAGCCTGATGCGGAAGTCGCCGACCGGTCCGTACGCGATCGGCTACGTCACGCTGAAGGAGGGGCCGTCGCTCCAGACCAACTTCGTGGACTGCAATCTTGAAACGTTGAAGATCGGGCAGAAGGTCAAAGTGGTGTTCAAGCCGACCGAGGGCGCGCCATTGCCCTTCTTCACACCCATCTGACGCAGGGAGCACCGCAGCGGCTGCCGCGGCGCCTGGATCATTAGCTGATGATCTCATCACGGCGCAATTCCGCAATGCTTGCCGCGGAAAGGCCCATTTCCATCAGGACATCGTCGGTATGTTGCCCGAGTGTGGGCGGCGGCAAGCCGGGAGCGCGCTCCTCTCCGACGAATGTCACGGGATGGCCGACGCAATTCAGGCGGCCAGCCGCGGGATGATCGTACTGCATGATCAGCTTGTCCGCCTTCGTATGCGGATGATCCAGAAGCTGGGCAAGCGTATTGATCGGTGAACAGGGAATGCCGACCTCATTCAGCGCCTCGTTCCAGTGCGCAACGGTGTTGGTGGTGATCACCGATTGCACATGCTGAAGGGTCTCGGCGCGATGCTTGACCCGCTCCGCATTGGTCCGGAATTTCGGGTCATCCACGATCGCATTCAGGCCGGCAACGCCGCAGAATTTGCGCCACAGATTGTCGTTGGCCACTCCGATCATGATCGGTCCGTCCGAAGCCTCAAACGCCTGGTATGGGCATAGCGACTCATGGCTGGAGCCACACTTTGCGGGTTGCGTCCCCCGCTCCCAAAAGGTCTGGAGATTGTAGCCCAAAATCCCAAGCGCAGTATCGAACAGCGACACCTGGATCGACCCGCCCTTGCCCGACTTCTCACGCGCAAACAGCGAGGCCAGGATTCCGCTGAAGGCATGCACGCCTGTCATCTGATCGATCGGGGAAATGGGGCTGCGGATATAGCCGCCGCCCTCGTCGCCGGTCATCGACATGATGCCGCCGAAGGCCTGCAGGATCACATCGTATCCGGGAGAGTTCTTGAGAGGTCCAGTCCGGCCGAACCCGGAGATGCTGCAATGGACCAGCCGGTCGTTGAGCGCGCAAAGGCTCGCGGCATCGATGCCCAGCCGCTCGGCAACGCCGGTGCCGAAGCTTTCAATGGCGACGTCGGAGGATCGCGCGAGCTCGTGCACGAGCTTCCGCCCCTTGTCCGACTTCATGTTGATCGCGATGCTTCGCTTGTTGCGATTGGCACTCAGAAACACCGTGCCAAGGCCGGGCGCGGGAAAGGGCGGCCAGCCGCGCGTCTCATCTCCCTGCCCCACCGCTTCGACCTTGATGATCTCGGCGCCGAGATCGCCGAGATATTGCGCACAGAGCGGACCGGCGAGCACCTTCGAAAGATCGAGAACCTTGATACCGTCAAGAGGTTTTGCCACGATGTCTCTCCTTGCCGAAGGCGCAACTAGTTCAGCCCGGCGGCGAACAATCCGCCGAGATAGGCGGGAAAGCCCGCCTGCGTGACCAGGACATAGTCGGCGGCCCGCCGCTCTGTCTCGTCAAGCCTTGTGCGCCAGTCCGCGGCTGCGGCCTCGGCGTCCGCCAGCCGCGCGCGCAAAAGGTCCTTGCCCCAGGTTCTCGGCTCATCGTCGTGCCAATAGACGGCATCAGCGATACGGCCGTCGAAGTCAGCCCGGCGCGGCTGCTCGCCGCGGAAACCTGCACGCGCAAAGGCATCGGAGAGCTCCTTGCCGCGCTCGGAATGAGCACCAAGCACTTTCGAGATCGCGGCGACAGCTTCCGTGATCTGGGGATTCATGCCCTTCTTCTTCAGCCGCTCATAATCGAGCCTTCCAAGAAACAGCGTCCGGATCATGTTGCGAGGCTCCCGCCGCTGGATCAGCTTTGCAAAGATCTGCATCTCGGTCCGGATCGCGCAATCAAAGTCCTGCGAAAGGCCTTGCTCGACGCAGTCGAGAATGGCCGATGGTGCCGGATAGTGGCCGAGCGTCTCTGCCAACATTTTTCTCCGGCTCGCACCGATGATTGCCGCGACGCGCGATGTGTCAGCCGCATGCCAGTCCGGCCGGTCCCACGGCTGTTTGGCCGCCGGTTGCGACAAGACCCAGCGCTCGGCGGCGGCCATCTCTTCGCCCGGTCCCACCAATTCATCCGCAAGTCCAGCCGCAAGGGCCGCCTGCCCTCCGATGCGTGCGCCGTCGAGCAGCACCGGCAGCGCAGCCTCAATCCCGATCAAGCGCGGCAACCGCTGGGTTCCGCCACCGCCCGGCAGCAAGCCGACCAGCGACTCCGGAAGGCCGAACGTCGCCTGCGGGCGGTCGGCGATCACCCTATGATGTGCGGCAAGAGCGAACTCGCAGCCACCGCCCAGGGCAAGGCCAGCAACCGCCACCGCAACGGGCTTGCCGGCAGTCTCGAGCCGGCGCAGACCGTGGCTGAGCCGGAAGAAATGATCGAAAGCGAGACGATCGCGTTCGGCGGATGGCGCCGCCATGATCATGTCATAGGCGGTCTCGAGCTCAGCGAGATCCGCGCCGGCGCAGAACGCCGTGGGCTTGCCGGAGCTGATCACGACGCCGATCACTTCGCTTTGCTTGAGCCAGTCTGCGAACAGGCCAACTTCGTCGATCGCGGCGTTCGAGAACACGTTCATCGAGCGGTCGGGCATGTCGAAGATCAGGTGCAGGACGCCGTTCGTCGACATCTCGATTCGAAATTGCTTCAGCTGCGCTCCGATCGCCATCGCTCCCTCCTCCCACAACAGTTCGTTGGTGTACGATCGTACTTGCCTTCGCCGGCTTTCAGGTTGTATACCCAAGCCTAATACTGTACACTAGCAAACTAAATCAGACGGGACGCTTTTTGACAATGATCGACCGCACGATCTTTCGCGAAGAACATGAGATTTTCCGGCAGACGGTACGTCGCTTCGTCGACCGCGAGATCGTTCCCTTCCACGCCCAATGGGAAGAGGACGGTATTGTTCCGCGGGATCTCTGGCTGAAGGCCGGCGCCGCCGGCCTCTTGTGCTGCACCGTGCCCGAGGAATATGGCGGCATGGGCCTCGACTACCTCTTCGATGTGGTCGTGTTCGAGGAGCTCTGGCGCGCCGGCGCGAGCGGCCCCGGCTTTCTCATCCATACCGACCTCGTCGCGACCTATCTGCTGTCGTTCGGCAGCGAGGCGCAAAAGCGCAAATGGCTGCCCAAGATGGTGTCAGGCGAAGCCATCGGTTCGCTCGGCATGACCGAACCCCATGCCGGCAGCGATCTCAAGGCGATCCGGACCCGCGCTTCGCGTGACGGCGATGACTTCGTGATCAACGGCCAGAAGGTCTTCATTTCCAATGGCCAGCTTTGCGACTTCATCGTGCTGGCGACCAAGACCGACAGCCAGGCTGGCGCCAAGGGCGTGACCTTGTTCATCGTCGAGAGCAGCCGGGACGGCTTCAAGCGCGGCCGGAATCTGGAAAAGCTCGGCATGAAGGCGCAAGATACGTCCGAGCTATTCTTCGACAATGTCCGCATTCCCGTCAGCAACATGCTGGGCGCAGAAGGCAGGGGCTTTGCGCAGATGATGACCAAACTGTCGCAGGAGCGCCTGGCGCAGGCCATTCGCTCCGCGACCGTCACCGAGACCGTGATCGACTGGACGCTGCAATATACCTCCGAACGCAGCGCGTTCGGCCAGAAGCTCGCCGATTTCCAGAACACGCAGTTCAAGCTCGCCGAGCTCAAGACCAAAGCGACCGTCGCCCGCGTCTTCACCGACAAGTGCATTGCCCTGTTCATGGAGGGCAAGCTCGACCCCGTCGACGCGGCAATGGCCAAGATGTTTACATCCGAGCTGCACTGCGAGGCGGTCGACGAATGCCTCCAGCTGTTCGGCGGATGGGGCTATATGTGGGAATATCCGATCGCCAGGGCCTATGCCGACGCACGGGTGGTGAAAATCGCCGGCGGATCGATCGAGATCATGAAGACGATCATTGCGCGGCAGATGTATTCTCAGCGCGGGTATGACATTCAGAAGAACGGGTCCGCCTCATAGGCCTTCCCATCTCCTTCGAGGCATCGAAGGGCGCCGGCAAAAATATAAACGACGAGGGAGATCAGCATTGAAGGGCCTATCTGGCAAAGTTGCCGTCGTGACCGGCGGCGGACAGGGCATCGGACGAGGATTGACGCTGCGGCTCGCTGAAGAAGGCTGCAAGATCGCGATCTTCGACATCAATCCGCAAGGCGGCGAAGAAACCGCAAAGCTCGCGCCGCAGGCGGTCATCAAGACCTACGCGGTCGACGTGGGAGAAGCCGCTTCCGTCGAGGCGGCGGTTGGCAAGGTCGAAGCCGAGCTCGGTCCGATCTGGCTCCTGGTCAACAATGCCGGCTGGGACCGTCCGATGCCGTTCCTGAAGACCGACAAGGAGCTTTGGGACAAGATCATCCGGATCAATCTCTATGGACCGCTCAACACCCACAAGGCGATTGCGCCCTTGATGGCCGAGCGCGGCGGCGGCCGCATCGTCAATATCGCCTCCGACGCCGCGCGCGTCGGCACCAGCGACGAAGCCGTCTATTCCGCCTGCAAGGGCGGGTTGATCTCCTTCACCAAGTCGCTGGCGCGCGAGCTGGCACGCAAGAACGTCCTTCTCAACGCCGTCTGCCCCGGCCCGACCAACACGCCGATGATGGCGTCGGTCCTTGGCGAAGGCGAGCACGCCGTGAAATGGAAGGACGCCATGGTCCGGGGCATTCCGCTGAAGCGGATGGGCGAGCCGGACGACTACGGCGGGATCGTCGCGATGCTTGCTTCCGACGACGGCAAATTCATCACCGGGCAAACCATTTCCGTCTCCGGCGGAATGAACATGATCTAAATCGCGCCAAGAAACGCCAAGGAAACGTCATGACCGACCCCAAGCAATTCACCGACGTCATCTATGAAGTCCGCGACCGCGCCGCGTGGATCATCATCAACCGGCCCAAGGTCTACAACGCCTTCCGCGGCCAGACGCTCGAGGAGCTCATCCAGGCCTTCCACCTCGCCGCCAACGACCGGCAGGTCGCGAGCATCGTCTTGACCGGTGCGGGCGAGAAGGCGTTCTGCACCGGCGGCGATCAATCCGCGCATGAGGGCCAGTATGACGGCCGTGGCGTGGTCGGCCTGCCGATCGACGAAATCCAGGGCTTGATCCGCGACGTGCCGAAGCCGGTGATCGCACGCGTCAACGGTTTTGCAATCGGCGGCGGCAACGTGCTCGCAACACTTTGCGATCTCACCATTGCTGCGGATCATGCCCAATTCGGACAAGTCGGCCCCAAAGTCGGCTCGGTCGATGCCGGCTGGGGAACGGCTTTCCTGGCTCGTCACGTCGGCGACAAGAAGGCCCGCGAGATCTGGTTCCTCAACGAGCGTTATAGCGCTGAGCAGGCGCGCGAGATGGGCCTCGTCAACAAGGTGGTGCCCATCGCGCAGCTCGACGCGGCCGTGAAGGACTGGACCGACAAGCTCGCGCAGCGATCGCCGACCGCTATCGCGCTCGCAAAGCGATCCTTCAACGCCGACTCCGACAACATCCGAGGTATCAGCAATTTTGCGCTGCACGCCGTAAAGATGTTCTACGACACGGCGGAGTCGAAGGAAGGCGTCGCGGCCTTCAACGAGAAGCGCGACCCAGACTTCCATAAGTTCACATGACGGCCCATGCGCCGATAGCGATCGCAAACTGAGGGAGCGGCCATGGCGCCCCACAAGGTCATCATCTCCTGCGCCGTCACGGGATCGATCCACACGCCCTCGATGTCACCGCATTTGCCGGTGACATCAGCCGAGATCGCCGAGTCCGCGCTCGGCGCTGCGGCGGCGGGCGCGGCGATCGTGCATCTGCACGCCCGCAATCCCGCCGACGGCAGGCCGGATCAATCGCCGGAAGCCTTCGAGCCGTTCCTGCGCGTCATCAAGCAGAGCTCCAACGTCGTCGTGAATCTGACGACCGGCGGCTCGCCCTACATGACGGTGGAAGAGCGCGTGCGGCCGGCGGCGACCTGGAAGCCGGAGGTCGCAAGCCTCAACATGGGCTCGATGAACTTCGGCCTCTTCCCCATGCTGAAGCGCTACAAATCGTTCAAGCATGACTGGGAGCCGCAGATGCTGGAAGGCTCCCACGACCTCGTCTTCCGCAATTCGTTCAAGGATATCCGCTACGCGCTCGAAACTCTGAACAGTTCCGGCGCACGATACGAGTTCGAATGCTACGACACCAGCCATCTCTATAACCTGCATTATTTCTGGACTGAGGGCCTGGTGAAGGCGCCGCTGTTCATCCAGACCTGTTTTGGGTTGCTCGGCGGCATTGGCTCCCATCCGGACGATGTCATGCACATGAAGCGGACCGCCGATCGGCTGTTCGGCGACAACTACCGCTGGTCAGTACTCGGCGCCGGCCGCGCCCAGATGCAGGTCGCGGCAATGGCGGCGGCGATGGGCGGCAACGTCCGCGTCGGTCTGGAGGACAGTCTGTGGATCGGCGCGGGACGCCTCGCTGAAACCAATGCGGCGCAAGTGACGCAGGTCCGCAAGATTATCGAAGGCCTCGGGCTCGAGATCGCGAGCCCGGACGAAGCACGCGATATCCTCCAGCTCAAGGGCGGCGACAAGGTCGCCTTCTAGGGCTCAACCGACGGCTCGACAGACATGTTGCCAAATCGCCCGGTCTACGACGAAGAACACGCACTCCTGCGCGAAAGCGTCCGTCGCTTCGCCGCGGCGAAGATCGCGCCGCACTTCCAGGAATGGGAAAAGGCCGGGATCATCGATCGCGCGCTGTGGCCGGCGGCGGGCGATGCCGGCCTGCTCTGCCCGCAAGTGCCCGAACAGTATGGCGGCACCGGCGGCGACTTCCGCCACAACGCCGTCGTCATCGAAGAGCTCGCCTATTCCGGCTTTGCCGGGCCAGCGACCGACTTCTCGGTCCATAACGACGTCTGCTGCGGCTATCTCCTGAGCTACGGTACCGAGGAGCAGAAGACAAAGTGGCTGCCGCGGATGGTCTCGGGCGAGATCGTCTGCGCGATCGCGATGACCGAGCCCGGCACCGGCAGCGATCTGCAAGGCATTCGCACGCGCGCGGTTCGGGACGGCGACGACTACGTCATCTCCGGCCAGAAGACCTTCATCTCGAACGGCCAGATGTGCGACCTCGTCATCGCGGTCAGCCGTACCCATCCGGACGGCGGCTCACGCGGCATGAGCCTCATCCTGGTCGAGACCGACCGCCCCGGTTTTCGGCACGGCCGCAACCTCGACAAGCTCGGCCATCTCTCCTCCGACACGTCGGAGCTGTTCTTCGACCAGGTTCGCGTTCCCATGAGCAATCTGCTGGGGTCCGAAGGTGGCGCGATGGGCGCGCTGATGAGTGAGTTGCCGCAGGAGCGCTTGACGATCGCGCTTCACTCGATCGCGTCGGCACAAAAGGCGTTCGACATCACCAAGGCCTACGTGCTTGAGCGCAAGGCATTTGGACAGGCGATCGGAACCTATCAGAACACGCGCTTCAAGTTGGCTGATCTCAAGTCGGACCTCCAGGTCGGCTGGGCCTATGTCGACCAGTGCCTGAGCCAGCACGTCCGTGGTGAGCTCAGCACTTATGCCGCATCGACGGCAAAGCTCTGGGTCACCGAGATGCATGGGCGTCTCGTCGACCAGTGCCTGCAATTCTTCGGCGGCTACGGTTTTATGCGCGAGTACGAAATTTGTCGACTGTTCGCCGATGCGCGGGTGCTGCGCATCTATGGCGGCACGTCGGAGATCATGCGCGAGTTGATCTCGCGCAACCTCTGACGCGCGCCACAGCGTGGCTCAATAGCTCTTCGGCAAATCGAGCACCTTCTCGGCGATGAAACTCAGGATGAGTTGCTCCGTGATCGGCGCGAGTCGGGTGATCGAGACTTCGCGGAATAGCCGCTCGACGTGATACTCCTTGGCATAGCCGAAGCCGCCGTGGGTCATGATGGCCTGCCAGGCCGCATCGTGGCCGGCCCGCGCACCGAGCAATTTGGCGCTGTTGGCTTCGGCACCGCACGGCTTGTCCGAATCGTACAGCCAAGCGGCACGCATCGCCATCAGCCACGCCGACTCCAGATACATCCAGTTCTCGGCGAGAGGATGCTGGATCGATTGATTTTGGCCGATCGGACGGTCGAACACCACGCGCTCCCTGGCATAGCGCGTCGCCCGGCGCAGGGCGTCCTGACCGATGCCGATGGCTTCGGCCGCGATCAGGATCCGTTCGGGATTGAGGCTGTGCAGGATGTAGGAAAAGCCCTTGCCTTCCTCGCCGATCCGGTCGGCCTCGGGAATGAAGAGACCGTCGATGAAGATGGCGTTGGAGTCGACCGCCTTGCGTCCCATCTTCGGGATCCGGCGCACCTCGATCTTCGAACGGTCGAGATCAGTGTAGAAAATGGTGATGCCGTCGGTCGGCCGCTTGCAATCCTCGAACTTGGTGGTTCGGGTCAGGAGCATGATCTTGTTGGCGATCTGCGCCGTTGACGTCCAGACCTTCTGGCCGTGCACGAGATAGCCGCCCGGCACCTTCTCGGCGAAGGTCTTGATGCGCGTGGTGTTCAGCCCGGCGTCCGGCTCGGTGAAACCGAAGCAGCACTGGTCGTCGCCTGCAACCAGCCGCGGCACCCAGCGCCGCTTCTGGTCGTCCGTTCCCTTCACCACGATCGGGTGCGGTCCAAACAGGTTGATATGCACGGCGGATGCTGAGGTCATGCCGCCGCCATGGCTCGCCACCTCGTGCATCATGATCGCGGCCTCGGTGACGCCCAGACCAGAGCCGCCATATTCCTCCGGCATCGTGATGCCGAGCCAGCCGGCATCCGCCATGGCACGGTGGAACGCCCGCGGAAACTCGCCGTCCTCGTCGCGGGCAAGCCAGTACTCGTCGTCGAAACGCGAGACGACGGCACGAACGCCTTCGCGGATCGCGGCGTGATCATCCGGCACATCGAGCTGGTTGGCGAACGACCTATCCATGGGAGATACCTTCCCCAATCGACGCCAGGGTTCTTCGTGCTGCAATCAGATGCGGCATGTCGTACATCTTGCCGTCGATGCCGACGGTCCCGACATCCGGATTCGCCGCGAACGCAGCCACGACGTGGCGTGCATGCTCGATATCAGCGTCCGACGGCGTGAAGGATGCATTGATGGTTGCGACCTGGTCAGGGTGGATCGCGATTCGGCCGACAAATCCGTCCCGTCGCGCGATCTTGCAGCTTTCGGCCAGCCCCTGCTGATCCCTGAAGTCGACGTACAGGGTTTCGAGCGCCGCAGCATCGGCAGCGCCGGCGGCAAACAGGCACTGCGCACGCGCCACCTGATAGGGAAAGGTCCAGCTTCCATCGGCTTCTCGCGGCGTCAGCGCGCCAAGCGCTGCACTCAGATCTTCGCCGCCCCAGGTCATCGCCACGAGGCGTTTGTTCTTGCGCGCATAGCCGTTGAAGCCGATCATCGCGGCCGGCGTCTCGGTTGCCACGACCAGCAGCTTGACGTGACCAGGCGCGACGCCGGTCGCGACCTCCAGCACATCGACATAATGCGAGACGAGATCGACATCCTCGATGCCGTTGACCTTGGGAATCAGGATGCCGTCGAGGCCCGGACGGACCACGGCGGCCAGATCTTCCAGCGTCAGCCCGGTGCCGAACGGATTGATGCGGACCAGGAACGACCAATCCCGGGGCCCTCCGCCCAGCAATTCCTTGACGGCGCCGCGGGCAAAGGCCTTGCGGCCGGGCGCCACGGAGTCCTCCAGATCAAGGATCAGCGCGTCGGAGCCGATCCCATTGGCCTTGACGAACTTGCGTTCACTATCGGCCGGTACAAAGAGCAGCGAACGCAGTTTCATGCCGGCCTCCGCATCATCAGCCCGTTCCTGCGGCAATAGACCACCTCTTCGTCGCGCTGGTTGAAGCCGTGGTGCTCAAAGGTCACGATACCCTGGGTCGGGCGCGATTTGCTCTCGCGCACGGCCACGATCTTGGTCTCGGCGCGGAGCGTGTCGCCGGCAAACACCGGACGCGGAAACCGGGTGTCCTCCATGCCGAGGTTACCGACGGTGGTTCCCAACGTCGTATCCTGCACGGACAGGCCGATGATCAGGCCGAGCGTGAAGATCGAATTCATCAGCGGCTTTCCGAACTCGGTACTCGCAGCATAGTGATGGTCGATATGCACCGCCGCCGGATTGTAGGTCAGCGACGAGAACAGGATGTTGTCCATGTCGGTCACGGTGCGCCGGATTTCATGGACAAAGGTCTGCCCGACCGAAAATTGCTCGAAATAGAGCCCCGCCATTTTGCTTGCCTCTTTATGTCTTGCCGGGATCCCGAGGCTTTCAGCCGGCCGGGACGTCCTTGTCTCCCGCCCGATTTCTACCGTATACTCATATCGTACACAAGCGTACTAACTATGAGGATCGCTCATGGCCCTTCGTGACAATCGGCAGGTGCGGCTCGTGATCCGGCCGCGCGGGATACCGCAAGGCGAGCACTTTTCGGTGGTCACGGAACCGACCGCAACACTCGGCAAGGGCGAGATCCTGATTGCAAATCGCTACCTCTCCGTTGATCCGGCACAACGCGGATGGGCCAATGATGAGGGTAACTATAGCGCACCCGTGCCGCTCGACACGCCGATGCGTGCGCTCGCGGTCGGCGAAATCCTCGAGAGCAACGTACCGGAATATAGCCCCGGTGAGCACGTCTACGGATGGTTTGGCTGGCAGCGCTATTGCGTCGCGACGCGGGAATCGGTGCTGCGCCGCGTCGTTCCATCCAGCCTGCCGCTCAGCGCCAATCTGAGCGTGCTCGGCATGAACGGCATCACCGCCTATCTCGCCTTTCATGGTCTCGGCGATCCCAAACCCGGCGAGCATGTGCTGGTCTCGACGGCAGCCGGCAGCGTCGGAAGCTTTGTCGGCCAGCTCGCGCATATCGCAGGCTGCCGTGCGGTCGGGTTGACCAGCTCGGACGACAAGGCCGCGCTGGCAAAAGCCCGCTACGGCTATCAGGACATGATCAACTACCGCGAGGCGACCGATCTCGGCGCGGCCATTCGCGCGGCGTGTCCTGACGGCAACGACATCTTCTTCGACAACACCGGCGGAGCGATCGCCGACGCCGCCATCCGCACCATGCGACTGCGCGGGCGCGTGATCCAGTGCGGCACCGCAGCCAATGCGTCCTGGACCCCCGTCCCCATCGGTCCGCGTCCCGAGCGCGAAATTCTCACCCGGCGCCTGCGATGGTCCGGCTTTATCATCTTCGATCATCTCGCCGAGTTCGAAGCGGCCGGGGCCCGCCTCGCCGAACTGGCGCTGGCGGGCAAGATCGTCCACGACGAAGAGATCCTGCCGGGTCTCGAATACGCGCCCGGCGCCATCGCGCAACTTTACCGTGGTGAGAACCATGGCAAGCTGATCATCGCGGTCGACTGAGCCGAAGCCAGCTACGCGCTGGCCTTATGCTTCATCACCTCCGGCAGCTTCGCGCGATGGAACCCTTCGAACGGCGCGCTGCGACTGTGCGGCTCGAGCTTCCATGTTGTGCGCGCATTAGGTGTACCGCCGTCGACGCGAAGACAGGAACCGGTGATATAGGCAGCCGCCGGCGACAGCAGGTAGGTGATAGCGGCCGATATCTCCGCTTCCGTTCCAAAGCGTTGCAGCGGCACGCGCTCGGTGAAATCATGCAGCTTCTTCTGCATCTCCGGCGTGTAAGTATCGAAACCGCTCGACACGATGCCGCCGGGCGCGACTGCGTTAACGCGGACACCCGAGCCCGACCATTCGCAGGAGGCCGTCTCGGTCAGGGTCAGCATGCCGCCGCGGGCGGCGGCCGAGTGGCCGAACTCGGGCCAGCCGTGCCAGATGTCGGCGATGATGTTGACGATCGCCCCGCCGTTGGCCTCCATCCAGCGGTTATAGACCTCGCGCATGAAGATGAAGCCGCCGGTCAGATTGTTGCGCACGACCGCCTCGAATCCCTTGGTCGAGATCGTTTTCAACGGCGCGCGAAACTGCCCTCCCGCATTGTTGATCAGGCCATCGATGCGGCCAAATTTGGCGAGCACCGCGTCGATGGCGCCAATCACCATGGTCTCGTCGCGGATGTCGCAGGCATGGGCCATCGCCTTGCCTCCATCCTCTTCGATCTCGCGCTGAACCTCCGCCAGCTTCTCGATCGACCTGCCGAGGATCGCCACGTTGGCGCCGAGGGCGGCGAGTTCATGGGCGGTGCAGCGCCCGATCCCGCTGCCACCGCCGGTGACGATGATCGTCTGCCCCTTGAACAGATCCGGCCTGAACACGGATTGATATGGCATTTGGCGGCTCCCTGAAGGTCTCTGTCGCTGGCTGTTGCGGCCTCATGTCGTATGGTGACATGACGTACGAACCGAGCATTGCGTCCAACGATCGTACACTTTATTACTATATGCCATCAAGACCAATGAAGGATGGGAGCGCATCCGTGAAGCAACCGAAGACCGTCACCATTGAAGGCCGGGGCGCGATCGATATCCTGACGTTGAACCGTCCCGAACAGCTCAATGCTGTTACCCCAGAAATGATCGCTGAGTTGACCGAATACTTTTCTGGACTTCACGATCGGCCGACGACGCGGGTCGTTATCCTGCGCGGGAATGGACGTGAATTCTGCGCCGGCGCAGCACTTGGATCGGACGCGTTTGCAGGACGCGGAAGCGGGCGCCCGCAGCGGCAATTGAAGATACAGCAGAACTACTCCGGCGTTATTCGCCTCATGCGATCTTGCCCACAACCGATTGTCGGGCTTGTCCACGGTGCCGCCTGCGGCGCCGGATTTTCCTTGCTGCTCGCCTGCGACGTCCGCTTTGCCTCGCCAGACGCACGGATGAATGCCGCCTATATCCGCGTCGGCGTTGGCGGCTGCGATATGGGCTCGGGTTACCTCCTACCCCGATTGGTGGGCTTGTCTGTCGCATCGGAGCTATTTCTCACCGGACGATTCCTCAAGGCGGATCGCGCCAAGGCTATTGGCTTGATCAGCGAGGTCGCGCCCGCGGACGAACTGCTCGCAACGGGTCTCGAGTTTGCCTCGGAAATGCTGCGTGTTTCCCCCATGGGGCTGCGAATGACGAAGCAGACACTCAACTTTCTGATCGACGCGCCAGGCCTCGATGCTGCGCTGATGATTGAGGACCGGCAGCAGGTTATCCTCTTGGAAACGGAGGATCACGCGGAGGCCGTCGCCGCGTTTCGCGAGCGACGGGATCCGACTTATTCCGACCAATGACTATTTGGCGTCGGCAAACGCGGTCGCGAACTCGCGCAATTTGAACTTCTGGATCTTGCCACTCGCCGTGCGCGGCAGCTCAGCCACGATTTCGACCCGCTCGGGCCAGAACTGCTTGGCCATCCTGGCTTGGCCCAGATAGCTCTGCACCGCCGCCAGATCGATCGTGCTTCCCGCGCGCGGAACGATGAAGGCACAGCCGCGCTCGCCGAGCCGGGCATCCGGAAAGCCGACGACAGCGACCGCGGATACGGCCGGATGCTTGTAGAGCAGGTTCTCGATCTCGACGACAGGCACGTTCTCGCCACCCCGGACCAGAATGTCCTTCACGCGGCCCGAGATGCGGATGTAGCCGTCCTTGTCCATGTAGGCGAGATCGCCGGAATCGAACCAACCGTCACCGTCGAACGTCGGCAGCTCGGGCCGCTTGTAGTACCCCTTGAACATCTGGGCGCCGCGAACCAGGAGCCGTCCCGACTCCCCTGTCGGCACCGGTTGTCCCTTGGTATCGACGATCCTGACTTCCATTCCGTCCTGCGCCCGCCCATCCGTGTGTGCCGATTTCTCAGCGGCGCGCGCGGGCTCGGTGAGCGTGCCGGACAGAACCTCAGTCATGCCCCACAACGAGCAGACTGTGAGGCTGAGTTCGTCGGCCGCGCGCCCGATCAGGGCGGACGGGATCGGTGCGCCGCCGCACAGGAAGGAACGCAGACTGCTCGGATCGGGGGCTCCGGCCTTGACGGCATCGCAGATGTCGCTGAGGAACGGCGTCGAAGCTGCCGTATAAGTAACGCCTTCGCGGGCCATCAGGTTGACGCCGCGCCTGGCTTCCCAGATGTCCTGAAGGATCATCGTGCCGCCGAGATAGACCGAGAGCAGCACGATCGCGGCGTAGCCCGTCATGTGACCGACCGGAGAGGCAACCAGCAGGACGTCGCCGGCATCGAGTCCGAACCGCCCCGACAGTGCCTTGCAGCAGGCAATCAGCGAATTCGAGGTGTGCATGACGCCCTTGGGCTCACCCGTCGTGCCCGAGGTGAACATCAGCACGGCCATGTCGTCCGGACGCAGCCCTGCTGGAAGCTTGTCGGGCTCGGACGACAGCAGCATCCGCTCAAAGCCGGTCTCGTCCTCGCCGTCAGCGACGACGACGTGCTTGAGATGGGGCAGATCGGAGCGCATGCCTTGCGCCATCGCGGCATAGTCGAACCCCCGGTAGCTCTTCGGTACGATAAAGACCTTCGCCTCGCAGAAATTCAGGATGTAGAGCAGCTCGCGCTCGCGCAGGATTGGCATCACCGGGTTCATAACTGCGCCGATCTTGGCGCAGGCGAATGCCGTGACCACGAATTCCCACCAATTGGGCAGTTGCACGGTTACGACATCGCCGCGGCCAACTCCGAGCCGCAGCAGCGAGCTCGCGGCGCGATCCGCGAGCCTTGCCAGCTCCGCGTAGGTGAACCTTGGCGCCTGTTCGCGATCCGCCCGGTCGGCGACGATCGCGACCTTGTCGGGCGCTCTCGCGGCGGCCTCGGTCAGCAACTGATCGACACTTTTGTCGAGCCAATACCCGGCTTCGCGAAAGCTGGCGTGAGGCGCGTCTCGTAGGGCGGCGGCCACGGTCATTTCTCCCTCCTGCGGTGTCGTCATTTCCGACTTCGCGCCGGATTAATTTCGTTTATCGGTGTACCTCATTGGCGCGTACGATCTGCTGCCAATGGTCAGATTGTCGCTCTGGCGCCACCGCGAGCATCACGTCCCGGTAAACACCGGCTTGCGCTTCTCGATGAAAGCCTTGACGCCTTCCTGCGCGTCCGCCGTTCTCGAAATCGCGGCGAGCGTCTGCGCCTCCTCCTCGAGCTGGCTTTCGAACGATCGATCGTTGGTCTGGGCGAACAGCCGCTTGATCGCACCAAACGCCTCGGTCGGGCCGACGGCGAGCTCCTTCGCGAACCGCGCGGCCTCGGACGGTACTGCATCATCCGGCACGACGAAGTCGACGAGGCCGAGCGACAGCGCCGTCGCGGCATCGAACGTCTCACCGAGCAGGAAAAATCGTCTTGCGCGCGCGACGCCGATCCGGCGTGTGAGCGTCGTGGTCGACCCACTGTCCGGACTGAAGCCGATTTTGGAGAACGCCGCCGATATCCTCGCCGATTCCGCCATCACCACGAGGTCGGCGGCCGCGATCAGCGACACGCTGCCGCCCGCGACATTGCCGTGAACGGCGGCGACGACCGGCGCACGCATCCGGACCATCCTTGCGATTGCGACATGAATGTCGGCGGTCCAGGCCTTAATCGTTTGGGGCAGCGCATCCCCCTGCTTCACCAGCGACGTCAGGTCACCGCCGACGCTGAACAGCCGGCCGCGCGCGGAGAGCAGCACCGCCCGCACATCGGCACGCTCGCTCAATTCCGCGATAGCCAGGCCAAACTCGCGACAGAAATCACCGTCGATTGGATTGCCACGGGTGGGCTGATCCAGAATGATATGGGCTAGACCATCGTCGATGGTACATTCGAAACTCTTTGTCGATATGGCGAGTCCCATCAGCATTTCTCCCTTCACGACAAAGCGCTTGCAGATCTTTCCGTCCGCCAAGGCTCAGATCGACCGTGCCTGCTTTTCCTTTTGCACCGAAGCCTGGATGGCCTCACGCGCACGCTGCCAGTCGGCGGGCGACAGTTTTGACAGCCCTGCAAAGGTGCTGGGCGCGGCCAGATGATGACCGCCATCGATGCTGATCGTATCGCCGGTGATGTAGCTACAGCCATCCGACATCAGGAAGATCACGAGATTGCGCAGCTCGTCCATCTTACCGAAGCGGCGCAGCGGCACGTCGTCCGCCTGCGTCGCGCCGACGCCAGTCTCCGCCAGCGGGTTGAGCTTGTCCCAGGCACCTTCGGTCGGGAATGGTCCGGGTGCGATCGCATTGACGCGAATGTTCTTCGGCCCCCACTCAACCGCGAGCGACATGGTCATGGCATGGACTGCCGCCTTCGCCATGGCCGCCGGCACGACAAACGCCGATCCGGTCCACACCCAGGTGACGAGGTTGCTGATGATCACGCCCGGCAGGCCAGCCGAGATCCACCGCTTGCCGCAGGCAAGCGAGGTGTAGAACGAGCCGTCCATCACGGTCGAGCGCACCGCCTCATAGCCGCGCGGCGACAGCGTCTCGGTCGGCGCGAGGAAATTGGCACCGGCGTTGTTGACAAGGCCCGTGAGCGGACCATCCGCCCATATGCTGGTCATCATCGCTTCGATGCTGTCGGGCTCGCGCACATTGGCGAGCAGCGCGGTCGCCCGCCCTCCCGTTCGCGTGCCGATCTCCTGGGCGGCCTGGTCGAGGATGTCCTTGCGCCGGCCGCAGATGTAGACGTGGGCACCATGAGCGGCGAAGCCGATCGCCATCTCCTTGCCGAGGCCGGTTCCTCCACCCGTAATCAGGATGCGCTTTCCCTTGAGCACGGCGGCGTCGAACATGGGCGGCTCCCTTCCTGCGATCGATTTTCGTTGCGGTCGGCGCTTCCCGGCTGGACAGAGCAAGCGCCGCGCCTGACCGATTTAATACACTAGCGTACTTCTTTTGTAAATCGGTCGACGCCCGCGGCGCCGGAGCGCCGTTTCCACGCCCATTTCATAGCCTTCCCTTTAAAATACGCTGGTGTATGGTATTAGTCGAGCGTCCGGCCCTGACTCGGCCTTAAGGGAAACATCGATGGTTGAACTGCCCGATTGGGATCTGCGTCTCGGATATCTCATCCACGACGTGTCGCGGCTCAGGAGGATGATGTTCGACCGCGCGCTGGCGCCGCTCGGGATCACTCGCTCGCAATGGTGGGTGCTGGCGTTCATCTCCCGCAAGGACGGCCTTCCCCAGGTGCAGCTCGCCAACGAGCTCGATGTCGGCAAGGTCGCCGTCGGAGCCCTGATTGACCGCCTGGAGTCGTCCGGCTTTGTGATACGCCAGGCCGACCCCGTCGACCGGCGGGTCAAGCGCGTCTATGTGACCAAGCAAGCGCGCGGCTTCCTGGAGAAGCTCCGCAAAGAGACTGACAAATTCAACGCCAGGATCGTCAACGGGATCGACCGGAAGCAGCTCGAGGCAGCCTCCGACGCGCTGCTCGCCATGAAGCACAACCTCCTCGCCATGTCGGGAGGTACGGAGACCGACGGCGAAGCGGACGTGGAGGAGGATGCGCAGCCATCCAAGACCCGGAAAAAGCGGCGGGCGGCGGCCTGAAGCCCGCCACCCGCCCGAGGTGCTCCGGGAGGAGTCCGTGGACGTCTCATGATACGATGTCGCGCCCCCAGATGTCGGCGTTGGGGCGAGCTTTCCGCATCAATTCCATGACCTGAGGGCCGAGTTCGTTGGGATCTTCGACCGGGTCGATTCCCGGGCCGGCATGCCAACCCTCGGCAACCTTGAGAATCCCGTCACCGGCCTCAAATACGCGGCCGGTCACATCCTGTGATTCCTCACTGGCAAGCCAGACCACGACCGGGGCGACCCAACGCGGGTTGCGTCGCTTGAGCTCCTCCTCGGTGCGCTCTCTCAGTCCCTCTGTCATCCGCGTCTGCGCCCGCGGCGCGATGGCGTTGACCGTGATGCCGTACTGCCGAAGCTCCGTGGCGCTGATGATGGTGAATGCGGCGATGCCCGCTTTGGCAGCCCCGTAGTTGCTCTGGCCGACATTGCCGAACAACCCGGAAGCCGACGAGGTGTTGATCAGGCGGGCGCGGATCGGCGCACCGCGCGTCTTTGCCTCCTGCCGCCAGTATTGCGCGGCATGGTGCGACGGCGCGAAGGTGCCCTTGAGATGCACCTTGATCACCTCGTCCCACTCAGCCTCGGTCATGTTGACCATCATGCGGTCACGCAGGATGCCGGCGTTGTTGATGAGGACGTCGAGCCGGCCGAATGTGTTGATCGCGTCGTCGATCAGCGCCTTGGCGCCGGCCCAGTCGCTGACGTCATTGCCGTTCACAATGGCTTCGCCGCCATTGCGCTTGATGTCGCCGACGACCTGCTGCGCCGGTGAAAGATCGGCGCCCTCTCCCGCGGCCGTGCTGCCGAGGTCGTTGACGACCACCTTGGCGCCCTGCTCCGCCAGCATCAGCGCGTATTCGCGCCCGAGCCCGCGGCCGCCTCCCGTGACGATCGCGACCCGTCCGGCACATAGTCCTCCCATGTCTCGTCTCCTCTCTAGTTTTTCGCGTCGCCGCTCATAACGTCGCCGAACAGATGCCAATTCGTCCCTTCGAAGCGCATCAACTGCCATTGCTTGACCGGTGCGAAATCGCCCGGCGAGGTGTTGAGGCGGATACCGGGAAGCAGCATCCCCAATTCGACGTCCTTCAGATTGGCGGCGTGCCGCATCACGCTGTCGCGCGTGAGATCGTCGCCGCATTGCCTCAGGAGGTAAACCAGTGCTTGCGCCGTGTTGTAACCGTTCACGATCAGCGTATCGCTGCGATCGGCGGCTGGAAAATAACCATTCAGGAATCCGCTGAGATCGTTGAGGCCGGGATCGCCCCTCCAGGTGGGATCATTTGGATCCTTGAAATAGGCCGCCGAGATTAAGCCCTGCGCGTTCTCGAATCCTGCGGGCTTGATCACGCTGCCGATCGAGGCCGAGACGTAGCTCAGAAGGTGCAGCGGCTTCCAGCCGAGCTCCGACACTTTCTTGATCGCCTGCGCCGCAAATTTCGGCGTCGCAATGTCGAACAATACGTCCGCGCCGGTCGATCGCAGCTTGACCAGATGGGAGTCGATCGTCGGCTCCGACACGTCGAACGCCTCTTCCGCCACGATCATTGACGCGGCCTTGTCGCCGAGGCCCCGCTTGATCCCCTTGAGATAATCTTTCCCGAAGTCATCGTTCTGAAACAGGATCGCCACCTTCGCGCCGGGACGCTGCTCCAGCACAAATTTGGCATAGATGAAACCTTCGGTTTCGTAGCTCGGGGTGAATCCCATCGTCCATGGAAAATTCTGCGGATCGTTCCACTTGGCCGCCCCGCTCGATACGAAGAGCTGCGGCACTTTCCTGGCGTTGAGATATTTTTGTACGGCCGAGTTGGCTGCGGTGCCCATCGCGTTGAAAACCAGCAGAACCTCGTCGCTCTCGACCAGCCGCCGCGTCTGCTCGACCGTCTTCGGCGGCGAATAGGCGTCGTCATAGGATAAGAAGACGAGGCGCCGCCCATTGATGCCGCCCTCCGCATTGATCTTGCGGAAATAGGCCTCCTCGGTCTTGGCGACCATGCTGAAGGCGGAGGCCGGACCGCTATAGGGCGACGTGTTGCCGATCCTGATCTCGGTGTCGCTGACGCCCGGGCCGTATTTCTTCTCGCCGGCCGCAGCTTGTGTCGCGAGCACGCCGGCGAGGATCAGCGCGGTGACCCACGCAACACCGCGACTGCCGACTCCTCGCGAGGTCCAATGGCCCGATCGGCCAGCGCTGCAAACCACGGCGTCACTCCCCGTCGGCACACCCGGCGCCGACCCTTCTATTTCGTACACTTGTGTACTATATGATAGAACATCTTTGCAACCGCCATTGGCGCAATCGCGAACGGTCGCGGCGGTACGCGCGCTGAGCACAGTTAGGGAGGACGCCTTGAACCTCGAAGCCGTCAGGAATTTCCGCTTTGAACCCGTCACTCACAGTTATTCTCGCCGTGACACGATGCTGTACGCGCTGGGTCTCGGATATGGCTGCGAACCGCTCGACCCGGCGCAGCTCAATTTCGTCTACGAGTCTGATCTGCACGCGGTCCCTTCGATGTGCTGCGTGCTGGCGCATCCCGGCTTCTGGGCCAAACGGCCGGAGCTCGGCATCGATTGGCTCAGACTGCTGCATGGCGAGCAAAGCTTCGAGATCCATCATCCAATTCCGCCGGAAGGAACGGTCACGGCCAGCTACGAGATCGCAGCGGTGGCGGACAAGGGCACCGGCAAAGGCGCCATTCTTCACCTCGTCAAGACGCTCAACGACGCTATCGCAGGCGAGAAGCTGGCAACCATCCGCAGCGTGCTGTTCCTGCGTGGAGACGGCGGCTGCGGCAGCTTCGGCACTGTTCCGACCGAGGCCAGCGCCCTTCCCGAACAAACACCCTCGCAAACCCTGGACATCGCCACGCTGCCGCAAAGCGCGCTGATCTACCGGCTGAGCGGCGACTACAATCCGATTCACGCTGATCCCGAGGCTGCCGCGAAGGCCGGCTTTGAACGACCGATCCTGCACGGCCTGTGCACGCTCGGCATCGCGACGCGCGCGGTTCTCGCAACACTCCTCAATGGCAGGCCCGATCATCTCAGATCGCTGTCGGTCCGCTTCAGCCGTCCGGTGTTTCCAGGCGACAGGATCCGCACGGAGTTCTTCGCCATCGGCGGCCAGATCCGTTTCCGCTCCCGGGTGGTCGAACGCGATGTCGTGGTGCTTGATCGCGGTACGATAGCCCTCCGCGATTGAGTTATTTCTTCTCGATCTTCGCAATCTCGACGATTTCGGCCCAACGCCGCGTGTCGGCTTCCTCGAACTTTCCGAGTTCATCGGGACCGGCCGGAAACGGCTTGGCGCCAACAGACTCCAGATAAACCACGGTGTCCTTGTTGTTGACGAAGCCGAGCACGACCTGACCGAGCTTTGTGACGATATCGGAAGGCGTCCCGGATCGCACAAGGACTCCGACCCAGGCGCTCAGCTCTGCCCCGAACAGGCCGGCCTGCGCGAGCGTCGGGACATCGGGCAGGCCCGCAAGCCGCTCGCTACTCGTCACCGCGAGCACCCGCAACCGGCCATCCTGGATCAGACCCTGCGCACTGGCGGGATCGGCGAACACGCAATCGACCTCGCCCGCCAGCACATCCGTCAGCGCCTGCGGCATGCCACGGTACGGGACATGCTGCATCTCAATGCCGGCGCGGGAACGAAACAGTTCCGCGGCCCCCCGGCTCGACGTGTTGCCGCTGCCGAACGAAAGCGGCTTTTGCCGCGACTTCGCCAGGGTGATGAATTCGGCAACGGTCTTCGCCGGAAACTCCGGTTTCACCGCCAGCATCATCGGAATGGTCATGATCCCGGCCACCGGCGCAAAGTCCGCCTTGGGATCGTAGGGCATGGCGTTGAACAGGTTGATGTTGGCCGCTTGGGTCGAGTTCGTGGTGACAAAGACGGTATAGCCGTCGGCATCCGCCTTCAAAACCGCGAGCGCAGCAAGATTGCCGTCGGCGCCGGGCTTGTTCTCGACCAGAACCGTCACGCCTGTCTCGATGCGAATGCTTTCGGCCAGGCGCCGCGTCACGGCATCCGTCGCGCTGCCCGCAGGGAACGGCACGATCAGGTTGATGCGGCGCGACGGGTAGGATTCCGCCGACGCCTGCCGCCAATCCACCGTTCCGGTCAATGCGGCAACAAGCCATATCGCGATTGCAATGCGAAGCCGCATGGATACTCCCGAAAGCCGAGACGCTTGACGTTTCCACGCTGCGGTCCGGCACGAACCGCAGTCCCGATTTGTTCTTATCGTACTCTAATTTACTATTTCTGAGAACATTCGTTTGCAGGCCGAGCGCCGGCGTCCCGGTGCGCCGCGTTGCAGTCGACCTCCGAAGACCGATCTACCCGCACGGTTCCGACTCGCCGCTGGTCCGGCTCAGCTCGACACGATCGATCAAGGCAAAGGGCTCATCATCGATCTCAAGGTCCACCGCAAAATGCATGGGATCGGCATGGCCAGAGATCACATTTGGGAAATGCCAGCTCGCGGTGACCAGGATTTCCTCTCCGGCAAGCACCGCGATCTTCAGCGGATGTCGTGTGCCGACGCCACGCGCGCTCTGGTAGCCGTCGGCGATGCAGTAGAGTTCGAGCCGCACCTTGTTCTCGGCCAGGCGCTGAACCGACAGCTCGATCTCGCAAAATCCAAAGGCGGGATCATCTTGGGAGCCCTCGGCGTAGAAATAGAACGCGCCGATCTTGCCATGCGAGCACGGACCGAGCTTGCGGTCCTTCGGCACCTGCGGATCCGGCCGCGCCGGCGTGCGCGGCGGCAACGGTCCGAGCGAGCAGAACTGGCGATAGGAATAGCAGCTTCCCAATGTTCCCTCCCGTCAGCCCTGGTCGAGCCGGAACAGCAGCCTTGCATTGGCGCAGAGTGCTTCGCGCCCAACAGCCAAGGCCTGCTCGGCGAACTGCGCAGGCTTGTCCTGCTTGATCGTGAACGGATAGTCCGACCCGACGACGAGCCGGTCCTTGCCGACCTTGTCGGCCAGAAATTGCAGCGCAGGCCCGTCATACAGGATCGTGTCGTAATAGAAGGACCGAGCAATTTCGGTCGGATCTCTCGCAAACAGACTCTGCAGCGGTGGGCCCATCGCATAAGCGTGATGCAACCGCGGCAGCAGCCAGGACAGCGCGCCGCCGCCATGGCTGAGCAGGATCCGCAGTTTCGGAAAGCGCTTGAGCACGCCATGGGTCATCAGCGACACCGCGGCGAATGCCGTCTCCAGCGGAAACGCCGCCACAGCCGCAAGCTCCGGACGACAACCCATTCGATCAAGCCCGAGCGGATGCAGCGGATGGATCATGAGCACCAACCTGGCCTGCTCGGCCGCTGCATAGACATCGTTCAGGCGCGCGTCGCCGAGCGCCATACCATTGATATGCGTTCCGATCTCGATACCGCGCAGGCCGAACGACTTGACGTCTGCGATGCGCCGCACCGCAAGCGCAACATCCTGCATCGGCACCATCCCGATCCCGATGAAATGCCGGGGATGATCGGCGCATAGCGCCGCGATGCCTTCGTTGACATGGCGACAAAGCGCGTCGGCGTCCTCAGGCGGAAACCAATGCGACAACAGTTCCGGCATCGGCGAGACGACCTGCAAATCGACATCGTCAACCGCCATGTCGTCCAACCTTCTGCACGCATCCCAGCTGCGGGAATCGATCATCCGAAACACCTTGCCGCCGACCATGACGGCGGCGGATGTGTCCTTGAGCTCGATCGACGGCCAAAGCGGATTGCGGCCCGGCTCTGCCGGGATGTGCCGCGGAACGAAATGGGTATGGGTGTCGATTGCTTCGACCAAGACGTTTCCCCGAATTTTTTCTGCACTGCACGCGCCGGCAAAGCCGGCTTCCGGCGCCGTAACAACTTACAAGCAGGTTGGACTGTTTTTATTTTCTAGGCAATCCAATATTCGTATGTTAGTGCACGATCAACTAAGACGCGGCCTGCTACCGCGTCAGGGAGCGAAGCGAGCGTGGCGCGAACGATCGAAAACATCGTGATCGCAGGAGCCGGCCAGGCCGGAGCGCGGGCCGCGGAAGCGCTGCGGGCGCGTGGGTTCAAGGGCGCCATCACGATGATCGGCGAAGAGCCCCACCCTCCCTACGAACGGCCGCAGCTGTCGAAGGCCATGCTGCACTCCCCGGACGCGCCAATCGCCTATATCAAGCAGGCCCGGGACTGGAGCGGCGTCCTGGGCATTCGCCTTGAGACCGGTGCTGCGGCTGTCAATTGCGATACCGATCGCCGCATCGTGTCCACCGCAAACGGCCGCAGCTTTCCTTTCGACCGGCTTCTGCTCGCAACCGGCACAAGACCGCGGCGGCTCGCCGCGCTCGAAGGTGCATCACTCGACGTCCAGTATCTGCGCAACGTCGAGGACGCATTCCAATTTCGTCGCCATATCGCGGCGCGCTCGCGCATCGTCATCGTCGGCGGTGGCGTTATCGGCCTGGAAGCAGCCTGCGCCGCGGCCAAGAGCGGTTGCCACGTCACTGTGATCGAAAGCGAAGGGCGGCTGCTCGCCCGCGCATTCCCGGCGCTGATCAGCGATCTCGTCAAGGACAAGCACCGCAGCCACGGCGTCGCATTCGTGTTCGGCGCGACAGTGACCGGCAGCACATCCCATTCCGTTCAGCTGAGCAACGGCACGGAAATCGTTGCCGATCTGGTGCTGGTCGGCATCGGTGTCACTCCCTCGAGCGACCTTGCCACGCGGCTCGGCCTGCCCAGCGCCGACGGCATTGCGGTCGACGCCTGCGGCCGCACCGCCGTTTCAGACGTCTTCTGTGCCGGCGACGCCGCCCTGCAATGGAGCCGGTGCCATGGCCGCGCGATCCGCGTCGAGACCTGGGCGAATGCACAGAACCAGGCCATTGCGGTTGCGGCCAACATGATCGGTGAGATCAACGCGTACAACGACCCGCCATGGTTCTGGACCGACCAGTATGACCTGAACATCCAGGTCGTCGGCGACATGCGCGATGCCGAGCACATCGCGCGCGGTGATCCGACCAGCGCAAAATTCTCGGTCATCGCGATGCGCGGCACCGAGATGGTGGGCGCGCTCACCGTCAACGCCGCTAAGGACATGGCGATGCTGCGGCGGATCATCGCCGCCAACGCCAAGCCATCGCGCGGCGATCTGGAGTCGCCGGGTTACGACCTCCGGGCCGCATTGAGATCACAATGAGAATTTGGAGGGAGGGAGTGCAATGAACGCGTTCGAACGCATGAACACGGCGCTCATGGTCGACGAGACCAGGCAAATCTTCAAGGTCTCGCGGCAAGCGTTTGTCGATCCCGACATCCTCGAAGCCGAGCGCGCGCGCATCTTCGAAAAATGCTGGCTTTATCTCGGCCATGCCTCCGAACTGCCCAAGCCCGGAGATTTCGTCACCCGCCAGGTCGGCGGCCGCAGCATCCTGTTCGCGCGCGACGCAAAAGGGACCTTGCGCGCCATGTTCAACACCTGTCCGCATCGCGGCGCTCGGGTCTGCCGCGAGAAGCACGGCAACGCCAAGTCGTTTCAGTGCTTCTATCATGGCTGGGTGTTCGGCCTGGACGGTGCGCTGCGCAGCCAGCCGGGCGAAGCTTCCTATGCGCCTGACTTCAAGGAGCGCAGCACGTCCAACATGCAGCAGGTGCCGCGGTTCGAAACCTTTCGCGACTTCTGCTTCGTTTGCTTCGACAAGAACGCCGAGACACTCGACAGCTATCTTGGCGCCGTGAAGGAATATCTCGACGTCATTGCCGACCAGGCCGAGATGGGCATGACCATCGTCGGCGGCACGCAGGAATATTCCATGCGCGCCAACTGGAAACTCCTCACCGAGAATTCGATCGACGGCTATCACGCGCTCACCACGCATGCGACCTATTTCGACTACCTCAAGGCCACCAATGGCGGGCTGGCGCCAGTGCCGCTGGAGGGCGCCGCGCGCGATCTCGGCAAGGGCCATGCTGTGCTGGAATACAAGGCGCCGTGGGGACGCCCCGTCGCACAATGGGTACCGATGTGGGGCGACGACGGCAAGCGCGAGATTGACCGGCTCTACCAGGGGCTGGTGATGCGCTACGGCGAGGAGCGCGCTAAGCGGATCGCGCTCTACAACCGCAACCTGTTCGTGTTCCCCAATCTCGTCGTCAACGATATCATGGCGGTGACGATCCGCACCTATTACCCGCAGGCGCCGGATTTCATGACCATCAGCGCCTGGGCGCTGGCTCCGAAGGAAGAGACGGATTGGGCGCGCAAATACCGTCTGTTCAACTTCCTGGAATTCCTCGGCCCCGGCGGTTTCGCCACCCCAGACGACGTCGAGGCGCTCGAGCAGTGCCAGCGCGGTTTCCGCAACGCCACCGAAGCGCAATGGAACGACATCTCCAAGGGCATGGGCAAGGAGACGCCTGCCTATGATGACGAGCTGCAGATGCGAGCGTTCTGGTCGCACTGGAACAAGAACGTCTTCGCGGCATCGGTGTGAGACGGGAGACGCACATGCAAAATATCTCGCGCGCCGATGTCGAGGATTTCCTGTTCGCCGAGGCGGAGCTGCTCGATGAGTGGCGACTGCCGGAATGGCTCGAGCTGTTCACGGACGATGCGAACTATTACGTGCCGTCGACCGACGTTCCCGCCGATTCTTCGCCGGACAAGAACCTGTTCTACGTCGCTGACGACCGCTTCCGCCTCAGCGAGCGCGTCAAACGCTTGATGAAGCGCACCGCGCACGCCGAGTTTCCGCATTCGCGGACGCGGCATCTCGTCAGCAACGTGCGGATCCGCGGCTGCAGCGACCATGAGATGGAAGTCGCCGCCGCCTTCATCACCTATCGCACCAAGGACGGCATCACCGACACCTATTTCGGCAGCACCCGTTATCGGCTGGTGGCCGAGAACGGCCGGCTGCGGATCAAGGAAAAGCGCTGCCTGCTCGACAGCGACGGCCTGCGCACGCAGGGACGCGTCAGCATCATCCTGTAGGGAAAGCGATCGTGGACAAGAAGTTGAAAAACAACATTGCCGTGGTGACCGGTGCCGCAAAGGGCATCGGCCTTGCGATCGCCGAACGGCTGGCCAAGGACGGCGCCAAACTGGTTCTCGCCGACCTTGACGAGACCGGGCTGAATCAGGCCTCGGCGTATCTCACCAGCCAGTTCGACACGGAGGTTGCGATCCAGGCTGGCGATCTGTCCGATCAGGGCGTCGCCGAGAAGACGATCAAGCTCGCCTCCGAACGATTCGGCCGGCTCGATATCCTCGTCAACAATGCCGGCGGCGGCATCATCAAGCCGTTCGCCGAGCACACGCCGGAAACGCTGAAAACCACCATCGATCGCAATCTGTGGACCGTGCTGTGGTGCTCCTGGTACGGGGTTACTCCGATGCGCAAGCAAGGCTACGGCCGTATCGTCAATCTCGGTGCCGACTCCGTGCGCAACGGTCTCTGGGACCACGCCGCCTACAACGCAGCCAAGGGCGGCATGCACGGTCTCACCACCGGCATGGCGCGTGAGTTTGCCAGAGACGGCATCACCGTCAACACAGTGGCGCCCTGCGCGGTGAACACGCCGCAGATGGTTGCGATCACCAGGAATGATCCCGCACTTGCCGCCAAATTCGTCAGCGTCATTCCGATGGGCCGTCCGGCCGAAATGGAGGAAGTCGCCTCGATGGTGTCCTATCTCGCTTCCGCCGAAGCGTCGTTCGTGACCGGCCAGGTCATCAGCGTCAACGGCGGCAGCACTATGCTCTAGATCTTTGCTCATGGCTGAAACGGTCATTCTTTGCACTGCCGACGAGGTCGTCGAGGGCGAGATCAAGCAGGCTCCCCTGCCCGACGGCACCCATGTCGCGCTCTATCGCGTGGCCGGCGCGATCTACGCCACAGCCGACATGTGCACGCATGGCGAGGCGTCGTTGGCGGAGGAAGGCATCATCAACGGCAAGATCGTCGAGTGCACGTTCCACTTTGGAACATTCGACGTCACTACCGGCGAGCCCACGGGCATGCCCTGCGAGATTGCCTTGAAGACATATCCCGTCACGGTCGTGGATGGGAACGTTCAGATTGAGGTGTGACATGCCGACCCGCGCCGACCGCACGCCCTCCCCGCACAAATCCGCGCGCCGATCACTGGCGCCGCCGCGCCGGCGCACCCAGGCCGAGCGGACAGCCGAGACCCGTTTGCGCATTCTGAAGGCCGCGGCCAATCTGATCCGGCGCCGCGGCTATGCCCGGTTTCGCACCGCTGAAGTTGCCGCCGAGGCCGGCGTCTCCCGCGGCGCCCAGCTGCATCATTTCCCGACCAAGGACGCGCTCGTCGTCGCCACACTCGAATACGTCTTCGAACAGGCGCAAATCCTCAGCCGCCGCCGTGCGGCCGCCGTCAGCCGCCCGCGCGACCTGATCGAGGCCGTGATCGAAGATGCCAAGGAGTTCTTCTTCAGCCAGCATTTCATGGTCGCGATCGACATCGTGCTCTCGACCTCCACCGACCAAGCGGTGCGCAAGAAGATTCTCGACATCTCGCGAAAGGCGCGCCGTCCGGTCGAGGCCGCCTGGGCGGAGGCGCTGGCCGCCAGCAACGTTCCCTCCGCGGTCGCGGCCGATATCGTAGCGCTCACCCTCGGCGTCGTTCGCGGCATGGCGCTGCGCACGCTCTGGGACAACGATCCGAAATGGTTTGAGCATCTGTTCGAGCTCTGGCGGCAGATGATCAAGGTCTTCCTCGAATCCCGGCAAGATCGGAGCCGGCTGCGATGAGCAAGCAAGCCGCAGGCCGAAGCACGCCGCTCATCACATCGGTCTGCTACGTCCGTCATGCCGTCAGTCAGCCGCAGGCCTGTGCGCGGTTCGTTTCCGATATCTTCGGCCTCCAGCAGGTTGCCGGCCATGAGGACGAACTGGCCTTCCGCTCCGACGATCGCTTCCGCACCGTGAGTCTCAGCCGCGATCAGCGCGACGGCACCAGCATCGGCATCGAGGTCTGGGATGACGCCGCGCTGCAAGAGATTGGCGAGCGGCTGCACGCGCAGGATTTTGCCGTGAGGACGGCAAGCCCGGACGAATGCCGGCGGCGATATGTGCAGTCCGCCCTGCTTGCTGACGACGCCACCGGCAATCGCATTGATCTCGTCACCCGCCCCACCCGCAGCGGCCGGCGCTATTTTCCGCCGCGCGATGCCGGCATCGTCCAGTTCCAGGGAATTGGACTGCGCAGCACCGAACATGTCCGCGACCTCGCGTTCTGGCGCCTGCTCGGCGCCGAGGTGACCGACTGGGTCGGCGATATCGCCTACCTGCGCATCGACAATCTGCATCATCGCATCGCGCTCTATCCATCACGGCGAAACGGCCTGCTCTACGCCGCCTTCGAGGTCGAAGCGCTCGATCAGATTATGCAGAACAGCTACTTCATGCAGGACAATCAGGTGAAGATCGTGCAGGGGCCCGGCCGCCAATCCGCCTCGCGCCAGGTTTTCCTGCATGTCGAAGGCCCTGACGGGCTGATCCTGTCCTATGTCAACGGCATGGCCGAGGTTGGCGACAAGCCGCGGCCGGCCCGGCAATTTCCGCTTAACCCCCCCTCGCTCTGCAACTGGGGCAGCGAAAGCAAGGATGTTCCCGAGCTCGGTGCGTCCGCATCATCGAACAGGAGCAACGCATGATCCAATTGAAGGACGTGAGCTATGTCCGCCTCGGTTCGCCCGATCTGGAGCAAGCCGAACATTTTGCCACCGCCTGCCTCGGCCTCCAGGTCGCCGAGCGCCGCGACAAGGCCCTTTATCTGCGATCCGACGAACGTGCGCACACCCTGTGCTACTCGGAAGGCGATCCGCGCGAGCAGACGGTTGGTTTCGAGGTGGAGGACGAAAGCAGTTTGCAGGACGCGGCCGCGACGCTCGAGTCGCTCGGCCATCCTGTCCATGCCGGCACCGCGCAGGAAGCCGAGCAGCGCAAGGTCAAGGCCTTCATCGGATTCAGCGACCCGACCGGCAATCATATCGAGCTGGTGGTTCGCCCGGAGCGCAGCGGGCGGCGCTATTTCGCCAGCCGCGACGCCGGAATCACCGGCTTCAGCCATATCGGCCTGAATTCGACCGATCCCGCACGCGATGAGCGGTTCTGGACACAAGTGTGCAATGCGCGCGTCAGCGACCGCATTGGCGACATCCCGCTGATGCGCGTGAGTGCAATTCATCACACCATTGCGCTGGTGCGCGCGCCGCAGGCAGGGATCCAGCACGTCAACCACCAGGTCGAGAGCAACGACGATGTGCTGCGCTCCTACTACTATTTGAACGAGAGGCGCGTGCCAATCGTGTTCGGCCCGGGTCGGCATCCGACCTCCGGCGCGCGCTTCCTCTACTTCAAGGGACCGGACGGCATGATCTTCGAATATTCCGTCGGCGTCGATGAGATCGAGGATGAAGCGACGCACCGGCCGCGGCAATACGGCTTCGAACCGACAAGCTTCTGCATGTGGGGCTCCAAGCCCGCCGGCATGACGTTGCCGAACAAATAAGAGCGATCGAAAAGCCGCGGGCAGCGGGTAGACCTGGCGAGGGAATATGGATCTGGGATTAAGAGGCCGCAGGGCTATCGTGTGCGCGGCCAGTCAAGGTTTGGGCAAGGCTTCCGCCATGGCCCTGGCGCGTGAAGGCGTCGAGCTCGTTATTGTCGCACGACGGCGCGACGTGCTCGAGAGCGCCGCCGATGACATTGCGCAGGCGAGCTGCCATCGGCCAAAGGCCGTCTTGGCTGACGTCACGACCAGCGAAGGTCGCGAGGTCATTCTCGCCGCCTGCCCTGATCCCGACATTCTCATCAACAACGCCGGCGGACCACCGCCCGGCGATTTCAGGAATTTCGGGCGCGACGACTGGATCAAGGCGATCGACGGCAACATGCTGGCGCCGATCGCACTCATCAAGGCCACGGTTGATGGCATGATCGCGCGCAAGTTCGGTCGTATCGTCAACATCACCTCCCACGCGGTGAAGGCGCCGGTCGCGATGCTTGCGCTGTCGAATGGCGCGCGTACCGGCCTGACCGGCTTCGCCGCGGGTCTGGCCCGCTCCATCGCCGAGCACAATGTGACCCTCAACAATCTCCTTCCCGGAACGTTCGATACCGATCGTTTGAAATCCAATCTCGCGGCGCTCGCCAAAAATTCATCGCGCGGCGTGACTGAAGTGACCGAGGAGGTCAGAACGAGCAATCCGTCCAAGCGCTTCGGCCATCCGGACGAGTTCGGTGCCACCTGCGCTTTCCTCTGCTCGGCATATGCCGGCTATATCACCGGGCAAAACATCCTGATCGACGGCGGCGCCTATCCAGGTATGTTTTGATCCCTCTCAGCACCAGAATAGCGACGGGCTCTTGTCCCTCATCCTGGTGAGTGTCGGAATCGGCTCTGATCGCACGACCTCGGCGGTGAGCGCGTCCAAGCTCGCGGCTTTCGCTCGGCCCGACCGTGAGGCCACGGTCGCATCCACATCGATACGGCACTGATCACTTGGGATCGCACAATTTCGGCTTCTCTAAATGGAGACGGGGCAGAACAGATCGCCCGCTTTGCTCGCCCTAGTATCCCATTCTACGACAAGCACGCCCTCGACCTGTATCATCTGATCTCAGGGCTCTATCGGAGGGGTGAGGGTAGAGAAGCGAGGAAAAGTCGTGGGAGCAAGCCGGCCATGCCGGGTCAGACCACAAAAACGTCGTACGACACCAGACTTGTTCGATCGAGGAAAAAAAAGGGCCCTGGCGGGCCAACCTCTTAAAGGTGGTGGGCGCACCAGGGCTCGAACCTGGGACCCGCTGATTAAGAGACAGCGACGGATTGAGAACAATCAACGACTTACTGGTCGTACCACTGGGCTTATCCGACTAAAATTCGGCATTCGTCGCACGATCTAGCGATTGCACTGCCTGATATCCGAACCCGCGCTACTCGGATTCTACGGGTTCAGCGGCGACTACGAGGCCATCGATCGATAGGTTCATGTCGGGGAGTCGCAACCATCTCAAATTGCTGTTTGAGACAAGGGCCTGAACGAGCGATCGCCCCCGTTACTAGCTGTAGAAGATACCTCCGTCCACGTTAAGGGCTTGGCCGGTCACAAACGCTGAATCATCGGACGCGAAAAACGCCACGGGCCCGACGACGTCTTCCGGCTGCCCGAGCCTGTGCAGGTCCGTGACCTTTTCGAAATAGGCGACCCGCTCGGGATCGCGAAGATTGTTCATCCCCATCTCCGTCATGATGATGCCCGGGCATACGGCATTGACCGTGATGCCGAAGCCTCCGAACTCCATGGACGAAACCCGGGTGAAGCCGACCACGGCCGACTTCGACGCGGCGTAGTGGGACTGTCCCGGACCGCCCGTTCGGGCCGCGAGCGAGGCAATGTTGACGATCCGTCCGTATTTGCGCTCCTTCATGTGCGGCACCAAGGCCTGGGTCATCTGGAACACGCCGCGCGTGTTGACGGCGAACGTCTGATCCCAGGTTTCGGTGGTCAATTCGTCGATGGTCGCCAGCCTGAGTATTCCCGCATTGTTGACGAGGACGTCGACGTGCCCGAGATCCCGGACCGCTTCAGCCACGGCGCGCCTGCAATCGGCGGCGTCGCTGACATCGCCCAGCACCGGGATGCAGCGGCGACCAAGCTCCTTGACCTCGGAAACGGTCTCGAGGAGGACCTTCTCCTGGGCAGCGATGTCGGTCAGCGCCAGATCGTAGCCGCGCCTCGCAAGACCAAGCGCTATCGCGCGGCCAATTCCGCGGCTTGCTCCCGTCACGATCGAATGTCGGGCCATGTTGCGTTCTCCCCTGTCGTTCGGATGATTGTTTCTTGATGGTGTGAATGGATCAGATGCGAGCCGGCTTGCGGACGGGGAGGCTGTTCATGGCCTTCACGGTCTCGTCGAACGACACGAGATTGGCGCCCGAGCCCAGCCCCGTCGCGACGATCGCGGCCGTCGCGGTCGCGAGCTTGGCGCAGTCGAGCAAGTCCCAGTCGCGCGCGAGACCGGCGATGAAACCGCCCGTGTAGGAATCGCCGCATCCCGAAGTATCGCGGACCGCAACCTCGAACGCCGGCACCGTGAACTGACGTCCGTCGCGTGTCATCACGAAAGAGCCATCGGCACCGAGGGAGATGGCGCAGGCCCCCGCTCCCCTCTCGATGAAGAACCGCGCACACGCGGCGGGATCGTCGGTTCCGACCATCGCGCTGGTCTCGTCGATGCTCGGCATGAAGAAGTCGACGTAAGGCAGCAACGGTTCGACCAGCCCCAGCGTTTCGCCTCGCGCCTGGATCAGATCGAGCGTCGTCGTGCAGCCGGCCGCTTTCGCGTCGCGGAGCAAGGCAACGGATGGCGCTCCGTCCATCGCGAGCAGGGAGCCGACCCCGCCGAGATGCAAAATCTTGCTCCGGCAGGCGGCCACTTGCGTTTCGGGCGCGATCCGCCAGCGGGCAGAAGCGCCCCTTGCGTGCATGACCGGACGCGAGCCGTCGGGCCGGATCGGCAGGATCGTGGCCGAGGTCGGACTGCCGGCCATCCGCTCCATGAGGGAGATGTCGATGCCTTCCCGCTCCAGCGCGTTCAGCATCCAGTCTGCCTTCTCGTCGGAGCCGACGGCGCCAACCGCGAGCGCCTTCAGACCGAGACGCGCGCAAGGCACGACCGTTCCGCCGGCGGTGCCTGCGACCGCGAGCCGGATCTCTTCGATCAGCAAGCGTCCGCCACCGGGCGGAATCTCGGTGACCGGGACCCCCAGAATATCCAGAATATATGTGCCGCAGACGCTGACGTCGTGAGTGTTTGCCATGAGTTCTCGCAGGAAAGTGGTTTGAGCGGGATTCATCTAGCTCGGTTGCAGGGGAATCTTGAGCGCGCCGTCATTGTCGCGCAGGCCGTACTGCCCCCATCGCTTCAGGATGCTATCGATCTCCTCGTCCGGCAGCAGCGGAGGAGAGCCAAGTTGAAGGCAACCGTGATATTGCTTGGCAAGCACCTCCACCTCCACCGCGAGCCACATCGCCTTGCGCAGGTTGGGACCTGTGGCGATCAGACCGTGATGGGCGAGCAGGCAGGCGCGTCGATAGCGAAGCGCGTCCAGGGCCGCCTGCGACAGCTCGGCCGTGCCGTATTGGGCGTAGGGTGCGCAGGGGATGTCGTTGCCGCCGGCGGCAGCAATCATGTAGTGAATCGCAGGGATCGCGCGATTCATGATCGCGATGATAGTGCAGAAGATCGGATGCGCGTGCACGACGGCGCCGACTTCCGGCTTCGATCTCAAGATGTCGAGGTGAAAACGCCATTCCGTCGACGGAACGTTGCCGGCCGACGCGGCCCATGAGCCATCCCACTTCATGGCCACGATGTCCTCGGGCTTCATGCGGTCGTATGGAAGACCGGACGGCGTGAGCAGCATGCCGTCGTCGGTTCGAACGCTGATGTTTCCGGACGTCCCCTGGTTGATGCCTTGCGCCGCCATCTCGCGACATGCGTCGATGACGGACTGACGAAGCTCGAGCTCTGTTTCGCGACTGATCATGCGCTGTTCCGACTCTCATTCATGGCGTTGCTCCAAGCTGAACCTGACGGTCGACCAGCAGCCACGTGGTTCGTGCCATCGCCAACACGTCCTGTTCCGAACTCAACAAAGCGCTCTCGGCAAAGAGCTTGCGGCCCTCCCGCCCGGTCGGCCAGGCCGTCACCACACAACGATCGCCGGGGCGTGGCCGGCGCTTGATCCGCGCCGCCATGCGCCCGAGCAAGGCCGTCTCATTACCCTTCAAGCCCAAATGACGGGCGCCCACGCTGCAATAGCCGGTCGGACAATCGAGGGCGGCCCAGACGAATTCGGGCGCGACGTAGCCGTCGTCGCCGGACAGGCTGCCATGAGGTATCCAGGACGCCGCGAACACCACGGGCTTGCCGGGGACTGCTCCCGCCTGCAGCGGACCTGCGAAGATCCGGAGACCGTCGCCATGGGCACGGACTGGGCCGCAGACAAAGCAAGCCGGAAGGTCGTGGGTCTGCTCGTCGTAAGGCGTTCTGCTGACCGCCTCTTCGGCGGCTTCGTAGCTCACTTTGGGAACGTCCGGCACATCGATGCCCGTTACATGCGCCGTCGCGAGCAGCTTCTCGTTCTCGTGCAACTCGATGGCGCCGTCAGTCCGCATCAGGACGTCGAGCGGCCGCTCCAGCGGCGGCGGCGCGCGTAACGTGACTTCGGCGTCTCCCGCGACGTGCCTTGCGAGACATCCGCATACATAGCCTCCGTTGCCGGAGTTCGGCGGTCCCCGGAAGCGTCTGTCGATGACAAGCGATACCATTGCAGGTCTTCGTCCGAGGCGTTCAGCGGCCCATCGCAAAGAATTCGTCGTTCGGACGCATGCTGGTGACGTTGGCGAGGCGGTTCGACATCCCGAAAAATGCAGCGATTGCCGCGATGTCCCAGACGTCCTCCTCCGTGAATCCGTGTCCCTCGAGATCCCGGACGTCGACATCGTCGACCTCATAGGCGCGCGCCGAGACCTTCATCGCGAAATCGAGCATCGCCCTTTGCCGCGCCGTGATATCGGCCTTGCGATAGTTGACGGCGACCTGGTCCGCGATCTGCGGATTCTTCGCCCGCACGCGCAGGATCGCGCCGTGTGCGACGACGCAATACTGGCATTGATTGGCGCTGCTGGTCGCCACCACGATCATCTCGCGCTCGGCCTTGGTGATCGGCCCGGGCTTGTCCATCAGCGCGTCGTGATAGGCGAAGAACGCGCGAAACTCGTCCGGGCGATGCGCGAGCGTCAGGAAGACGTTGGGCACGAAACCGGACTTCTCCTGAACCGCCTCGATCCGCGAGCGGATATCCGCAGGCAGGGTCGCGATGTCGGGGACGGGAAAGCGGCTGATGGCGGGCGCAGACATGTTGCAAGCTCCTGTTAGACTGCCGCGAGCGCGACGAGCGTTTCCTGATAGGCCTCGAACGCATCGCGCCGATCGGCGGCGTAGGGTTCGACCCGCACGAGGCAGGTGTGGGCGGAACAGCCCTGGCCGAATTGAGACGTGCCGATATCGAGCGTGAGCACGTTCGGATTGCCGGCAACCTCGAGGCCGCTATTGCCGGTCGGCGTGAACCAGGCGCCGGTCGGGAGCACCAGCACGCTCCGGCGGACCTTGTCGGTGATTTCGGCCGTCGCCAGGCACTCCCCGCGGCCGTTCCAGATACGGATCGTCTGACCATCGGCGATGCCGAGAGCAGCCGCGTCGCCGGGATGCAGATGAGCCCGTTCACGGCCGTTGCGCTTCATGGCCCTGCTCGATGCGCCGGTTTCGAGCTGGCTGTGAAGACGGCCGACCGGCTGGTGCGAGATGAGGTGCATCTGGCCGGCATCGGCGGCGTTGCCGAGCCATTCAGCCGGCTCGATCCACGCCGGATGCGAGCGACAATCGGCATAGTCCAGCCTGGCCAGAGTCTCGCTGCCAAGCACGATCTTTCCACTTTCGGTCCTCAGCGCATGGGCGTCCGGCTCGTTGCGGAAGTCGGCGAGGAAGGTGTGCTCGGCCTTGACCGGGCAGCGAGCATAGCCGGCTTCCCAGAACGCATCGAAATCAGGCATCGTGAAATCGAAGCGCTCCTCAGCGTCGCTGCGGCACGCTTCGTAGAGATGCCGGACCCAGCCCATCTCGTCCCGGCCCTCGTTGAAGCGATCGGCCACCCCGAGCTTGCCTGCAATGGCGTTGAAGATCTCGAAGTCGGAGCGGGATTCGCCGAGCGGCTCGATTGCCTGCTTCATCGCCAGGATGAAGTCGGAACGCCTGTTGCCGGCAAGATCGTTGCGCTCGATCGACGTGGTTGCCGGCAGCACGATGTCCGCGCGCTGAGCTGTCGCCGTGAACATCGGATCCTGCACGATGATCGTCTCGGGCCTCGTCCAGGCGTCCGACAGGCGATTGAGATCCTGATGATGGTGGTAAGGATTGCCGCCCGCCCAGTAGACCAGCCTCGTATCCGGATAAGTGCGGATCTCGCCTTCATAGCTGAATGGCCGGCCGGGATTGAGCAGCATGTCGGTGATCCGCGCCACCGGGATGAAGCTGTCGATCGGTCTGGTCAGCTGCGAGATGGCCGGAGACCGGGCCAGGTTGAGCGGCGCTCCCACGCCCCCCAGGGAGGCGTAGCCGTAGCCGACGCCGCCGCCCGGCAATCCGATCTGGCCCGCAACCGACGCGAGTCCGAGCGCCGCCCAGAACGGCTGCTCGCCATGATGGGCGCGCTGCAGGCTCCAGCTCACGGTCAGCATGCTGCGCGTGTCGACCAGGCGCCTTGCGAGCCCGGCGATCTTCTCCGCATCGAGGCCGCAGATGCCCGCAGCCCAAACCGCCTCCTTGCGGACACCATCCGCCTCGCCTTCGAGATAGCGAAGCAGGCGATCCGCGCCGCTGGTGCAGCGCGCCAGGAAATCCGTATCGTGCCGTCCCGCTTTCACGATCTCGCCGGCAAGGCCGAGCATCAGCGCAGTGTCGGTGTTCGGGCGGATCGGCCACCATTCGGCATTGACCCAGTCGGGCAGATCGTCCTTCAGCGGCGAGACATGAATGACCTTCACGCCGCGCGCGACGATTTTCCTGAGATAGGTTTCAAGCCGGTGGCTGCCGATTCCGCCGGCCTCGTTCTGCGCGGTTCGAGGCGAGAGCGCGCCGAACACCACCAGCGTTTCGGTGTGCTGCGCGATGGTGTCGAGCGTGTTGGCGCGGCCGCCGCACGCGTCGTCGCTGCCCAGCGTGTGCCGCAGGATCACGGGGCCTGCCGCGATCGAATAGGTGTCGACATGCCTGGTGAAGCCGCCGACCAGGTTGAGCATGCGCTTCAGAAGCGACGAGGCATGGTGCAGGCGGCCCGAGTTCGTCCAACCGTAGGAGCCGGCGAAGATCGACGCATTGCCGAAGGTGCCGGCGACGCGACGCACTTCATCCGACACCAGCGTCGTTGCCTCGTCCCAGCTGACCGGCACGAACTTCTCCCGGCCGCGGCCCCGGCGATCGCTCTTCTCGCGCTTGTCCAGCCAGCCGGAACGGACCATCGGGCGCAGAACGCGACGCGCCGGGTTCGCCCATTCGGCGACAGAATGGATGATCGGGGAAGGAGCCGGATCGTGCTCGAACGGCTCGACGCCAATGATGCGATTATCCTCGACGAGGATCTTATACGCACCCCAATGACTGCAGTGCGGGACCCGCTTGACCTCGCTCATGCGTCAACCGTCCCAAGCTCGCGCCGCATCTGCGCGGCGAATTCGGGATAGGTCTCGGCGAGTTCGTCGAACACGCGGCCGCGGAGCAGGTCGAGTGTCGCTCGATCGGGCCGTGCGGTCTGCCGCGGCTCGGCGTCATGGGCGAACCGGAAGCCGGTCGCCGCTTTGATCTCCGCGAGATCATGCCCGGGATGGACACTCTCCAGCTCGAAGCCCGGCCGCGTCTTGTCGAAGCGGAAGAGGCCTTTGCCGGTCAGCAGGGCAATAGGACCGCCGGTCCGAAAAACTCCGACCGGACTGACACCTGGGGCACTGATGAAGTCCACCTTCTCGACGAAAACACGCGGCGTATGCTCCTCCCGGAACAGGATGACGCGCGGTACGACGAAATAGAGATAGGCCGACCCGAACGAGCCGGGCCAGCGCACGCTCGATCGCGGATACTCCCCGGCGCCGACGAGGTTCACGTTGCCGAAGCCGTCGATCTGGCCGCCGCCGAGGAAGAACGCATCGATCCGGCCTTGACCCGCGCAATCGAACAGTTCCGCCGAACCGTTGGTGAAGAAATTGTGCTCGACGGAGCCGAGAATGGAGATGCGCGGACCGACGGCACCCTCCGCCTCCGTCATTGCACGCAGCAGCATCGCGCCGGCGGCGGGAATCGGAGAGGACGCCCCTACGGCAACGTGCCTGACGCCATCGAGCAGCCGAGCGATCGTGCAGATCAGCACTTCGCGAGGGAGGACCTCGGCCATCACGCAGGCTCCATCTGCGCCTGGTCCATATAGGCGGAGAAGCCGTCGGCCGTTCGCGCGGCCTTCGCGTAGCGTGCGATCTCCGCGCTGTCCGTCGGATACTCGCCCCACAGGCCATAGGGCCACGCCCCCTTCGGGGCAAGCGCCACCGCCGTGACGTAGAGCGCGGGCAGCACGCCGGCAGCGGTCATCTCGTCCGCAAGCAGATTCTCCTCGACGATGCGCTCCACCGTGACGAGCGCGATCCGCGAGGCGTAGGCCATCGCGGCAAGCTCGCGGCGCCGTCCGATCCAGACATTGCCGAAGCGATCGGCCATCGGCACGTGGAAGATCGTGACGTCGGGCTTGATGGCGGGAATCAGCACGATCGGATCGCCTCCGTCCGCCATTGGATTGTCGACGACGCGCCAATCGTCTCGGTGCCGGAGCAGATCCGTTCCGATCAGCCCCCGGAGCGGCATGAAGGGACTGCCCTTCTGCGCCGCCATCAGGCCCGCGTGGATGGCAGGACACGTCGCGTCCTTGAGTCGAACCGCGCCTTCCTTGACGGCGGCGTTGAAGCGGGGCGCTCCGCCCGCTTCGCCGAGCGAGACCGCGCTGGTCTCCACCGTCCGGACCAGACCCGCGCCGACGAGCTGGTCGACCTGCAATCCGCCGGTCGGCACGCATACGAGATCGAGATCGCCCGCGCCATGCTCGATGATCGGCCGCGTCATGGCCATGGAGACGCCGGCGTAATCGACCGGCAGCGCCACGCGCATGCCCGGCTCGATGTGCTTCGCCATTGCGCGAGGCTCGCTCAACACCATCATCCTCCCTGCGAGTTGTTCTATACTGTAGAACGCTATTCCAAATAAATGTTAGACGGATTTGAACGCGACTGTCAATCTGGCTTCACCGGATAGGCCTTTGTTTGCAGGGGATGTCACCTGCGCAGGCGATCGCGGCGCGCGCGGCTGCGTCGCGGCTGAACGGCGCGACTTGACAAGTGCGCGCGCTACGCCAACAATAATTGGAATAACGTTCTACAATATAGAACAATTGGGAGGAGAAGAATGGGTGAGCCCGCGGCTCTGCGCACAACGCGCTCCGGCGACGCAGGCGCTCGGACGTCGCCAAGCGGCCTCCCACGGGAGCGCGGCACCATCGGATCGAGCATCGCCGTCCGCGACGCCGTGAAGCGATACGGCAGCTTTCATGCGGTCGACCGGATCAGCATCGACATCGAGCCGGGTGAATTCATCACGCTCCTTGGCCCTTCCGGCAGCGGCAAGACGACGCTGCTCAACCTCGTGGCCGGATTCCAAAGCCTCGACAGCGGCGAGATCCTCGTCGACGGCAAGCCCGTCCACAACGTGCCCACGCACAAGCGCGGCTTCGGCATGGTCTTCCAGAGCTACGCGCTGTTTCCCAACATGACGGTGAGCCAGAACGTCGCGTTTCCGCTTCGCATGGCGGGCGTCGACCGGGCAACCACGGACCGACGCGTCGCCGAGACGCTGGAAATCATGCGCCTGACGGAGCATGCGACGAAGTCCCCCTCGCAGATGTCGGGCGGGCAGCAACAGCGCGTCGCGATCGCCCGCGCCATCGTCAGGAGGCCCAGGGTCGTGCTGATGGACGAGCCGCTCAGCGCCCTCGACAGGCGGTTGCGCGAGTCGATCCAGATCGAGATTCGCGACCTGCACCGGACCATCGGCAGCACGATCCTGTTCGTCACCCATGACCAGGGCGAAGCCCTGACCATGAGCGACCGCATCGCCGTGCTCAACGCAGGCAAGATCGTCCAGATTGGCCGCCCGCTGGACATCTATCGACATCCAACGGATCGCTTCGTCGCCTCGTTCGTCGGCGAGAGCAACCTGATCGAAGCGGAGATTCTGCAGAAGCGCGGATCGACGCTGACGATGAAGAACCGCGCGGGATACGTGTTCAGCGCCGAAAGCCGCGACACGATCGACGTCGGGCGCGCAACCGTGCTGGTGCGTCCGGAACGCATTGCCGTATCGAACGAGCCGACTGCGAATTCCGCGCCCGTCAGCGTCACGTCTGCCATCTTCCTGGGCGAGATCCTGCGGATCGAGGCTCACATGGAGGGCGGAGAGCCGCTCCTGATCAGGTGCACGGACATGGCGGACCGGCCCCTGCCCTCCGTCGGGGATCGTCTGCACGTGAGCTGGGGCGCAGCGGACTGCTGGGTGCTTGCATGAGCTCGGCATCGATCGGCGTCCAGGCGGACCGTCCTGCGGAGCTTGATCTCGTCAGGAGGCTGAAGGATCCGGCGCTGCTGCTGCTGCCGGCGCTTGCCTTCCTGGCCTTCATCTATCTCCTCCCGCTGATCGATCTGATCCGTATCAGCGTCAGCGGACCGTCGTGGTCGTCGTATTTCGCGCGGGTGTTCGCGATACCGCTCTATTGGGATTCGCTCGTCCGCACGCTGCAGATCTCGGTGACCGTCGCGGGCCTGTGCCTGCTGTTCGGATATCCGACTGCGTTGCTCATTCACCGCAGTCGCGGCATTGCCCAGGTCCTGATCGCGACCGCGATCGTGCTGCCCTATTTCATCGCCATCCTGATCCGGACCTACGCCTGGATGGTCCTGCTCGGCCGCAACGGGCCGGTCAACAAGCTGCTGGTCTCGATCGGCATATTGAGCGAGCCGGTGCAGCTGCTGTTCAACCGCGGCACGGTGCTTCTCGGCATGACCGCGGTGCTTCTGCCGCTGATGGTGCTGACGATCTATTCCAGCGTAGCGCGCCTCGACCAAAGCCTGACGCGCGCGGCGCTGGCCAGCGGCGCCGGGCCTCTTGCGGCGTTCTGGCGCGTGTTGCTTCCGCTGACCTTGCCCGGGATGGGCGCCGGCTTCCTGTTGGTCTTCGTCGCCGCGATCGGCTTCTTCATTACGCCGACCCTGCTCGGGGGACCCGGTGACCAGATGTTTGCCATGCATATCACCCAGCAGGCGGACTCGGTCACGTCGGAGGGATTCCTGCAAGCCTTGGGCGTGGTGCTGCTGACGATCACGTTGGCGGTGGTCGCGGTGGCCGGACGTTTCCTCGGCTTCGAGTTCATCTGGGGCGGCCGCAAGCTGACGGAGGCCGTGCCGAGAGCCACCGACCGCCACACGGGCGATGCCGGCCGCCGCAGTCTCGGCGCGTCGGTTGCCGATTTCATCGGTTGGCCGCTCCTGCGGCTGTTCGGGCGGCTGCCGGGAAGCTGCGGGACCTGGACCGTGCGCGTCATGGGCGGCCTGGTCATTGCCATTCTCATCCTGCCGATCATCGTGGTGATGATCATTTCCTTCAGCAGCGCGAGCTATCTGACCTTCCCGCCGCCGGGCTTTTCATTGCGCTGGTATGAGCAGTTCTTCTCCGATTCGAACTGGATGCGGGCGTTCTGGACATCCCTGGTCGTCGCGGCGATGTCGGCCGCCATCGCGATCTCGCTGGGCGCCTCCGCGGCCCTCGGCATCGTCAGGAGCGACATTCGCGGCAAATCAGCCATCATGCTGCTTCTCGTAAGTCCGATCATCGTTCCTCCGGTCGTGCTCGGCCTGTCGCTTTACAGCCTGTTCCTGCGTTTCGATCTCGTCGGCTCCGTGTTCGGCCTTGCCGCCGCGCATGCGATCGGCGGCCTTCCCCTCGTCGTGGTGATCCTGTCCGCCTCGCTTCAAGGCGTCGATACCAGGCTCGAGCAGGCAGCGGCCGTCCATGGCGCGTCCTCGCTGACAGTGTTCCGCCTGGTGACGCTGCCGGCCATCATGCCGGGGCTTGCCGCAGCGACGTTCTTCGCCTTCCTGCATTCGTTCGACGAACTGGTGCTGACGCTGTTCCTGTCGAGCGCGGAGCTGAAGACGCTTCCGCTCATGCTGTGGGGCGACGTCAACTATCGGCTCAACCCGGTGCTGGCCGTGGTCTCGACGCTGGAGGTGCTGCTGGTGGTCGCAGGGCTCGCCCTTGCACGCCCCGTTCTCGCGACGTCGCGGAAGGCGACGTCACAATGATCGATTTCAACTGGAGGAAAGAGAAAATGTTGGGAATGAAACGCTGGCGGCTATCGGCTTCCGTATTGGCCTCGGCCCTGTTCGTCGCGATGGGAACGGGTCTGGCTCAAGCACAGAGCAACGTCGTGATCATGCAGGATCCGGGCGGCGGGTATGGCGATGCATTGCGCAAGGTCATGTACGACCCGTTCGAGAAGGAGACCGGCATCAAGGTCGTCACCGTCCAGGAAGCCCGTAGCGGCCCGCGCATCAAGGCTCAGGCCGAAGCCGGCAAGGCGCAATGGGACCTGACGTTCATCTTCGACCAGGAGACGAAGCTGCTCGGCGACTGCTGCCTGGCCGATATCGACTATTCCAAGCTGTCGGACGGGGCGAAACAGACGCTGGCGGCGATGCCGGACAATTTGAAGCGCAAGAAGGGCGTGGCCTTGCAGGTGATCGGCGTCGGCCTCGTCTACAACAAGGACAAGTACAAGGGCGAAAACGTACCGACGAGCTGGGCCGACTTCTGGGACGTGAAGAAATTCCCCGGCCGGCGCTGCATGCCGGCCTGGCCGCGTTTCGTGTTCGAAGCGGCGCTGATGGCCGACGGCGTGGAGAAGAGCAAGCTCTACCCGATCGACATGGAGCGGGCGCTGAAGAAGGTCAAGGAGATCAAGCCGCACATCGCCAAATGGTGGACGACGTCCGCACAGCCGCCGCAACTCCTGCTCGACGGCGAGGCCGACATGTGCATGGCCTACACCGGCTCGATGAGCAAGCTCGCCCTGGAAGGCGCGCCGATCGACCTGACCTTCAACCAGGGCTTCGTCTACTACGACTTCTTCTCGATCCCCAAGGGGGCGCCAAACTACGACAACGCGCTGAAACTGCTGTCCTGGCGGCTTGAGCCCAAGCGCGCGGCGCAGCTCACCTCGACCTTCCCGGTCGCCCTTCCCTCCCGGGTCGTGTTCGAGGCCGCCACCGACAAGAAGCTCGCCCGCTACTGGGCCAACAACCCGGACAACATCTCGAAAGCGATCGAATGGAGCCCGGATTACTGGGGCGCAGCTTCGCCGGCCGGAAACTCCACCAACGAAGAGTACGGGCAGGAGAAGCTCAACGCCTTGCTGGCTCAATAGGCAGGCTGATCCGCAGATGTCCCCGATTCGCAAGGATCGGGGACATCCGATCCGCGGGACTATGGCCGACCGCCCGGCCATGCTAGATCGGACGAGAGATCATTCTATTTCGGGAGACGGATGGACAAGGCCTTCATCAAGGGACTGCGCCTGCTGGAAACGCTTGCTCTGAGCGAGCAACCTCGCGGGGTCACGGACCTCGCGAGCGAGTTGAAACTCACCAAGAGCAACGTGCATCGGCTGCTTATGACGTTGCAGTCCCAAGGCTATGTGCGCCAGATCCCCCCGCACAGCATGTATGAACTCACGACCAAGATCTGGGCGCTGGGCAGCCACGTCATCCACCGGATGGACCTCATCAACGTCGCGCGACCGGCGATGATGAAACTCGCCGAGATCACCGGCGAAACCATTCATCTTTCGGTGCTCGAGGACACCGAAGTCGTCTACGTCGACAAGATCGAAAGCGCTCACCATATTCGCGCCCATACCAGCGTGGGTATGCGTGCCCCCGCCTTCACCATGGCGACAGGAAAGGCGATGCTCGCACATATGCCGGATGACTACCTCGAACGTTTCCGGCCGCATCTCCGGCGGTACACCGAAGCGACGCGAACGACGATCGAGGAGCTGCGCGAAGACATCGAGCTGGCGCGCGCGCAGGGTTACTCCTCCGTGCTGCATGGCGAGTGGCGCGAGGGCATCGCGGCCTGCGCTTGTGCGATCCTCGGCCGCTCCGGCGAACTCGTCGGAGCGATCGGCATGTCCGGCCCCGACACCCGCATCAAGCGCAAGCAGATCAAGGAATATTCAGTTCACGTGATGGAGGCAGCCCGAACCATCGGCGCCGCCCTTGGCTATTCCAGGCCGGCGGCATACCCCGCCATCAAAAGCCGATCGTCGGATCCTGCGCCTTCACATCAATCACGACGCGCCCCTTGATCTTGCCGTCGCCGGATTCACCGCCCCCGGTGCCGCGATGGTCCCAAGATGACATGCAGAGCGTCAGAAGCGATCGCACGAGCCCGATTCGCAGGCCTTCACCACGTTATTGAGGGTCACTTCGTGTGCAGCGTGGCAAAACACCGCTTGAAAAACCGCTTCAGTCCGGCGCTCTTGAACGGCTTTGCTCGCTAACGTCCTGACTTATTTGGTGGGCGCGCCAGGACTCGAACCTGGGACCTGCTGATTAAGAGGCGTATGATTTACCAAGGAGATCAGTTCGGCTTCGGAGACGCCCAGGAAGTCCCTCGCGCAGGGATCGCCTCGCTACGAAATGAGCAGCAGATCTCCCCAGCGTCCGTTTCGCTCGCTAAATCCTTGCCTTCGAAGCGAAGCGTTTCTCGTGCCAGCAGGGACGCCATGGCGTAGGTCGCATCGAAGCCGTCGCCAAGGTCCGCGACATAGTCGATCCAAACGGCCCCTTCCTCGTCAGGTGTAAAGGCCCACACTTCCTCATTGTCGTTGCCCGGCATGAATTGCTGTGCACGCCGGACCAACTCCTTGGGATCGACGGGGTCGAGCGCCGCCAGCACTAAGCGACGATCAGCATACTGCCCGAATACATCGGAGACGATGACGCGCCAAAGCAGTTTGATTAGCAGGCCAGGCTCAAACCAGCCTGCCATGTACGGCAGGTCGCGAGGTGTTTTGTCAAATGGTGCCATGCGATTCTCCCTTCAGGGTAGAATACGTGGCTTCCTTCTCGCACTCCGTGCCTTGGCGGCTTTTCCACCGAAATAGCGCCACGGCTTCCGATGCCCTGCGTCCCGAACGCAGTGAGTATCTTTTAAGTTATTGATATTTCTTGGTGTGGCAGTCGTTCCCGTCCCGTTTTGTTCGCGGTCGTTTCACCCAATTCATTGCGATTTCGTTGCGGGCGTTGACCGCGAGAACAGCTACAAACCTCGTCCGATTTCTCTGCGCGAAGGGCGCTTCTCCGGTTCGCATGAGGCGGAAAAGGCCCCCGGGAAAGACTCGAACTCGTTTCATGACGGGATGAACGAGCCACCCGCGAGCGGATGTCGCCGTCATGCGAGCCGAAGCTCTCTCGCGAAAACCCGGCTGCGCAGGCGGTCGCGTTCAGCCACGGGCGATCCGCGAACCGGTGAACTCGGCGACGCCGAGCTGATCTGTAATTCGGCGATGTGTCCGAGTACCTGTTCGCGCCCTGACGCTGCAGCGGGAACCTCGGACCTTTTTATTCGCAATTATCCTTTCGGTAGATTCGAGCCTTGGGCAAACGATTTTCGGTTTTCCCGGATGACCAGAGGCTCGACGGAAGCCGCTCAGGAGGAGCGCCCGTTCGCGGGCGGCTCGGCGGCGCTGACGGCGTTGATCCCGCCCGAGCCGGGTCGAGGCAGGAAGACGAGCCGCGGGTGTGGTGGGCGGCGGCTCGGCTCCAGCTGCCTGCCTTCCGGCCTCGGCTTCAGAAGGCCGAGCTTCCATGAGCTCGAGCACCGCGCGCCCCTTCTCATTGTCACCAACCAGGCCGATCCGGCGCTCGTCCAGGCGAAGCTCGGGAATGGCAAGAACCTGACGGTCCGCGCGCCGAAACTGCACTTCTTCGAAGATGATCCGTTCAGCCGCCCTACGAAAGTGAGGACGGCCTGCCTGAGGCGCTTCGCGTCGGACAGCTTCAATCAAAACCATTCTTTCGCCTCTGTCGCACTATGGAGTTGGCTGAAGTATCACGTTGTCGATAAGCCGCGTCGAGCCGACATAGGCGGCCACGCACAGCGCCGCGGGGCGGTGCAGCGGACTTGACGCGGGCTTGAGCGTGTCGCCGTCGACGAGCTCGAGGTATTGCAGCTGATCGACCGTTTCCAAATGCCTCTTGGCGATTGCAACCAGCTTGTCCACGTTCCGCTCTCCCAAGCCGAACGCCTCCGCTGCGGCGAACAGTCCACGACTGATGGCGAGGGCCTGCCCCCGATCTTCCTCGCTGAGATACCGGTTACGGCTGCTCATTGCGAGACGGTCCGCCTCCCGAACGGTCGGCACGGTCACGATCTCGATCGGCAGATTCAGATCGATGGCCATCCGACGCACGACCGCACACTGCTGAAAATCGTTTTGCCCGAAAGCGCCGCAAAGCGGTTTCGCGAGCTCGCCCGGTTCGACGAAGGTCTCGAATTGAGCAGGATAGATTTCTTGTGAAGCCGGCGCGAAGACGATCGTAACACCGGCATCGCGGCATAGCTTCTCATCGCGCTGGAAGTCGCGCCGATACGTACTTAGATCCTCGCGTGGCCCGAACTGGATGGGATTGACGAAGATGCTGACCACGGTGACGTCGCATTGCGCCCGGCTGGCCTCGATCAGCGCCAAATGGCCGTCGTGCAGATAGCCCATTGTCGGTACAAGTCCGACACGTTTGTCGGCTTTGTGAGCGTCCGCGAGCGCGCTGCGAAGCTCGGCGACGTCGTGATTGTCTGCATTTCTACGCTTCACATCGGGTTCGGTTGGAAGGCGCCCAGTTTGCGATCGTCTCACCTATGCCTTCGGGAAGCCGATAGGATTCTTGCGGTGCCGGAAATGTACCGTTGCGGACATCGGCAACCCAACGCGACAGCGCCTCCTGCAACACCCGAAAGCCGTCGGCGTAGGTCCGAACGAATCTCGGGACATGGCCTTCAATCAAGCCGAGCACGTCGTGGAACACCAGCACCTGCCCCGAACAACCAGGACCTGCGCCAATCCCGATGGTCGGTATCGTCAGCGTTTCCGTCGCTCGCGCAGCGAGCTCGGTCGGGATGCCTTCCAGGACCAGAGCGAAGCAGCCGGCCTCCTGCAGGCGATGGGCGTCGTCGAGCAGGCGCAAGGCGTCATCGGCCTTGCGGCCCTGCACCTTGAATCCGCCCATTGCATTGACGCTCTGCGGGGTCAGGCCGAGATGACCCATCACGGGAATCTCGCACTCGACCAGGGCACGTATCATTGCGACGCGTTTGGATCCGCCCTCGAGCTTCACGGCGTCAGCGCCACGCTGCAGGAAACCTCCGGCGTTACGTATCGTGTCCTCGGGACTGAGGTGAAAGCTCAGAAATGGCATATCGGCCACGAGCAAGGCTCGAGGCTTCGCACGCGCAACCGCCTCGAGATGGTGATTCATCATCGCCATGCTGACCGGCAGCGTATTGTCGAATCCGAGGCAGACGTTGCCGACGCTGTCTCCGACAAGGATCATATCCACGATGGGATCCGCAATGCGTGCGGTGACCGCATCATAGGCGGTCGTCATCACGAGGCGCCGCCCCTCCTCCTTCCACAGCTGCAGCCTTGGAAGCGTGACCCGCTCGAACGCCGTTTCGGACCTGTGGCTCATATCCACTCCTACCGTAAGACTGACATCAGTTCGATTCCGCGGCACGAAGTGGTATGGTCTTGGCGTCGCCTGCCTCGCCCAGGATTTCGACGCAATAGCGCTTGGCACAATCCCGAGTGACGGAATAGGTCATGCGATCGGTAATGTGGTTGTCGCGATCGAAGGCGAGAATTCTTGGTTTCAGCCGAACGATTTCCGCCCCATCCACGTACGTCGAACTGCAGACGATGATCTGGTCGCCGACGTGGCTGGTGCGCGCGGCGGCACCATTGAGGACACAACAACGTGAGCCGGGTTCGCCAAAGATGACATAGGTCGAAATTCGCGCGCCGGAATTCTTGTTCCAGATCTCCACGAATTCCATCGGCAGAATCCCCGCCTCATGGCACTGATCCGGATCGAGCGTAATCGAGCCGTGATAGTGAAGATTGGCCTCCGTGACATGGATGCCGTGAAGTTTGGCGGCGAGCACCTTTTTCATCTGAAAGTTCCGTCGAACCTCGCACGCATCCCCAAAGCCGGGCATTCCTACGGAGCACGAGATAAAACTGTCAACCTCGATGAGAAAAATGAAACATATCTCTCAAAAATTGCGACCCAACGCTTAAAAACGTCCAATGGTCGCGCGATCATCACGTAAGAACTTCCTACCCAATCGCCATGTGAAAGGCGGAGTTGCCTCGAGCTGGGCGCCGACGTCTCAAGTACCCGCGAGCGATGCGCCGCTGGCAGGAACGTCCGGTCAGGCGGCTCGCATTTTGGTCAGAAATTGGTCTACCGCCGTACGCAGCATATCCGACTGATTCTCCAACCCACGCGCATTAGTGAGAACCTCGCCGGCTGCTGTGCCGGTGGCGGCCGCTGCGGTGCTGACGTTGCCTATATGCACTCTGATTTCGTTGGAACCCGCGGCGACGGACTGGATGTTGCGCGCAATTTCGCTTGTCATAGCACTCTGCTCTTCGACCGCGGAGGAAATGCTCAGCGTGATGTCACTCATCCTGACGATCGTTTGCGTAATTCCGTTGATGGCGAGAACTGCGTCGTTTGTAGTTGCCTGCATGGTCTCGACCTGCGCGGAGATCTCCTCCGTTGCCTTTGCCGTCTGATTGGCAAGCGCTTTAACCTCGGCTGCCACGACAGCAAATCCGCGTCCGGCGTCGCCGGCACGTGCCGCTTCGATCGTCGCGTTGAGGGCAAGGAGATTGGTCTGCGTGGCGATACTATGGATGAGTTGAACAACTTCGCCGATCTTTTCGGCTCCGCTTGCCAGGACCTGCACCGTAGCGTTTGTGCGCTCAGCGTCACCAACAGCTTGGCGCGCGACCTCGGTCGACTGCAACACCTGTTGCGATATCTCCCTTACCGACGCAGATAATTCCTCGGCGGCGGCGGCTACCATTTCGACGTTCCCGGACGCTTTTTCTGACGCAGCGTCGACGGTGGACGCGCGCAGACTGGCATCGCTGGCGGTCGTGGTCATAATATCCGCTGTGCCCTGCATATCGGCGGCTGAAGCGGCGACCGCACGAACGATGCCATCGACGCTTTGCTCAAAATCATTCGCAATGCTCTCCAAGGTGGCACGGCGCTCGGCAGCCGTGCGACGTTGAGCTTCGGCCTCGACCAGCTCCAGCCCCCGAATACGAATCGTGTTGTCTTTGAACACTTGGACGGTCGCGGCCATTGCGCCGATCTCATCTTTCCGACCTACACCTGGAATGTCCTGTTCGAGTTCGCCGTCAGCGAGCCGCCCCATGCACCTGCCAAGTGCTGCCAACGGTTTAGTGATGCTGCGGCCGAGGAACCAGGCGATGACACCCGAGACCAGTCCGATCACGATGATGGCACCCCCGAGCGACCACATGATCGGTTGCAGCTTGGCATCAAGATCATCCAGATACGCGCCGGAACCGACGAACATGTCCCATCCGGGAATGCCTACCGCGTAGGACAACTTCCTGATCGGCTCCTTTTCGCCGGGCCTCATAAACTCGTAACGCAGCACGACATCGCCGTTCGCCGCCACGCCGTCCCGCAGTTCGCGGATCAGCGCACGTCCGTTGGTCTTGCCGTCAAGACGATTGACCCCAATTGTCTTTGGATCCTGAGAGGCGACCGCGACACCTTCCATCGTATTTGCAAAAATATAGCCCGCGCCCTTGTCATACGTCATCGTCTGAGCACGGCGGGAAAATTCAGCAATTGCAGCCTCTTTGGTGAGTTGGCCTGCCTCGACTTGCTTCTGCAAGCCTAATGCAAAGTTCTTGGCGATCTCGACGATGGCGCGGGTCTGTTCGACACGCGAATTGATCATTTCCTTCTGCATCAAATAGCCCGCAAGCAATCCAGCTGAGAAGAGGCCCAGCATCGAGATCGCAACTAGAATGCTGATCTTGGGAGTGATCGGCATGTTATTGAGTGATTTCAAGGAACGTCTCCAAGGCAACTGCCCGGCGGGCTCAGGCGCATAGATTATTGCTTGTATACAAGTGATCGGTTTAGGTTTCGTTACAGCCGCTACAAGTCGGCCAACACTTGCGCCATGTTGACCAGGATCGGACGACGGAGTGCCAGCTCCTTTCCACTGCGCATGCATCGACGAGATGAGCAGGTCGACAACCCTCATCTCGCCGGTCAAGCCCTTCCACCAGCGTCAAACGCTCGACACCGACGCAGCCTTCATCGTGGCCTCCGTTTCCGTGTCGACCTTGAAGCCCTTCGCGGACAAATCCCGGCCGAGGGTCTCGGGCAGCAAAAGTGAGGCGAGAATGAAGACGGCCGCAGCGGGAAGGGCCACCGCAACCATGCCGTTGAGAAGGCTTCCGCCGAAATGGGCGGCCGCAAGTGGCACGATCACAGGGGCTATGCTGCCGAGCCCGCGACCTCCCATATAGAATGTAGACACCGCTGTCGCACGCAGGTTGACCGGATAGAGTTCCGAGATCCAGACGCCCGTCACACCCAGCGCGACGTTGCCAATGCCGAAGCCGATGTAGAGCCAGAACATCGGCCACTCAGTCTTCGATCCCACGTAGAGCTGGCTCCCCCACACAGCCATACCGACCAAAGACCCGACCCAGAACAGCGCGGGCACGAGGGCTCCGAAGCGGCGGCCAGCCCTGTCATTGAAAAAGCCGTTCGCGAGGTAGCAAATGCCGCTGACCACCGAGAGCAGAACGGCTGTCGTGCGAACGACATCACCTGGCGTATGCATATCGCGCAGCAGCAGTGTCGGAATAAAGGAGACGACGCTGTAGTAGCAGAGCATGTAGCTCATCAGCCATACGAAGGCGATGACGGTCTGCCGTGCCAGCCCATTGCGGAAGAGATCCGCAAGGGGAAGTGTGCGGGCTTCTGCGGTGACCTGACTGGCCTTGCGTTGCGCCTCATACTCCAGCCAGATCTTGGATTCAGGCATAAAGAAACGAATGAAGATGATCAGCAGGATGGGCACACCGCCACTCAGTAGGCCGATGCGCCAGCTCCACTCGTCGCTGAACGTCGCAATCAGCCAGATGCCAACGATTGAAGCCGTGGATGACGCGATCACGGCACAGCCTTGGAGCGCAGCCGCGCCCAAACCTCGGCTGCTCTTTTTCCAGGCCTCGTTGAAGAGCACCATGCCTACGCCATACTCGCCGCCAAGACCGATGCCGGTGATCAACCGCAGCACGGCAAGCGACCAGTAATTCCATGCGAAGGCCGAAATGATCGCGGCAACCGAGAACAGCGCGATTGTGAGTTGAAGCGAGGTCTTTCGGCCAAGTCGATCACCAACGATGCCAAACAGCGCGCCGCCAATGGCCGATCCGAACAATGTCAGAGCTTGCAGTGAACCGACCTCGGTCAACGATAGCGACATCGACCGTTGGATCGCGGGCAAAAGAAACGGAAAGATCAGAACGTCGTAGAAGTCGAGAATGTAGCCCAGCATCGCCGAGCTCATAATCGAATACCGTTGCCTCGCCGTGTAATCTTCCGAAGTTCCGATCGCCGTAGACATGTGGTGCGCTTCCCGTTGAGAGAACTGGACAATTGATGGTCGTTATCGAAACGCTTTCCGCGTCGTTGGGCGTCGCAAATGCGGCTCCGGGCACAGATTTTGATGCGCGGGGGCCTAGCGGCCCGGCGCTCTCAATTCCGGATAAGCAAAGTCGCCCTTGTCGAGGATGTGGATATCGTCGAGCCACAGGCTGCAGCCGCGAAGCGGGATGTCCAAATGACACGGCGTGTCATTCGTACCGCCGAGCTCTGTGTTCGGACCCGTCGAGAACAGGACGTTCCCGTAGAAGGAAAGCGCATTCATGATGTGCTCCGACGCGACTACCTGGGAGGCCGCGATGTGGTGCCAGGTAGCACGCTCGTTCGATCCCCAGCCGATATGCGAGATCGCCCAGCCGCGCGGATCGCCGAAACTGTCGATATAGTTTTTGATGAGGAGCGCGTCGGTGCCCTCGCCCTTGAGGTCGACGATATAACCGCCCTTCACGGTCAGCGTGACCGGCGACTGGATGTAACGCTTGAACGCGCAGAGGATGTCACCGGGCATCAGCACGACCGTGCCGTTGACGTCGCCATCGGTCGCCTGAGTGAAGGCAAAGCCTGACGGGAAATGATCCCAGCGCCCGGGCTCATCCGTGTATCCGTATTCGGAAATGACCGGGTATTGCTTCAGGCCATAAGTTACGTCCGTTCCGCCGGGCGACGTGATCCGCATTTTGCTGGCCGACTGGAGGAGGGTTCGAGAAAGCTCCGTTCGCCGGCGCAGATCTTCGGTCGGGAACATCTTCTTGAGGATGTGGAACGGCTCCATCACGCGCAAGATGCGCGTGCCCGCTTCCTGAATTTCGGCTTGCTCGCGAGAGAACAGCAACCCCAGGAGATCGATCACCATGTCCACGCGCTTGAGCGTATCGATCGCCGGCTGGTTGCCCGTGAGCGCATGCCGGCCCTGCAGGCCTGCGACCTTGCCCTGGCTGTATTTGGGCACGTTGAGATGAAAGGTCGTTGCGCCGAGGCTCTGCGCGGCCAGCATGAAGGCCTGGGCGTATTCCTGCTGATCCTCGCCGCCGCTCAGGACCGCAACGACTTCGCCCTTCTTCACCTTGCAGAGTGTCAGCTCGGCCTTGAAGAGCTCGAGCATTTCAACATCAACGATTTGTCGAGACATCTTCACTGATCTCCTGTTTGCCGAACGTAGACACGCGGCCGTCGAACCGATCGCGTGGTCGCGCTAGAAGCTCTTCGACGATCGAAATGAAGCCCTCGGTATCGTCGATCTGCATTTGGTGACCCGCGCTTTCCAGCGTCCTGATCGCGATCGACGGCAGCAATCCGCGAATTTCCGCTTCATCTTCGGGTCGAATGACCCCTCCCCGCCCGGCGACGATCAATGCGGTGGGAACGCCGAGATGGGCGAGGTCGCGGTGGATATCATCGTCATGAAAGCCTTTATGGCTCTCGATGAGAGCACGCTCGTCGCAGGTATGCATCCACTCGGCCCGAGTGCGGATGTGCAGCTCGGGCCACCGCGGAGCAGAGGGGCTCCGTAGCGCAGCGTCAGCTTCTCCGCGCTTCGCGCTTTGAAGCAATTTGAGAAGCGGTTCGACCGGAATCGGATAGGCGCGGCGTCCGGGACCGGAGACCGGCGGATCGACCAGTATCAGTTGGTCCATGGACGATGGCCGCCAACGCGCGGCGCGGATTCCGATGCGGCCGCCCATCGAGTGGCCCAGCAGCGTATAAGGGCCCATTCCAAGCGCTTCAGCGAACCCGATGAGGTCGGATGCGCATGCGTCGAGCGAATAATTGAGATGCGGGCCGCTTTCGGAAAGGCCGCGACCGCGGACATCGAGCACGAAAACGTCGTGTCCGGAGCACAGGCGTTCTGCGATGAAGGCCCATTGCGCCGCAGTCGTCGAGATGCCAGGGACAATGATGATCTCCGGCCCGGTCCCGCCGAACCGCAAATAATGCTGCCGAATGCCGTTGGCGTGCACATTGGCGCCGTAAAGCAATCCGGATGCCGCGGCGCCGCTCACGTCTGCTGTTCCTTTGTGTGGTCATCCGACAGCGCGCGAAGCCGCTCGATGGCGACCTGCGTCGGCATGACATTCGCGTATTTGCTGGCGATATCGAACAGGTTGACGGCGTGAGACGTCGGCGAGCGGTCGTAGACCGCATCGCTCGGCACAATTGACTTGAAGTTCAGCGCGCACGCATCCACAACCGAAGCCCGCACGCAGCCGCTGGTCGTGCAGCCGGTCACCACCAGCGAGTCGACGCCGGCACCGATCAGATAGGTCGCAAGCGGAGTGCCGAAGAACGCGCTTGCCTGAGTTTTCGGCAGCAGCAACTCGCCGGGCTCCGGAGCCACCTCTCGGACGAAGTCGTAGCCCTCGGACGGGATCCGCATGATACCCGGGATCTTCGCGGAGAACGCGCCCTGGTCCTGGCCTACCTTCCGCGCGACATGCGGGAAAATCACCGGCCGTTCTTTCTCGCGAAACAGCAGCACCAATTCGGCGATGTGTGCGATCGCATGCCAACCGGCCTCGCCGCAGCTGGTGGGGTATTGCTTGATCGCGTCGCGGATCGGCATCGGCCGGTCGCCGACCGAACGATACTGCACGTCGATGACCAGCAACGCCGGTCGTCTGCCGAATCCCGCCGCACCACCCAGCCCTGCGAGGGCATAGGTTTCGCGCTCGTCCAGCGGTATCACGTCGTCCCAGGGGTGCCTGGTGCCAGTCACTGTTGTGCTCCAGAGGTCACAATCGTGAGCATGTCAGTGAAGCGGCGCGGTGGCCGCGTCGTACTGGTAGATCCAATCGTATCGCGCAGCCGTCGCGTCCGGTGCCCACTGGGTCTTGATGTAGTCACCCGCTGTCTCCGGCTTGCACAGCGCCTGGTTATGAAAGATCGGCAGCATGCCGGCCGCCGACTTTGCGACCTTGGTGGTGCGATCGAGCCGCAGGCCCTGATACGTCTTGAATACCGCCGCGATGTCATCGGGATTCTCCTCGAAGCAACGGGCGAGGACGGATGCATCCTCCAGGGCCATGTTCACGCCCTGCCCGAGGTACGGCAGCATCGAATGGCAGGCGTCGCCGAGCAGGGTGACGCATCCCTTCGACCACGTACCCAGCGACGGCCGCACGAACAGTCCCCACTTGTTCAGGGTATCCACATTCCCGACCAGTTCGATGATGTCCGGATGCCAGCCCTTGAAGTCCTTCAGGCATTCCTCGACAGAACCCTTCTCCGACCAGGATTCGAGGAGCCAGTCGTCATGGTCGACCTGGCCCGAAAAGGTCATCATGACGGTGTTCTGCCAACGGACCGGATAGGCAGTGACATGAGCGGTGGGTCCGATCCAGGTTGCCACCTCGGTTTCGCGCTGATGCCGCGCAAGGCGGTCGACGGGCACGAGACCACGCCAGGCGATGGCCTTCGTGTACTCGCTCTCGATGTTGCCGATGAGGCCAAGGCGGACCTTCGAATGCGCACCGTCAGCGCCGATCAGCGCGCGTCCTTCGACTTCGGAGCCATCAGCAAGCTTGGCCCGAACCCCTTCGTCGTCTTGACTGAACCCGACAACGTGGGCGCTCAGATGAATGGCGCCCGGCTTCAACTCGCGCACGCCGTCGACGAGAATCTTCAGCAGGTGAGCACGGAGCAGCAGATAGGGCTGATTGCGCGCCGCGTCGGAGCTGCGGTTGTAGAGGGGCCACCTATCACCGGTGTTCCAGAGCCGGATCGAGCGTCGCTCGGCCGCGATGCAGTTCTGCTCGACCTGTTCGGTGAGGCCGAGATCCCGAAGAACGCGCACGCCGTTCATGGAGATCCAAAGGCCGGCTCCGACCTCGCGCAACTCGGACGCTTGCTCAAATACGTCACAATCGATGCCGCGACGAAGCAGCGAAAGCGCCATCGCCAAGCCGCCGATGCCGGCGCCGGCAATGAACACACTCGATTTACTGACCTGTTCAAGAATCATGATATCTCCAAACGACATTGCGCTATCTTGCGACGGGCTCGGCGGCGTCTTCGGAGACTTGCTCGGCGGCAAGGCTCCTTACGGCCTCGACAATCTTGGTGTATCCGGTGCAGCGGCAGAGGTTGCCGTGCAGGTAGTGACGGATTTCTTCGTCAGTCGGGTGCGGCGTCGCCTTCAGCAACGCTGTGACAGCCATAATGAAGCCCGGCGTGCAGAAGCCGCACTGAAGGCCGCCGTGAAGCACGAACGCCTTCTGAATCCGCGATAGGCCCTCGGGCGGCGTTACGCCCTCGATCGTCGTGACCTCCCGCTGATCGACATCGACGGCGAGCGTGGTGCAACTCGAGATCGGCTCACCGTCGAGCAGAACGGTGCAGGCGCCGCACACCTCCATGTCACAGGAGCGCTTCGTCCCCTTCAGGCCAAGGCGATCCCGGATCAGGTCGATCAATAGCGTATGGGCAGGAACGTCGATCGCGATCGCCTGGCCGTTCAGCGAGAACGAAATGGGCAGCACATGTGTCATTTCACGCGCTCCCGGCTGCGGCGATCGCCTCGTCCGCGTTTCGCAGAAGCAAGACACCTGCAAGGTGCCGCTTATATTCGGCGCCGCCATGCCGATCCTCGTTGACTTCCAACTCGCCCAGCGCCGTCGGGAGCACCGCCTCGATCGCCGGGCGGACTTCAGCGACGGATATGCCCTGGAGGACATCTTCGATGGCCTTCAAAGGCTGAGGTCGCGAACCGAGCGCTCCGACCCGCACGCGGGCGCTTCTGATCGTCCTTCCGCTGGGGCCCAGCGACCAAGCCATCGCGACATTCACCGAGGGCCTCTCACCATGCTTGAACCGCCGATAGGTCACCGGTCCGGTAGGGCGCGAAAACGCAATGACTGTCAGAAGCTCATCCGGCTCCCGCACCGTTTCCAGCTCACTTCGGATGAAATCGTCAGCGTGAACGACACGCGTACCGCTGGGGCCAATAAGCACCAGCCGTGCGTCCAAGGCCGCGAGCATAGTCAGCGGATCGGCGTGGGGCTCTCCGAAGCACAGATTGCCTCCGATCGTTCCAACGCTGCGGATCCTGATGTTCGCAACGTTGGCACAGAGCGAGGACAGCGCCGGCACATGCGCGCGAATAACAGGATCATTGGCGATCTTGTTGTGCGTACAGCGCGCACCGAGTTCGATGTCATTCGCATCGTTCAGAGCAATGCGGTCAAGTCCGTTGATTCCCTTAATGTCGATGAGCCGGTCCGTATGGATGACGCGCAACTTCAACGCCAGTAGCAATTCGGTTCCGCCGGAGTAGAACATGCCGTCACCGGACTTTCCGACCGCACGTACGGCGCCGGCAATCGTCGAAGGCCTCTCGAATGCGAAGGGTGAAGGCAGCATGATCAGGTCGCGCCCAACATTTCTTTGAGCCGCTTCTCGAACTCCTCGAAGTTCTGATCGACGCGACGCTTGATGACGCCGAACCCCATAGTCGCGAGGCGACCTTGCACGTCGACCTTCGCGTCCACGGCGAATGTGGACCCCGCCCCTTCCGGCGTCACAGTCACGTCGAGAACAACCGCCAGCCTCGTCCCGGTGATCTTGTCGCGGCCCGTGGCGCGCGTGCGGACGTGAGACGGCTCCGTTATCGATTCAACGATGATGTCGGCCGGGACCTCGACCTTGAACGGGCCGATCTTCTGTTTGACGGTCGCTTTGTAAGTTGCAAGCCGCTCGATTTCCTCGACGTTTTCGCAGCCGGGGATGCAACCCGATATGCGAGGGACGTCGATCAGCGTGCTCCAAAGCTCCGCCGGCGTCGCGGGCACCACCATCGACATATTGAATTCCATGAATTCAGTTCCTCTTCTGCAGGGCGCGCCATACCTTTTCGGGCGTCATTGGCAGCTCGGTGATCCGAATGCCGTAGGCGGAGAACAGCGCATTGGCGATCGCGGGCGCGACCGGAAGGATCGCTCCCTCGCCCATTCCCTTGGCGCCGCCTGGACCGGGACCGTCGCCGTTTTCGACAAGGATGATGTCAAACACGGGGGGAACGTCGGAGATGCGCGGTATCGAATAATCGATCGGCGTCGCATTGACCGGCTGGCCATCCTCGAACTCCAGCACTTCATAAAGTGCGTGTCCGAGGCCCATGATTGCAGCCCCCTCGTCCTGCCCTTCCGCCGCAACGCGATTGATCACGCGGCCGACGTCAGCGGCGCTGGCATATCGGGTGACATGGATCTCGCCGGTGTCTTCATCGACAATGATTTCAGCGAGGCCCGCGGAAGTCTCCCAGAACAGAGGGGACTCAACCAGGGCGCCCTTCTTCGAGCGTGGCGTAATCGCGCCGCGGCCGATGACCTCTCCCGAATCGACACCCAGCGTGCGGTGAAAAATCTGGTGGTAAGTGAGAACCTCGGATCCGGTCGTGACACCGCCCTCAACAAGCGAGAGGTTCTCCCGGGGAAGCTCCCAAACATCAGCAACCATTTCGAGTATCTGATCGGCTGCGTCGAGTGCGGCATTCTCGACGGAAAGGCCGACGACCACGGTCGATCGGCTTGCGCCTGTGCCCCAGTCGTAAGGGGCGACGGCCGTATCGGTGCGCAAGACGGTTACCGCGGAGGCTGGCTGCTTCAAGGTCTGCGATGCGATGCGCGCCATGGTCGCGTGCGCGCCCTGGCCGACTTCAATGCTGGAGACCGAAACGAGGATCGACCCGTCGATCTTGAGGCGTACGATCGCGTTACTAATCGGCGTATTGGCCGGATCGGTCGCGGCGACTGCCAATCCGCGCGCTTGCCGGTTGGAGGCCTTCACCTCCGATGCGAACGACTGGGTCACTCGGCCCATCAGCTCACTCATATCCATATCGAACGCCCGCAAATCGGGGCGGATGCGCTCACCGCGGGACGCCAAATTCCGCAACCGAAACTCGGACGGATCCATGCCGATTGCCGCCGCGACATTATCCATGTGCGATTCTTTGGCCCAAACAGCTTGCGGCCCCCCGATCGAGCGGAACGCCGCACCTGGAACGGTGTTCGTGTAGACCGCGCAGGCCTCAAGACGCAGATTGGGCACCGCGTAGGGGCCCATGATGCGATTTGCCGCTTTAGTGGCGACGGCCGAGCCTGTGTCGGAATATGCCCCGCCATCGAGCAGCAGTTTGGCGCTCTTGGCGAGGATCCGTCCGTTGGCGTCCACAGCCGTTCGAATCGTGATGTCGGCGCCCAACCTTCTGCACGTGAGCATCGATTCAGCTATGGATTGGGCAATCCGGACCGGGCGTTGCACCTTCCACGAAGCAGCGGCGACCAAAGGCTCAATCTTCACCGAGGCCTTGCCGCCAAACCCTCCGCCGACAAACGGAACGATCACCCGGACCTTGGCCAGTTGCAGCCCGAAGAGGCGCGATAGCACTTTCTGAACAGCGGTCGGCGTTTGTGCACCTGCCCAAACCGTCAGAGAGTCCCGCTGGAAATCCGCAATGACCGCATGCGGCTCCATTGCGAAGTGAGAAATGGCCGGGAAGGTGAAGCGATCTTCGTGGATATACGCTGCGGTCGCCTCCGCCGCGTCAACGTCTCCGACGTTGTTCCGGTAAGTGTGGAAAATGTTGGTGTTCTGGGTCGGCCGGGCGCCGCCCTTAAAATAAAAGTCTTCCAGATTTTCATGGCGCTCGTGGATGAGCGGCGCTTCTTCCGCCAGGGCTTCCTGGATGGTCGTTGCGCGCGGAAGGTCATCGTATCCCACATCGACTAGTTCTGCGGCGTTTTCTGCGATCTCGATTGTCTCCGCGATCACCACGGCGACGGGTTCGCCCACATATCTCACGCGGTCGGTCGCAATGATCGGCCGGTCTTTAAGCACAACGCCCCAGTTACCGAACGAGGCGACGTCTTCGCCGATCAGCACGTCCACAACGCCGTCCATGGCCCGTGCAACGCTCGAATCGATAGAAGCGATGCGGGCATGAATGGCTGGCGAGCGAACCACAAACCCATGCAGCATCCCCGGAACCGTCAGGTCGGTAACGTACTCGGCGCGGCCCGTAACCTTTTCGATCAGGTCGGGCCGAACGGAACTCATGTTGTCAATCGCCGACATACGCAAATCCGATGGTACTTTGGTGCGCCGGTCCGTAAGGCGTGAAGCCAAGGTCCGGGGAGCAATCTTAGGACACTACAACATTTATCACTTGTATGCAAGTGCTGCACTTGCTTGCAAGTATTAGATGTTCTCTTCCCGTGATCGGAGGCAAGCCGGAGCGAATCGGTCTAGCCCAGCGCGTGCGAGAATGGGTTTGCCTCTTAGGCGGAGCGGATTTCGATATGCGAACGACGGACGCATCGAAGCGAGCCACTTCCGGGGCTCTCAACGAAGCAAATCGCATTAAACAGAATGAAGTCGAACAAAGATGGATTTCCTAGGTCGGGAAATGTAGACAATCGGCCGGCACCGGAGACCTTCGGAGCTTGAGGCCTGTATTTCTTGAACTGAGGCAACCTACGGCAAGGAAGCAAAAAGTGGTGCAACCCAAGACAAAGCCGCGCGCGGCCGGGAAAGTGAAAGAAGCTATAGATTCGTACCGGCTGGATGACGCACCGGGCTTTTTGTTGCGAGTCGCGCTCCGTACTCACACGTCCATCTTTGCCGCTAAGATGATTGAAGAATTAACGGGGCCCCAATTCTCGACGCTAGCGAAATTGAAGGAGGTAGGCCCTTGCTCGCAAAACCACTTAGGACGGCTAATTCATTATGATTCGGCGACCATCACCGGCGTTATCAATCGCCTGAAATCTCGCGGCCTCATCAAGAGCTCCAAAGACCCTCTGGATCCGCGGCGACGCGAGATAGATTTGACCGAGAAGGGAAGACGGATAGCGGACGCAGCGATTGAAACTATTGGCGAGATTTCCGGCGAGACATTCGCTCCGCTGACCCAAGATGAATTTCGAGCGCTCACCGAAATCTTGAAGAAGATCATACGACGCTGATCAACCGGCTTCGAGCGGCACTAGATATCGTCAGCAGCCGAGAAAAAGGGCCCGGCGATCGCGCCGGGCCGAGTAGAGGGAGGAAAACGAAAGATCGCAAATCTTTCGCAGACGCCGAATGCGGAATTCGATCTTAGAAACCTAACGAACGACCTCCGGCAGCAATACTATCGTACATGTCAGACCGCATTTTGTGCTGAAGTCGGCATCTCTCCGCACCGTTTCCGGCATTTGACGGGTCGTACGATTTCGACAGCACGATAAAGAGCGCGCGCGAGACTTGGAAGGTCCCGATCACCAGGCTCCACGCGTCCGGTTCATTTCATCGCCCGGCTCCGATCTCGCAATGCCCGCACCGCCGTACCCGCCTTTGCAATTCAGAGATCCGAATCTCCTGCCAAGGGATGACTGCCGGTCCCCGTTGCGTCGAGAGTATCTATTCCATGACTCTGCGCGCTGAATGAATCGTGCTAGTGACCCGAGGGGCTGCCCGCCCGTCGACTAGTGCAATGTCTTTCGCGCGGAGATAAATCGGCTCGATTCTCAAGTCGTCGTACGTCCTACCAATCAGCTTTTCGAACGGCGCTCCCTTTAGCACGCCATCAACCAGCTTGTGCCAGTCCTGGCGTGAAGCAGGCGCAAAGCCCGATGCCAATGCCAACCGTTCGGTTTTCATCAAGTCCACCTAATCCCAAGTGACGCCGAGCTGCCCAACATGACTTCTGCCTGGAAGTAACCGGAATTCCTGCAGTCAGGCTGCCCATCTCAGGTCGCCTCTTGCGGTATTCAGGAAAACTCCAAAATCAGCGCGTCGACCGCGAGCGTCGCACCGGCACTGGCGTGGATCTTCTTCACGGTGCCGTCCTGCTCGGCGCGGAGCACGTTCTGCATCTTCATGGCTTCGACCACCGCGAGCGTCTCGCCGGCCTTGACCTCCTGCCCCTCCGTTACCGCGATCGAGACGATCAGCCCGGGCATCGGACAAAGCAGCTTCTTGCCGGTATCGGCGGCCATCGCCACCGGCATCAGCCGCGCCGAGGTCGCTTCCGCTTCGGTCCAGACATAGACCGGCACCTCGACGCCCTGATGCGCGAGGCGGATGCCGTTGGCGATCGGGCGCGCCTGCACCGCGACGAAGTGGCCATCGATGGTGCCCTGCCAGACAGGATCGCCCGGCTTCCACGGCGACTGCAACAGATGCGCATTGCCGGTCT
>NZ_JADPJQ010000061.1:0-17997 GCF_023073515.1 Bradyrhizobium sp. 17 | reverse complement strand
ATCACTGTCCATAAGGACAGTTCTCAACAACAAGCCTCATTCGGCAAGGCGGCCTTCACCGGACGCATACTCTTCATTTCCCGATGTCCCGAGATCGCGCTGACCTCGGCGATGTTGAAACCGCGCTCAAAGAGCCGGGAAATCGCTTCGTGGCGTAGGTCGTGGAAGTGCAAATCTGACATTCCGGCGCGGACTCGAAGATGTTCAAACGCCAGTCGCACTGAATTCCCGGTTACGGCGAACACGCGATCGTGTCTAACGCCGGCGCTCCGCAATTCCTGCAGAGTCTGAACAGCGCGGCGTGACAAGGGAACGTCGCGGCTGTCGCCGTTTTTGGTCAACGCTAAATGGGCGACGCCTCGCTTGAGGTCGACGTGTTCCCATCGGAGGTCCAATAGTTCACCTCGCCGCATTGCTGTTTCTATAGCGAGGGTGATCAAGGGCTTCAGCAGCGGAGTTCGGCCGCGGTCGCAGCTGTCGAGCAGCCGCTGCTCCTCGCCTTCTTCAAGGCGACGCGTGCGGCCACGTGGGACTGGCGGGCGACGCACCATCTTCACCGGATTGCGCGGCACCCAGATGCCCCACTCGCGGGTCGCGATCTCGATCGCGTGCGATATCGTATTGAGCTCTCGAACAACTGTCGCCGGAGCCACTGTCTTGAGCCGCTCGTCCCTATAGGTTGCGACATCTGAGCTGGTCAGTTTGGCGAGCGTTCGGTGCGAGATGGCGCAGCGCACAATCGAGTTGATACGCGCTTTCTCGGAGACGGCCCCACGCTTGGTAGGCGTCACCTCATTGGCGTAACGGGCGAGAAGCTCTCCAAGGGTGGTCTTCTCTGCAGCGCGCGTGTCAGCGATCCAGCCAGATTTATCGGCTTCCGCCTCAAGATCGCGGGCCCAACGTTCCGCTGCAGTCTTGGTGTCGAACGACTTGGCCCGAGGAGGGACCCCTCGACGACGCACCTGCGCCTGCCAGCGCCCTCTGAGTTTGCGGATTGTAGCCATGACGTCGTTTGCGGATCACTCTGGTTTAATAGAGTGAAGGACGCCGGTGACTCGGTGCCAAGGACTATCCCTGCGCGGTGCTGGGAAATCCGGTTGTGCCGCTACTGTGCCTATTCCGAGCCACACCCCGATCGGGAATTCGAAAATCCCTGTCGGATCAAAGGGGACCGCACAGTGTCAGCGGTCGTTGTGATCAGGTTGCGTTGCCGTGCTGAGGCAACGCTCCATCGGCTCGCATCTTTTCCGGTAGCTCACTGCGATTTAGATCCAGCGAACCGCGTTGCAAGCTCGGCAAGGATCCATTCCGCAAAGCGGACTGCGACGGCAGTTTTGCTAGAAGCATAAATCCATTCCAGAGGAGCATAATCGCGGTGAATGCCGACCTCGGCGCATCACGTTCTTGATCTGTATGAACTACGCGCGTTGCTCGGCCCACTTACAGAAAAGGTCAGACAATGGAAACGAAAGGCGTCCCTTCAGCGTTCCAAGCCAGGCTTTGTATTCATCAGAGGGCAAGCAGTGCGCGGCGTAAATGAAGGCGGGCTGAACCCACGGGGTCAGTTCATCCATCTTTGTCTTTCGCTGACGGAAGAAGTTGACGTCAGAAAGCTGTCCCCTTAGGACGAAAATTTGTCGGATATCAAGCGTTCCGTTGAGCTCGAAAAGCGGTTTTGCCTGTTCGTAGCCGATCGGAATAACTCCTCTAATGAAGAGTTCGAACAGCCAAGCCCTGGTGACGCTCAGGCGTTGAGCCGCTGGGTCAAGGATGAGCTTTACGATCTCATCGGCTATACCGTTGAAGAGTTCGCTTCCATCCTTAACTAGCTCCTCGATCAGTAGGACGACGTCCTTTGCGAAAGGTAGCAACTCCCGCACGTGGCCTTTGATGAACTCGGCAGCATCCGCCGCCTTCGTAAACTTCATGCATCGCAACAATACGCGAATTCGACCACTATCCCAGAATTCATTGCTCAGCTCTGCTTTTAGATCACCGATAAGATCTTCTGACTTGAGTGCTTCAACGGCATCCGTCGAATCTTCGGAATCGTAGATCGCTTCCAAAAGCCGCTGCACAGCAGACTCATCGGCCTGAGCAGTGTCTTCGCCGCTCGAGACGTTCAACCGCTCAAGATATTCTTCTAATGTGTGAACCCTGGTTTTTGCGCTCGCCAGAAATAGTCCCTCATTTGTCATCAAATGCTCGGACAGGAATGCTAGGGCTGCATACGGATCCTGGTCACTTTTAAGGTAGAGCCGAAAGTCATCTACATATCTGGTGAACTCATATCCTTCAGCGATCAAGGCGCGGTCAGTGTCATTCAGCAGAAGTTCGGCCAGCAGGCGACTGGCATTGCCTCCTACAGGTATTCCGAACGACTGCCGGGCTCTGACGTCCGAAATGAACTGCTTTAAGAACCGCGCGACCGGCTTGTTCGTTGTCGCAACCAGAAGTGTGTTCTCTAGTCGATGATGATAGATGCGTTGATAAAACTCCGAGATATCGGCCTCAACGACGTGCGTGTATTCGTCCTCTGCAAAAGGGAGGCGCAAATACTGATTGTGAAGCCAATCACCGTAACGACAGTTTTCAGAAAACAAGTCAAAGTTTTCGTTCGGCAGATAGCGGTAAGAGAATGGTCCTTGATCTGGAAGGAGACGGCTTTTTTCCAGCTCGGGGCCGATTACATGAATGGCACTTGTGAGAAGGACGCAATCTATCGGAAATAACTGATGCGCGACGCGGAAATTATATCGGCTCTTTGGAACGAGGGATTCCAAAGCGCTCATGGGACGATAACTTCCTATCTCCTGCTTGGCCAAGTCAGCTGCAATCTCGGCTTTCCGATCAGCAAGGAAGCGGAATTCGAGAGGATAAGGAAAGATATCAGTGTCACCGTGCGTCAACAAGTGATCGATCGACCAGGTTATGGTAGCAGGTGCAATAGTTGGCATTCCACACTCGACGTTTTAATTATGGCTAGATTGATCCTGCAGCTTGAGATACTCGCGCCATCGTCCCTTGCCCCGTCCTTCCGAGAACAGACGCATCTCCGCTTCTTCTGTCGTGATCTTGAGGCGCTCGGCAAGAGTGCCAACGATCTCGCAAAAAAGCTTGTAGATCCGCGTTGCTCGGTTGGGCTCGTTCTAGCGAGTTGCCACTTGATCAGAAAACCTCGGAGTTGGTCAGCCTCCAACTTCTTCATCCTACGAAACTCGGTTGAAAGCTTGCCTTCCTCTCATACCCAATTGGCAACGGCCGCGCGGGCGGCAAGTTCATCATGATCCATCGTTCCCCCAAATCTCTTCAGAAGGTCAATCAAACATTGGCAATGGCTAGACTGCGCCACTCTGCGGATGTTCTGATGAACTAGATCGTTCGCGTTCCGCTATTCCCGCATTCGCTTTTTCTAGTGAGTATCGGCGCTCCCATTCCTGGCGTGCTCCCACGTTGAGAAACGGGATTATCTGAGATTGTTCGTCAATACTCCGGTCTTTGTGGTGGGTCCAAGCCGGCACGCTGTTCGTCTCCGGACGCAGAAAAATGTAACGGAACCCTTTCGTGTAGTCCCTCCATTCGCCGGTCCAAACGCGACCGAATGAAATGTGGTGTCGCTTATGATAGGACACCGTTTTTTCAGACGGCCCAATCGTGTGAATCAGGCCTTCAAATCGCGCGACTGACGGTTGGATCTGTGCAAGGAAGTTCGTGGCCCAAGCAAATTTCTCCCGCCCCTCCCAGAACACCGGCCAGCTGGTCATCCCGATACAGTAGGTCTGGAGCTTGCTTGGGTCGGGAAGAGCACTTCCTCCCTTCGCCGGCTCACAACGTCCGGCTCGCAATAGGTCTAGCTTGAGGCAATCCTTAGCTACGTCCCACGGGAAAGCGTAAGCATCCTGGGGCGCAACTCCGTTCGGCTTTATCGCAACATATTTCAGTTCTATTGCTACCGCGCCACATTCTTGATGTCGGCCGACCAAGTCCACCGCTATTGAGCTTGTGTTAGTGAGCGCCTGTGTTTTGAATCGTTCTTCCTTTCTTGCATGATAGCGCCAGCTCCACTCGTCCATTCGAGTTAGCTCCTGGAGCTTGCCACCGAGTGCGTTCTGGAATTCTCTTTCGCCCTTGCGGCTGTTCTCAACACCGAAGTTTACGCCGCTATCAGCTAATTGTTGCAGTGCTTCTAATACGGTCTGATACATCTGGATGCTCTAAAGGCGTTCTCGAAGTGGATTGGTAACAGAAAAAACGTTCTCGGTCGTTTTAGGAAACCTCAATCAGTAAAGCGCAGTAATCATTCCCTGGTGAGATTAGCTAAGGCGGAGACAATTGCAAGTTGTTGTGCCTTTGGGAGATTGCCCGTGAGCTTCTTAACGTTTTCGATCTCGAAACAGTGCCCGACCTCAAGAGGTATGCGGCTGTCCCTCGGTCTCTCATTTGAGCGACTCGGAAATCCGCGGGCACATGGGCGATAAATTTCCGAAGCATATCTATCATTCGATCGTGTGTATCGGCGCGTTGATTGCTCAGTGGACGAGCGAAAAATGGAACGTCAGAGCTATTGGAGCTCCGCACGTTGGTGAGCGATCCGAGAAGGAGCTGATCCGAACAGCTCGATTACTGGACGGCTAGAGTATCTGACGTGGAGAGCACAAACCTTCCACCAAGTGTCCGAAAGATATTGGTCTGGGACGACGTGCTCATAGAGCGGGCCGTTGAGAAGAGTGATGCGGGCCAGGAGCTGCGAGAGCTCAGCCGAATTGCTGAGTTGCTTGCTCGTTCGGCTATCACTCCTGACGGCTGAATCCGACCGACAACTGGGACCAAAAACAAGGCAAAAACGTTAAATGATCGACCAAAAAAGTTGCATCAATGCGAGCCCACTCAAGTGCGAGTTCTTTGATAGGCCCGCGGAGGTTGTTGCGCCGGACTTGATCGGCTGCTTTCTATTCTTTGAACTGGAAGGCAAAAAAGCGGGAGGCATGATCGTAGAGACAGAAGCTTACGACGAGTCGGATTATGCGTCTCACTGCTATTCAGATGAATGCAGAAGGCCCAGGCCTTACAGCAAACCCATGCGCCTCGCGCCAGCCCATCTTTACATCTATGAGAATGGTTCCGGAGCACCTTCGATCAATTTTGTCACGGATCGCGTCGATTACGGCAGCGCCGTCTTGATCCGAGCTATTGAACCTGCGGCTTCCTCGCAGGCGATCATGATCGAGCGGCACGAGAAATTTGGTCGCAAGGACTTCACCGAATTCAATTTGTGCAACGGGCCCACTAAGATTTGCGACGCTGTAGGTATCGACCGAAATCTCTACAAGAAAACTCAGGAGATGGCAGTTTCGATCCTCGAACACCCTTTTGATTTACGAATGAGAACGGGGAGTAGACAGATCGTCTGTGGACCCCGGGTCGGGATCCAGAAGCAACTGGCTAAGGAACCTCCTGAGTGCCACTCTCGGCCGGAGGCGAGACTCGCTATCGCTCGATATTGGAGATTCGGTTTGGCCGGTTCGAAACACGTGAGTCCGACACAATCCTTCACCCAATACGTTTCAAAAAGTCTATGACTATAAACCACGCCTTCGTGACTATCCCAGCGGAATGGGAAGGCCACTCTTGTTGCTACATGTCTTGGGCAGTCCATTCAGAGTGGGGAGAATCGCATGCTCGCGTTCTCGAAGAATTACGCGCTGTAATTTCAACAATCGCAGAGTTTGAAACGGTTCGGTTGCTCGTTCCACCTAAACGCATGCGACAAGCACGGCAACAGCGCTTTCCCGACTCAGTCAAGCTAATGGAAGCACCCGTCGATGACATCTGGTTGCGTGACATATGCCCCACTTTCGCGATCAGCGACGGAAAGCCGGTCGCGATCGACTGGAATTTTAACGGATGGGGGTCAACACGCGATCGCCCCAGACGGCCAGGTGATAAGGTCTCCACGCTCATGAGCTTCGGTTGCCCTCGTATTGCCGCACCGTTCATTGCGGAGGGGGGCGCGTTCATAACGGATGGCCATGGAACGTTCATTACTACAAAAAGCTGTCTGCTGAACCCCAACCGCAATCCGATCACTGATCAGCACGCGATCGAAGTCTTCCTTAGATCGATAGGTGCCAGGAAGGTAATCTGGCTGGAAGGCGACCCGGAAGAGCCAATCACCAGCGGTCACATTGATGGCTATGTAATGTTCACGAGTTGCTGCAGACTTCTCGTTGAAGGGCCCTCGGGTAATGGCGGCTACCTTGATGAGATACGAACGAGAGACATAGAGCTTCTGTCGAATGCGCGTAACGCTGACGGAATTCCCTTTACTCTGCGCATCTTTGCTCCTCCTTCGCAAAGCCTGCAGAGAGGGCGCGGTCCGCTGTTTGCACCCGTCTATCTGAACTCATATCTGGCGAATGGAGCGGTAATCGCGCCGTGTTTTGGTGAGCCCGAATCCGACAAACGGGCAGAGGAAGTTCTCAAAACCGAATTTCCTGGGCGCGTGGTCCGCATGTTGAACATCGAGCACATTGCGTCAGGCGGTGGCGGTATCCGATGCCTCACGCAGCCCGTTCCGAAGCACGATTGATGTTGCTGGATCATCGGTCCTGGGTCCCGCCCCAGTGCCGCACGCACAAACCCGCCCGCATAGCACGAGGTCAGGGTCGCGAGTTTTCCGGTTCAGCTTCGGAGGGCAGCCGTGTCACTACCTGCGCCACTTTGGTGCCGGGTTGCGATCGCGGGGAATCGCAGAACTGCCCGGGCATTGATTTTCAATGAAAATTCCGCAGTAGAGCTTTGCCCTGCCAGGGCCGTGGTCCATTCAGTGGACGAGTGGATGGTCTGTCGAACGCTTAAGAGCGCGGCACTGCAGACGAAATTACATACTGATTCCCCAGCAGGGCTGCTGCAACGACCATCATGGCCCTCGTGTCTAGCCCGCAGTAAGCGCGCAGTGCGGCATCGATGGCTTGGCGACGAGACGCGCTGGTATCTACAGCGATGGCCTCGCGATAAAATCTGCCGATGCTCTTGCCATCTTTCACTTCCAGGTGTGCATAGCCCAGTTCACCTGCAACTGTGGGCAAAACAGCTTTTATAGACCATTTTCCTCGTTGATCTCGATGATACCAGTTGTCCCGTGTCACCGGATGTAGATCGACGAGGCGGCTGGCGATAGACCGGAGTTTGTCTTCTAGATCCGGAAATGCGTTCGCCAGCCGGATGACGCAGCTCCGTTCAAAGCTGACATTGTAGGCGATCACCGCACCGGTCGACGGGACCGCCTCCAGCAGCGCTTCGGCACATGTGCGACGCGGATCGTTGCCATCGAGGCTAAGGAACTCGCGATGCTCGACGCTCCCGTTGCTCTGCTCGACGTGCGCAGAGAACTGAAACGGAATAGCCTGGTTCGGATGCGTGCCTGTCCAGCGCGGTGAGGCAAATGAAACCGTCTCGAAGTCAATCCAGGTCCTCGGATAAGCCCAGCCCTCCATCGCAGAGCGGGCGCCTTCGACATCGTGATAGGCCTCGCCTGTCACGGTGGCATCGTAGACTCTCTGGTGGATAACGCTCGTAAGCCGAGAGCGGTCAATAGCAAGAAGGTCGTCGATACCTTCCGCAAGCCACCGCTTGCCGCCGCCGTAGGGTAGAACGGTCACGTGCCACTCCGGTCCCGACGAAGGTGTCGTTGAAAAGTCAGCACTTCGAAATGACGTTCTCATTCGCATGTCCGTGTTTTTTGGATGATGGGAGACCCGGGTGATCGCGGGTGAAATCTTGCCGGAATCCTCAATGAAGAACATCGGTAAGACCTCATCTCTAACGAAGACCGCTGCAGTAAGAGGGCCACCGAAGCAAGCGCCGGTATCGATATTTACTCGATTTAGACGAACATCGGGCTGCCGGTTGCAAGTCGGCGTATGGCCGTGCACCACGAGAATGCCGTGGTCTTCTTCGGACGACAGGAACGGCTCCCGAATCCATAGAAGATCTTCGTCTGATTGGGACGAAAGCGGCACTCCGGGCCTGATCCCAGCATGAACAAACATCCGATGATCGTCGCTTGTCTCTCGCCGGAGGCTTCGCATCCAAGCTAGATGCTCAACGGGCAAATCGCTGGGGTCGTCCACACCGTAACTCTTCAGCGTTGCTTCGCCGCCATTTCCCCACCAAGTCATTAGATCGCGATCGGATCGATCACCACTGGCAGCACGGATCAACATTTCCTCATGGTTGCCGCGGAGGCAGACAAACTCACGATCAAGCGACTTTTCCCCTTGGATTAGCAGATTCATGACATCTTTGCTCAGTGGTCCGCGATCAATAAAATCGCCGAGAAAAATGAACCGGGCGCTCTGGCTACCCCGAAAGGCATCGCATGCAGCGATAAGCCGTTGCAGCTTGTCGAAACAGCCGTGAATATCCCCGATTACAAATAGGAGCAAAGCATCACCAGACTAAACATTTTAGATCATCATTTCTTAGGCAGGTCATCAAACCTTCGCCTATTGTGACCACTTCTTTGAGCTCTTTCTGAGCGGATCAAAAAATTGAGCGAAAGGGTTACAGGGTTGCTTCTGTAGAATCGCGGTCTAGCGTGGAGAAAAAATCACAGAGAGCGCTGCACATTTTTTCGCTTCTTCCGTCCAGGCCAATGATTTCAGCTTTCAGATCGAGCGAAGTTGCGAGCAATTGACCTTGCCAGGCCTCCTTCCCCTGAGGCGACACACTGGCTTTCTTCCCAACAATCAGCAGAGGGACGCTTTGGAATAATCTTTTCGGCACCAAATGTTGTCGCACCTCGCTGCCCATGAGTTCCAATATTGTGGCATTTACGCCCGTATAGACCTTCGTTATTTCGTCACGGAGGGGCTTCGATCCAAATTGACTTCGATAGCGCTGGAGTTGGCTTGCTACCTTCGGCTCGCGTTTGCCATCACTGCGCGCTTCTTTGTTTGAACTCAGTTTTACCTCAACAAATACGAGGGTTCCACCTGCCGTTATAAAAAGGCAATCGATCATGTCTTGTGCCGTTTTTGTTTTAGGGGTGCCGGGAAAACGACATTCGATATCTATCAATCTCGCCTGATTATCCGGCAATCTGTCGGCCGCCAGAGAAAACATGGGGAAGAGCTGGCTGACTACCGGGAGTTCGCCTTCGACAGGTCGATACGTTCTGCAGTTTTCTTTAATTGACTCATAACTTTCGCATGTGAACCACTCTTTGGGAATGGCTACATCCCTTGATTGTCCGTTGTCTGAAATCTTGAGATATCGATTGTTGGTGTAGACACGGCCCGTTTTGTAAACGCACAGTCGGGCGCCGCCGTAGTAGAAGTGCACCTCTTCCTTGCGAACAGCAGGAAAGACGTTGCCCGCGCGCAAGTCTGCCATCAGCCCCGTATCTGTGAAAAATTTATGCGCTTTCAGCCCAGCGATGTCGCCAAAATGCTTTTGTAAAATTGGGTTGTTCACGATGCTTTCATCCTCATTACAGAGAGGCGTAAGTGAGTTAGACATCCCACCCCTCGCCGTCGCTGCGCCGCGTGACGTTATTAAAATATTTCGAGAAGCTATCGCCCTCGAATGTATGAATCGGAATCAGAGTCGCAGGATTGATTGCCTTTGCAAGGCGTTTGAGGTCGGCGATGCTGGCGTGTCCCGATGTATGGAGAACGTCGAGCGCTATGCCGCGCCCTGCAAAGTCGGCCTTTAGCTTAGCGCCGGGGCCCTCCTTGAGATAACCATCCCATTGCGACCAGATCGATCTCGCGCCGTCCCAGAGCTTGGCGGCTTCAACGTCACGGGCCATTGCTGGTCTGAACAACATAACCGTCTTATCAGCGATGTCGGTCAGGTGTTCGCGGTAGATCCGCGCAGACTTATAGGGCTGTAACAGATCGAAGCGCTTGTTCTTGGCTATCTGTCGGCGCTGATATTCCGGCACGTAGATAGAGAGGTTGGGCCAGCCAACATTCGGCAGGTTGGAGTTGCCCGAGGCGCGCAATATTTCCATCGCATAGAGATCGAGTAACAGCGTCCGGCCGGTGCGTTTACAAGCGCGGTAGATACTAACCATTCGGTCGATATTCTGCGCGGAGGCAGAGATCATGATGAAGCCCGGCAGCCTGAAGGCATCTGCCAGCCTGGTTTCGATCTCCGTTTCGGTCGGGAACTGGGCGAGCTCATCAAGTCGGCCCAAGCTTGAGCCTTCCATCAACATTGTGTCGATGCCTGTCGGTGGATTATTCACCAGCCGTTCGAACAATGCGCCTTTGCGGCCATGTGATCGAATGTCGCCGCTATAGAACAGCCGTCGACCACATGCCTCGATCGTTAGGGCATATGCGTCGTAGGCGGAATGATCCACGAGATACGGCGTGATGCTGAACGGACCGATCTGGAGCAGCTTCCGGTCAATTAGCTCGAATGTTATTTCCGGCACGAAGAAGTTGGGCACAAACGGCGCCGCTGCGCTCATAATACGTGCGGTGGCAGCGCCCATGGCGAGCGGAATTTTCGGCTTGCACAGGGGCAACAGGCCCCAATGGTCGCCGTGGCCGTGCGAAATAACGATTGCATTCAGGGACGGGTCGTCGCTTTGGAGGCCGCTCACATCAGGCAGCAACTCTTCGGAGACACCATCAGCATCGAGTGGCAGCCCGACATCGAGAAGTATTCTCGCGCCATCGGCTTCCAGCTCGATACAGCTGCCGCCGATCTGTTGCGTTCCGCGGTGGACGCGCCCGCGAAATAGGGCGTTGCTGATTGTCATTAATTCTCGGCCTTCCCGTTGCCACTGTTAGCAGCCTTCACGAGCAATCCAATACGTCTTTCGATGTCCTCTCTCCAGGCGAGTTGCTCAAGCCATCGCGTGGGAATGCCGGAGCGTCCGTAGATTGCGCCGGCAAGCTGTCCGGTCACGGCACCCACCGTATCGGAATCATTGCCGAGATTGACCGCGAGAATGATTGCTTCCTCGAATGACGAGGTGCGATGCACACACCACAGCGCAGCCTCCAGCGTGGAAATAACGTAGCCGGAGGAGGAAATCTCATCGCGTGTCTTTCCAATCCAGTTTCCGGCGGCGATGGCGTTCAGTTCCGGGTGACTGAACCAGAAGCGCGATCGCAATACGGTGTTTCTGTCCGTCCCGCGCATCGCCTCGACCAACAGTGTGGCGAAGAACTCGCAGGCGCTCGCGGCCAGCCTATTGGCGTGCGTCAGCATGCTCTGGCGATGGGCCAGGCGCACAGCTTCGCTGCGATCGTGCGCGGCGAAGACGGCGATGGGCGCTAGTCGCATTATGGAGCCGTTACCGGCATGGTTCTTGTTGTGCGCCCCATCGCCGGCCGGCGTTCCCAGCCGGGCATATCGCTCAAGTGCGGCTCTCGTCGTGATCCCGATGTCAAAACATCGGCCGTTCACGCTGTTCTCGCCGTCTTCCCACCAGCGGACAAAACGGTTGAGGACATCGAAGCCGTCGAAAGTGCGTTGCGCGATCAGCGAGTCAGCCAGGCAAAGCGCCATGCTGGTGTCATCGGTCCATTCGCCAGGCTCCAGCCCGAATGGACCGCCACCAATCATCTCGGAGACGTGCGGGAGTGCATCTCGCTCCGAAAATTCGAGCGGAACGCCAATCGCGTCGCCAACCGCAAGCCCGAGCATTGCGCCATAGGCGCTGTCCTCGATAAACCTGCCCAGCTTTGGCTCTGAACTTTTCTCGGCTTTGACGCCAAACGGGATGTGGGCATCGTAGTCGTTGGCGACCGGCGCCCCGATGTGTGCGGGAGCGCGCTTACCAGTGACGGCTATCCTTGCTCTTACGAGCTCCGTGCCGGTCTGGGCGGCAATCACGTTCAGGAATTCCGGCGTGTTTAACGCGGGGTCGATCAAATAAGACGCGGAGCCGTCTGCACGAACGCTGACCCAGCCACCCGCGAAATGATGGGGATCGCGGTAGCCGATAAAATCATACGTAGCTTCGATCGAAGGCCAGATTTCGTCCCGGTAAAGCGAGCAGCTGTAATATCCTTCCCGCGAAGGCCGATCCGAGGCAGAAATTTCTGAGAAATAGCCTGCCATGCGAGACGGCTGTGGGGCGGAGGCCGGCTGGGCAACAAACCAAAAAATACAGTAACGCGGGTTTCGAAGTTCCGGCAAAGCGAAGCAGCTCCATTGCAATGACACTCTATATATTCAAATGAGGGCTCGAGAAATTGCGGGCTTTTTCAAACATAAGCGTCGCGTGACATTTAGGTCACACTCTTGAAACTGATCGTCCTTCGATTCCGGAGGTTTGGCTCGGCTGAAATGTATTGCGCGATCACTGGTATGCCGAAAAGGCTGCAAAGCGCGTAAAAACGTGGCCCGGCTGTGCCGTTCCTTCAACTCACCGCGAATGTCGCGAAGAAAACCGTGCGGGAGATCGATAAAAATAAGGGGGCCAGGCAAGCGGAGCTTCAGGACTATCCAGCTTCGGAGGGCAGCGGTCCATTGGCTGCGCCACCATCGTGGCGGATCGTGAGTTAGCCAGAATCGCAAAGCAAATGGGCTTCGATTTAAAAGGCGGTTTTCACGTCAGAGCTTTGCCCGGCCAGGGCCGCGGTCCATACAAAGGAAAAGAGCTGCGGAATGGTTGTGCCCGCACTTGCCATAGGGCACGCCCAAATCCTTGCCGATAACACCCATCGGCGTTAGCTGGGCGGGTTGCCAATCAGTTTGGCGAGGCAGCCTTTGACGCCCGTCAAGTGCAAGTGATCTTGACCATATGTGTCTCGGGTGGATGATATTGCTTGCTGCGGTCGTGGTAACAGCCCAAATCGCAGCACCGGACCAGTGAAGCACTTTCAATGAAAACTCAGTCTCAGCCAATGACACAGGAAGTTCTGGCGGGCCCGGTCGAGCGCGTGACGTTTCACAACGAGGAAAGCGGCTTTTGTGTCCTGCGGATTAAGGCACGTGGGCACCGCGAACTGGTCACGGTGATTGGGCATGCGGCTGTCATCTCCGCCGGCGAGTGGGTTACGGCATCCGGCGAATGGATCAACGATCGCACGCATGGTCAGCAATTTAAGGCGAAGTTTCTGAAGACTTCGGAGCCGACGTCGCTTGACGGCATCGAGAAATACCTCGGATCTGGCATGATACGAGGCATCGGACCGGTCTACGCCAAGAAGCTGGTGCGCGCCTTCGGCGAGAAGGTGTTCGACACGATCGAAGCCGAACCCGAGCGCCTTCGTGAGGTCACGGGCATCGGCGCTGTTCGAGCCAGCCGCATTACCGGCGCCTGGGCCGAACAGAAGATCATTCGCGAGATCATGGTCTTTCTGCACAGTAATGGCGTGGGCACCGCGCGAGCGGTGCGGATTTTCAAGACCTACGGCGCCGATGCCGTGCAGGTCATGTCCGAGAATCCTTATCGTCTGGCTCGGGATATTCGGGGCATAGGATTCAAGACAGCCGACGCGATTGCCATGAAGCTCGGGATCGAGAAGACAGCCATCATCCGGGTTAGGGCTGGCATCTCGTTCGCCCTCACGGAGGCAATGGACGAGGGACACTGTGGTTTGCCGCTGGACGACCTGATGCCGTTGGCCGAGAAGCTGCTCGAGGTTCCGATAGACCTCGTTCGGACGGCACTTGATCTTGAAACATCGGAGGGCGCGGTCGTTGCCGATAGTGTCGGCCAAACACGCTGTATATTTCTGGCAGGTCTGCACCGGGCCGAGCGCATCATTGCTGAGCGGCTGGTTCAACTTGCCAATGGTAAGCTTCCTTGGGCGTGGATCGATCCCGACAAGGCATTGCCGTGGGTCGAGGAACGGATCAGGCTTGCCCTTGCGGAAAGCCAAGTCGCGGCCATTAAACTCGCGCTTATGTCGAAAACCCTGGTGATGACCGGAGGCCCGGGCGTCGGCAAGACCACCATCGTCAAAGGTATTTTGCGCATTCTCGCGGCGAAGCGCGTGGAGCTTCTGCTCTGCGCGCCCACCGGCCGCGCCGCCAAGCGCATGACCGAGGCGACAGGATTTGAAGCAAAAACCATCCATCGGCTGCTTGAAGTCGACCCAAAGACGGGTGGGTTCAAGCGCGGTGATGACAATCCACTCGATTGCGACCTGTTGGTTATCGACGAAGCCTCCATGGTGGACGTCATGCTGATGCAGGCACTCATGAAGGCTGTGCCTGCCACCGCAGCTCTCTTGATTGTTGGCGATATTGACCAACTTCCCTCCGTAGGGCCGGGCCAGGTGCTGGCGGACATAATCTCTTCTGGCTCCATACCAGTGGTGCGATTGACCGAGGTGTTCCGGCAGGCCGCGCAAAGTCGCATCATCACCACCGCCCATCGCATCAACCAAGGCATCATTCCCGATCTCAGCCCGCCTGGAAGCGATAGCGATTTCTATTTCGTCCAAGCGGAAGAGCCGGAAATCGCCGTGCAGCGCATCGTCGAGCTGGTAAAGACCCGGATCCCCGCGCGCTTCGGCTTCGATCCCATCCGTGACATTCAGGTCCTGTGCCCAATGAATAGAGGCGGTGTGGGGGCTCGCTCGCTCAATATTGAGCTGCAAGCGGCATTGAATCCAGCGGGCGAGAAGAAGGTCGAACGCTTTGGATGGACCTTCGCGCCTGGTGACAAGGTCATGCAAATTCAGAACGACTACGACAAGGAGGTCTACAATGGCGACATCGGTTATATTGACGAGGTCGATCTCGAGGACGGTGAGCTTCTAGCCAGTTTTGACGGTCGCGCGGTTACTTACGCCTTTGGCGAACTCGACACACTGGTGCCCGCCTACGCAGCGACGATCCACAAGAGTCAGGGCTCAGAATATCCCGCCATTGTGATTCCGGTCATGACCCAGCATTACGCCATGTTGCAACGAAATCTGCTTTATACCGGAGTCACCCGCGGCAAGAAGCTTGTCGTCCTTGTTGGTCAGAAGAAGGCTGTCGCTATCGCTGTTCGGAATGTCTCGGGGCGCGGGCGATGGTCGAAAACAAACGAATGGCTGAGCGGTGCGTCACGTCAAGCCACGGCCTGACATAAAATAACACGGTGGTCATGCTCTCCCATTCAAGGGCTAACCTGGAACATCCGGTATCGAGTCGAAACCCAAATGTCGGATATTCCACGTCGCCTAAAGCAGCTTGAGAAGCTACTCGCCAGCCTGGACGACGACGAGGCGATGTTACTCTCCGAGCTCGACGGGTTCCTCGCTGGCATCCTTGTCTGTCCCGACCTGATCATGCCCAGCGAATGGCTACCGATGGTATGGGGCCGTGGGAACAAGGATGCGGCGCCCGTCTTCGAAAACACCAACCAAGCGGAGCAATTGGTTGGGTTGATTATGGAGCGCTACAACGCCGTCGCAGCCGAGCTTCAGCGCGGGGGCGGGCACTACGAACCGTTGTTCGACGTCGATATGCGACACAATGAGATTCTCTGGGAAATCTGGATCGACGGTTTCGACACCGCCCTGCAACTGCGCCCCGAAGCCTGGGCCAAAGTGCGGGGTGGCGATGGAGGCGCGCTCAGTGCACTGGCAGGCCTCGTCGCCCTTGTGCAGATCGGTCGTGGCGAAAGCACGCTTGCAAAAGAACAGATCGACGAGATTACCGCCGAAGCTCCTGATCTCATTCCGCACTACATCGAAACCCTCAATGCTTGGCGGATCGGCCAGCAAGTTGGCGGCCAATTCAGAGAGGAGGCACCAAACTTCGGAAAGGTCGGCCGTAACGAGCCATGCCCATGCGGGTCGGGAAAGAAATACAAGCGGCGGCCTCAACTGACCATGCCTTAACCGATTGCCGAGAAATGGGCGCTTACCCCCAAGGATCCGATTGAAACTCACTGCCGACACAGGCGGCATAGGATGAACACTCCGAAAATGCTTCTAGGACATCGCTACCCATAATTGGCTGATCGCGGGCGTCGGCGCACCCAAGGCGTGTCGGAACTGGGCGCTGGAAAGTGACCCGGATGTATGCGCCCTCGTGGGGAGATTGAGCTATCTGATCGCGTTGTGGATTGTTGCTGACGGTGCCTGTGTTTTGTCGCTATGTGCCGCACACTATTGCCTTGTCCGAATCAGGCGGAGAGCCAGCATGGATACCAAAGTTCAGAGTCTCGTTCTGACTGAATCCCAAGCGGCTTGCCTTGCCGCGCTTAGATCCCGCAAAGAATCCAAGACTGAAATTGCAATACAAGCCAAGCTTGATCTCAAAAAAGCAGCAACGGCACTAGAAGCACTGAGGGAGCTCGGACTTGCAAGGCGCGGCGAGATGAACGCGTGGTATTTCACGCCGCGTGGAAGAAACTGTCGCTTCAAGACAATTCCGGACCGAATTCGGCGCGGTAGCGCACTTCCTGGCCCTGGCGCGCAGCGTTTGCTCGATGTTTTAGACCGGCCGATGCACGGTGATGAACTCGCCGAAAGGTTAGGCATCACTCTTCAAAGAGTTCGTCAGATTGTGGTCAAACTTCACGCGCGAGCGCTTGTGAAATTCGGGGACCCAGAAAGAATTCTTGAGGTCGTCTCGCGCACCAAGGACAAGACTGTTTTGCTGTCACACGATGAGGCGCGAGTGCTTTCGGCAATTCCGGGAGCCTACGCGACCGATGCAACCAAGATAAGGCTTGCGGTATTGCTACAAGAGAAAATTGTTCAGAAGATCCTCGATGGTTTTGTTGCTAGGCACTTTGTCGTGGCGCAGGAAGGACTTGCTGATAGAACGGTCTATCAGATCAATGCGACAGGGTTAAACCATCCGCAACGCCAACCGGACGCCCGTTTGGCGCACGCGCCTCGGTTGCCCGTCGAATCAGATCGCGTTCGCGCGGTGCTCGCGGCTATACGCACCGCACGATCATTGCGGATCAGAGATTTGAAAAATGCTCTAGAAATACCGCACGCTTCGATAAATGCTCTCATGCAATATTTGAAGCGGAAGGAATTAGTGCAAAAGACCAGCCAAGAGCAGGCAGCGCCTTATTCATTGACGGAAAAGGGGCTCGACGCCCTAACAGAAATGGCGCGCCGACACGCCGCATAGTTCAGTTGCGGTCCCAACCCCAGCACTGCTGCCGGGCCTTTCTTGTTAAGCTCGGAACGGTTGGACTTAGAAATCCATACCACCCATGCCGCCCATGCCGCCGCCACCCGGAGGCACACCGCCGCCGCCAGCGTTTGCTCCGCATCTATTTGGGTGCCGCCCGTGTGGCGGTTGGTGAAGTCGACGACAATTCTGTCGGTGTAACCATTGATTTCTCTTCGGAATTCGATCGACAGAGCTTTGCCTCGCCGGGGCCACGGTCTGTCGCATTCTCCGTCATAGCGACGCATCTGTCGGCAGCCATGCACCCATGCGAAAAAATCCAGGCCTGCGGCGGTTGTTCTAGATTTTTGATCGGCTTACATAGCCAGACGGCTGCTGGCGCGTCGCCCTACGCCTGTAAGGAAAAACAATGTCAGTTAATAAGGCCAAAGACACTTCGCTTAAAACGCCGAACGCCGAGAACAAGGTTGTCGAAGCCAAGCCGGAATCTTCGACCAAGACCGAAAACAAACCGGACGCTGCACCGAAAAGGCAAGATATGGGCGAGGGTCAGAAGGCAGTATCCAAAGCCTATAAGGACAATTGGAACGAAATTTTTGGGAAGAAGAAAAAGCGATAGGACGTCTCTACTGCATGGGGGAGCTGTGCAGCCGCAGCGGTTTTACTGTCGCCGTTGAACGCATTCCAACGTGAAGGCCCGGCATTGCTGCCAGGCCTCTCTACGGTTGAGCTCGGCACCGTTGACTTAGAAATCCATACCACCCATGCCGCCGCCCTGAGGCATTGCCGGACCGGCGCCGCCCTTCTTGGGCAGCTCGGCGACCATGGCTTCCGTGGTGATCAGCAGGGCCGCAACCGAGGCTGCGTTCTGGATCGCCACACGCACCACCTTGGTCGGGTCGATGATGCCCTTCGAGATCAGGTTGACGT
>NZ_JADPJQ010000020.1:0-2796 GCF_023073515.1 Bradyrhizobium sp. 17 | reverse complement strand
CTCCTTCAGGCTAGGCTGATTGGCGCGCCATAAAAACAATCACGATCATCGAATATGCGTCAGAGCCAATATTGCAGGCCGAATGACATCCCGGCGGCTTGATATCCGTCCAGCCCCGGGAGGGGATTAGCAAAAATCCCGGATGCTCATCAGTATGGGCGTGGAGTGTGAAGGTTCAGTTCGATTGGAAAATCGAAGCTCGCCGGTCCACGAGCAAAGATCAAAACGCACCCGCCTCAAACTGATCGGCCGTGCTCATTCCGTGGGGTGGGAGGAGGATGAGCCAAGCTCTTGATCGCCGATCTTTCCTCGCTCAGGCGCTGTTCCAAATACCGGCGCTCAAGATCTGAGAGATTGGTTTTAAGCAGCCGTCGATATCGACTGATGTTGCTGTCATGGGCGCGCAGACGGGCGATTTCCTCGTCGGTCACGGTGCCTCCATATGGATAAAAGAATTCTGAGAAATAGAAAAGCAATGATTGGCGACGCATTTATGAAAGCAAGCTTCGTGCCTGGGCGTCTGGTTGTCAACAAATGAAAGCCCGCCGGTTCACGCTGGCGGGGCTGGGCTTCGTTGGGCGTCGCTTCCTTCCTTGCAACACTCCGCTCGCCGTGGTGGTATGCTTGGTTCTAACAAACCAAGGAGGTGGAAATGCTCAAGATCGTAGCCATTGCGGCTGTCGGGGTGTTGCCGTTCTTGTTCAACGCTGGCGAAGCGAATGCCCAAGGGAAGATGGGCGGTAACTCGGGCAAAGGTGTCAGATGCCCAGTAAACACCTGCGGGAAAAGCGGAAAAGAACGCGCGATGGACGTTAAGTATTGCTCCGCAGCGAATTGTCCAAAAAACGGACCTAAATAAGCTTAGAGGAAGCCCGCTGAGGCGGTCTCTTTTTGTGCGCCGGGTTCACGCTGGCGGGCTTTTGCTTGCACTCACGGTGATGATGAATACGACGAACAAAAGAACCCAGCCGACGAGATCTACGGCGCTCATCGTCGCTCGCCCATTGTACGTTCGATTGTGCGTCGGGCGGAACCGCCTCTGCTAGCTAGCTGATTTGATTGATGTTTTGGCGGAAGGGGTGTCTTGTCAACCTTGCTGAAATCGCTCGTTTTTTTCGTCCGCGTCGCGGGCAATCTACGGTCCTAGGCAGGTCAGTTTCGCAGCCTCTCGACCGGTAGTTTTCCGCCATCTCGCGCAATGCGCCGGCCTCTCTGGGCACCCTGCTCTCCTCCGCCATCCAGGCAGAGGCGCTCCATGCGCGCGAGATCGTCGATGTCCTGCTGATGTCGCCCCATGCCGGTGATCAGACTCCGGCCTGCACCAAGCCGTCAAGGGTAGCCACCCGGAAATTTCCAAATACCGATTTCGTCGAGCCGGCCGGATGATCTCGAAATGAAATCATCCAAGCCAAAGCAGTGGACCGAGAGCGAGCGAAAGAGGCTTGCCGCGATGGCACGTCGGCGCGCCGCGTCGGAAATTGCGGCAGTCCTCGGGCGGCATACCGGATCGGTGAAGCGGATGGCGCGAGAGATGGGATTGCTCCTAAAAAAATAGAAGCGGCTCCTTTCCTCTACACGCTCAAGGGAAGCGGCACAGAGTTCGGTGCCGGCATCAAGTATGCCGTCGAGCGCGGCTGGCTCGACCTGCACGAGCGCGGTACCTACGTGCGGCTGCTGACACCTGGCGATGATTTGCTCGGTCAATAGATCAGCGCGAAGGACAACCACGCCGCGAGTGACGCGCAGAGACAAATCCCGAGATAACGCAAAACAAGGCGCATCGGGCTTTCGCTCCGAAACGCACATCAAGTCATGCCTGGACGACGACTGCTAGGAATTTGGGTTGCACCGCGCTCCTTAGGAACTCCCGCATGGAAGCTGTTTAATGTTGCTGCCTCGCTTGAGCTGGCAGAGCGGCCCCGGCCCAGCTATGCGCGCTCTCGGGCGTGAGAGGGGGTGCGCGTGAGCTAGTTTATGTCCGCGCTGCTAGTGGTGACTGCGTTGACGCTGTCCTTATGCTTCGGCCTGGCAGCCTGGCGCCAGTCCGCCGGCAGGGAAGCCGATTTCACCATTGCCTCCCAAAATTCCAGATTGGGAAGCGGATGGGATGCCGCCTGAGGGCAAATGGCCTCGCCTCGGAAGCAGTAGCATGGCTTCCATTGACGGGGGCTCCCCCTATCGTGAGCACCGCATCATCAACCGGCAATTGAAGGGATTTGGAACCATCTTACACGTAAGTTCTTCCGTTCTGAATGGCCACTGGAGGCTAACAGATGACGGATGAACAGCTAGCTCTTCAGGCTGTTAGTGACGCCCAGCGCATTCTGGAAGAATACTTAGAACCGAGGCCCCGGAATAACGAGCGCATCATCTTGGACAAGCTGGTGGAAGTGCTCGAGCGGCCAGATCTTCTGGTCGCTGTTCATCGGATGCAGCGCGGCTCGTAAGCGCTCCGTTGTCGCGCCGTTGCTGGTCGGCTCGTGCGAATTCGAGCCAGTCCTCAGCAAGCTTTAGCCACGGCTCCGCGTCGACGGACTGACGGGCTTGCGCCGTCCGTTCCCTGCACACGTCAGCTAACTGGTAGAAGCGAAGTACATCTTCAGACATGCAAACTGACGCGACTAGGCCCATCATCCCGCCTCAACAGTATCGCCTCTTCCGACACAGTCTGTCGACTATCTCACATATCATCCTGATTGGGGGGAATCCTCGCCCACTGTGCTAATTGGGCAACCCCGCCGGCCCGCAGACGCTTCCAGGTGCCGGCTTTGCCGGATGCCAGCACCATAGAGGCAG